>CACYGY010000124.1 GCA_902774025.1 uncultured Eubacteriales bacterium
CGGATGATATTCTTCACGTCATAAAAATTGAAAAGTTCATAGGAATAAATGCCGATGGAAGCGCTGCCCATACCGGAGGCCATCACGGAAACACGCTTTCCATGATAAAAGCCCGTATATCCCTGGACGCCGCGCACGTCATTGACCAGTCTGGCGTCCGTGAGAAAGTTTTCCGCGATGAAACGGGAACGCAGCGGATCGCCGGGCATCAGAACAGTATCCGCAAAATCACCGGGCGCTGCGCTGATATGAGGAGTGGGTATCTTGCTCATAAGAATCTCCTTTCTATGAACCATTCCCTCAGGAATGTTGCATTCCTTCCAGAACACGACCTGAAAAGTCTTCCCACTGGGAAAGGGAGATCAGCAGAATACTCCCGTAAGGCGCGTTCAGCATGTGCTCCGTCAGAAGCCGGTAGCGGGCAAGAAGTGTCTGCATCATCGCGGCAGAGGTGTGATTCTTTGTCCGTGACATTTCCATCAGAATCCCGCAGGCTTCCTGCCAGAAGGCATTCAGCAGCGTCAGCAGCGGAACGGCCAGATCACCGGTACAAGGAAAAATGGAACCGTCTTTTCTGCCCCGGATCAGCTCCGTGTTCAGCAGCGGACTGAAGGAGCGGACCAGGGCATCCTGATAGACCACCCGCACCGTCATTCCCTCAGGAAGCTCCATGAGGGGCAGGATCATGCTCATGAACGGGCTTTCCTCTCTGCGCAGAGGCAGGGCGCAGGTGATCAGGCAGTTCAGGCGTTCCATGGAATGAAATTCTGTCTTCAGCATCTGCTCCGCGGTCATCCGGGCCCGGTCCGCTCTGTTCCCGCACAGTGTCTGGAGCACGGAATCCTTGGATGGAAAATGGTGATAAAAACTGCCCTTGCTGCCATGGGTCACATCCAGAATATCCTGAATGCTCGTCTGCTCATAACCCTTCTGCAGGAAAAGATTCTCCGAAACCCGAAGGATTTCCTGTCTGGTCATGTCACCTTTTCTCATGCCTGCTCCTCAGACTTTCCTTGTGGCCTGGCGCAGCCACTGAGCCTCCTCCGGTGGCAGTAAAGGCGCGATGGCGTCATAGACTGACTGATGATACTCATTCAGGAGTTCCCGGTCATACTCCGTCATCAGAGAAAGATCCAGGGCATCCAGATCAAAGGGCACCATGGTCAGGTATTCCATGCGCATGAACCGTCCGTACTCATTGGTCACGTCATCCACAACCACCGTCAGATTCTCCAGACGAACACCGAACTTTCCGTCCAGATAGATCCCGGGCTCATCACTGGTAATCATCCCGGCTTCCAGGATCGCTGAGTGAATTCTGTCCGTTTTCTGCCAGCGGAAAGACTGTGGTCCCTCATGGACGCTCAGCACATAGCCGACGCCATGCCCGGTGCCGTGATTGTAATTGTACCCGCGTCTCCACAGGGGCTCACGGGCCAGATAGTCCAGATTGGCGCCGGAACATCCGTAGAGGAAACGTGCATCGCCCAGATGAAGATGGCCCAGCAGAACGAGAGTATAGAAAGCTTTTTCCTCATCTGTCAGTTCGCCCAGCGCAATCGTTCTGGTAATGTCAGTGGTTCCTTCCAGATAGTGTCCGCCCGTATCCGCCAGAAGGAAGGACCTGCCTTCCAGCATGGATGAGCTTTCCGGTGTGGCGGAATAGTGCACAATGGCACCATGAGGTCCGTAGGCCATGATGGGAGAAAAACTGGGGCCGAGATACCCAGGCTGTTCCCTGCGGAAACTTTCCAGTTTCTCCGCCGCGGAGATCTCACTGACAGGAACGCGTCCGACGTTGTTTTTGATCCAGTACAGAAACCTTGTGACTGCCACTCCGTCCAGAATATGGGCTTTGCGCATGTTGGCAATCTCCGTCGGATTCTTGACGGCTTTCATGGGCACCGTTGGATTCTGCTTTTCCACCACGGAACATCCGGAGGGAATTCGGGAAAAAACAGCGCTGTTGACTGATTTCGGGTCCAGCATGACCCTGGTATGCACCGGCAGTCCGGCAACCGCTGAATACACGTCCTCATAAGGACAGAGCCGGACACCGTCCTGCCTGAGATGTTCGGCAATTTCCGTCGGGACGGCCCCGGGATTCACAAACAGCGAAACCGATTCCGCATCAAGAATGCAGTAAGCCAGAACCACCGGCGTACACGCCACATCACCGCCGCGGATATTGAGCAGATAACAGATGTCCGTCAGAGATGAAAGAATCAGACAGTCTGCAGACGCTTCCGCGACCGCCCGGCGGACGTCCTGAATTTTCTGTCCGCGGCTCCTGCCCGTATAGCGCTCCTCCAGCTCATAGACGGGATGTACAGGCAGAGGCGGACGGTCTTTCCAGATCCGATCCACCAGGTCCACATCCGTCCTCAGTGATGCTCCCTTTTCTTCCGCCACCTTCTGATAATCCCGGAATCCCGAAACCGTCATGGTCCGCCCGTCAAAGGCCAGCACCTGACCGGGTTCAAGGTGATCACGAAGATACTGCTTTACATCCGGCACATTGGGCTGCTCTGACTTCATCAGTTCAAACCCGGAATCCTTCAGCTGCATGGCCGCCTGAAGGAAATAGCGCCCGTCTGTCCACAGACCGGCCCATTCTTTTCCCACCAGTGCGGTACCGGCACTTCCCGTAAAGCCGGTCAAATAGGAACGGGCCTTGAAATAAGCGCCCGTGTATTCAGACGCATGAAAATCATCAGTCAGAACCAGGCAGTAATCAATGCCCTGTCTGGTCATTTCCTGTCTTAAAGCATTCAGTTCAGGACGCATCCGATAACCCTCCTTCTTCACCTGTGAAGGTATTATACACAATTCCGGCCTGCGTGGCAACGTTGTGCACTCCGGTCCATTTTACCAGGATTTGGTATGTTTGGAACAAAGTCTGTTTCGATATCCGCTGGCCTTCTCAGAACTGCGGGAACCCGTACAGTCCGATCCGAATCTGGCAGGAACCCATGTGTAACGCTTTGGGTTTTCCAGTTGACGCACATCTGTTTTTGTGTAGAATTTATAGGAGAATGACAGGCGAAAGAGGCGGCGTGCAGCATGTTGATCAACTGGTATCCCGGGCATATGGCAAAAACCAAAAGACAGCTTCAGGAGCAGATCAGTCGCTGTGACCTGATCCTGGAACTCTGCGATGCCAGGCTTCCCTTTTCCAGCCGCAACCCCGATCTGGAGAAACTGATTCAGGGGAAAAAGTCTGTTCTTCTGCTGAACAAAAGTGATCTGGCAGACGCGGACCTGACCCGTGAGTGGATCAGATCCTTTACGGAACAGGGTATTCGTGCCTTTCCCTGCTCCGCTCAGTCCGGAAAATCCAAATCGATTCTCCGGGTAATTGACGATGCTTCCCGAGAATTTGTGGAAAAGGCCCTGGCAAAAGGCGTGCGAAAGGTCGTCCGCGCCATGATTGTGGGTGTGCCCAATGTGGGGAAAAGCACACTCATCAATCAGATCCACGGCTCCTCCGTTGCAAGAACGGGAGACCGGCCCGGTGTGACCAAAGCCAACCAGTGGGTCACCGTTTCTCCCTACCTTCAGCTCATGGACTCTCCCGGAATGCTGTGGCCCCGGCTGGACGACCAGACCGCTGCCAGAAGGCTCTGCTATATCGGTTCCATCAAGGATGACGTGGTGGATCTTCCCATGCTGACCATTGAACTCCTTCAGGAACTGATGGAAATCTGCCCTCAGGCGGTCTCGGAACGTTTCCGGATCCGGGATTTTTCCCTTCGGGGAGAATCCCTCCTGCAGGAGGTATGCAAAGGCCGCGGTTTTCTTCTCAAAGGCGGACTGTTTGATTATGACCGTTGCTGCCAGGTCGTTCTGGACGAATTCCGGGCGGGCCGATGCGGCCGCATCACCCTTGAAAAACCCGATACGTCCTCATTAAAGGAGGATACGCATGTCGAAAAACAGCAGGACGGACCGTGCTCTTGAACTGATCAGTCACGATCGGGCGTTTCTTTCCCAGAGCACGCTGATTGCCGGAATGGATGAGGCAGGCCGCGGCCCTCTGGCGGGATGCGTGGTTGCGGCCTGTGTGGCTTTTTCTCTGGAAGAAGACCCCATTCTCTGGGTGGATGATTCCAAGAAACTGTCTGAATCCAGAAGAGAAAAAGTCTACGATGAAATTATGGAAAAAGCCCTGTACGTGGGCATCGGCATTGCCTCCGCCCAGGTGATTGATGAAATCAATATCCTTCAGGCGACCCGCAGAGCCATGCGGGATGCCGCGTCCGGAATACCGGCTGATCTTTTCCTCGTTGATGCAGTGACCAATCTTTCTCTGCCCGGGCGGGAAAAAGCCATCCTTCACGGTGACGCCATATCCTACAGTATCGCCGCGGCTTCCATCATCGCCAAGGTCACCCGTGACCGACAGATGCGGAGTCTGGACCGGGTGTATCCCGCCTACGGTTTTGCAAAGCATAAGGGATACGGTACGGCGGAACACATCGACATGCTGAAGCGGTATGGTCCATGTCCCGAACACAGAAGGACCTTCATCGGTCATTTCTGGCAGAAGGAGTGATTGCGTTGCGTGGAAAAAGCCACGTGTTTCTCTGGAGTATTCTGTTCCTTCTCTGCTTTTTTTCGGCAGCTCTCGCGGAAAACGGCAACCTTCTGAAAAACAGCAGCTTTGACCAGCTGGACA
The DNA here is from genome assembly GCA_902774025.1 of uncultured Eubacteriales bacterium. Lineage (GTDB taxonomy): Bacteria > Bacillota > Clostridia > Christensenellales > Aristaeellaceae > UBA2943. Next base: position 4,679 of record CACYGY010000124.1, read on the forward strand.
GTCAGGGACTCCCCGCTGACTGGTATACCGAGGCGTGGTATACCAGTGAGGGGTATACCACTTACTCCGTGGAAACCGAGGAGGACGGCGGGAAGATCGCGATGATCCACAATATCGGGGAAAACGACGCGCGATTTGCCCAGCAGGTCCAGGTGGAGCCCAATACCGTGTACCGCCTCAGCGGACGCATCCGCGCCTCCGATATTCCGGACGCAGGATGGGGCGCCAATCTTTCCGTGGCAGGCCTGTATTCCAGAACCGACGGTCTCTATGACACCGGAGATGACTGGGTGGATGTGTCCCTCTACGGCCAGACTGGGAAAGACCAGACCAGCGTCACCGTGTACGCGCGGCTGGGCGGCTACAGCGGTGAAAGCAAGGGATATGCCTGGTTTACTGACCTGCGGCTGGAAAAAGTGGACAGGGTTCCTTCCGATGTCCTGGTGGACCTCTGGTTTACACTGCCCGCCAGCGGCATGGATGATTTTTCAGATGACGATGAGGGGGATTTCGCGGAGGATTCCGTTTCCTCTGCCGCATGGCCTTATCTGATTGCCCTGGGTGTTCTCTATTCCCTGTGCCTTCTGGCCTTTGCGGCCGCTTCCCGTCAGAGCGGAAAAGATTTGCCTGCATCGGGGAAAAAGAGTCTTTCCTGGCCCGTCTTCCTGGGGCTGGCAGGTTCCCTGTTCCTTCATCTGTTCCTGTCAGGGCGGATTTCCGGCTATGAAGTGGATATCAACTGCTTCCGCTCCTGGGGGGCCACCATGGCTGCCGTGGGGCCCGCACGGTTCTATGCCAGCGCCGGCTTCTGTGACTATCCTCCGGCCTACATGCTGGTTCTGGGACTGAATCAGCTGATCCTGTCCGGACTGAAGAGTCTCTTTGGAGGCGTACTTCCCGCCTGGCTGCCGGATACCGTGATCCTGAAACTCTTTCCCTCCCTCTGTGATCTTTTCACGGCATGGCTTGTGTACCGCTGGGCCTGTGAAAACCGGATGCGTCCCGGACAGGCGGGCATCCTTTGTCTTCTGGTGGCGTTCCACCCGCTTCTGATTCTGAACAGTGCCTGCTGGGGACAGATCGACTCCGTTCTCATGGTTCTGCTCCTGCTGGTGGTCCGCAGGGCCCTTCAGAAACGCTGGGACTGGGTATTCCCGCTGTATATCCTTGCGGTTCTGGTTAAGCCCCAGGCCCTCATGGTCGGACCTCTTGGCCTGATCGCCCTCATCATCGCCCTCCGGCAGGGGGACCATCTGCTGCGGAAGCGTGTTTTCACGGGCATTCTGGTATCCCTGATCACCGCAGTTGCCATCATTCTTCCCTTTGGAATCCGGCAGTCCCCCGGGTGGCTTCTGGAACTGTACGGCAAAACACTTTCCTCCTACGCCTACGCGTCGGTCAACGCAGCAAACCTGTACTACCTCTTTGGTCTGAACTGGGTTTCCGTGGACAGGGAAAGCAGCTTCCCCGTATGCCTGGTCCTCATTCTGTTCAGTCTTGCCTGGGCCGGAATGACGATTCTCAAAGGCAGGAAACATCCTGAAACTCCGGTCTGTCTTCCCTGGCTGGAACCGACCCTGATGGGCGTTTTCTCCCTCTTCTTCCTGATCTGTGCCCTGGCCCGCCTTTCCTGGTCCGTGTGCGGGTACGGCGCCATGGCTCTGGTCTTTGCCATCCTGATTCCCAGATTTGTCCGGGGGAAGCTTCAGGATCTTCCCTTCCTGTGCGGTCTGCTCCTCCTGCTTCTGTATGCGCTGGGCATCAAAATGCACGAGCGCTACATGTTCCCGGCCGTCGGTCTCCTTTTCCTTGCCTGGCTGATCAGGCAGGACAGGCGGATCCTGTTCCTCCTGGCCGTGCTCACTCCGGTGCTGGTGGTCAATGAGGGAATTGTACTGGACAACTCGATCCGCCTGGGCGCCGAATACGGGCATCTGAATCTGGATACGGAGGGGCTGGCCAGATTCCTCTCCGCGGTCCTGCTCCTTGCTTCCGGGTTTGGTCTTTACATTGCCTCGGGTCTGGAACTGAGTCCCGAAACCCGGCACCGTCTGCAGACGCTTCAAAACCGTCTGCATCTTCAGAATGATCCGGACCTGGATCCCGCCGCTTACACCACAAGTGCTTCCCTGAACTGGAAGCGTGCCGACACCTTTCTGGTTCTGGGCATCACGCTGGCCTATTCCGTCCTGTGCTTCCTCAATCTGGGCAGCACAAAAGCGCCTCAGAATCCATGGATGTCCACCTCCACCGATGAGTCCGTCATCCTGGATCTGGGACAGCGCCATGAAGACTTCAGCATGCTCTATTACTGCCAGGTTTCCTACAATGATTTCCAGGTGGACGTCAGTGACGACCTCGTCCACTGGACCTCCTATCCTGCCGAAATGAAGGAGGGACTCTGCTTCCGCTGGCTGTATCTGAAGCCCACCTGGACCAGCGATGGCCAGACGGTGTATGTCCCGGCCAGTTCCTATTCATCCGTCCAGAAGCTGTCCGGCAGGTATATCCGCATCCGTCCCGATCAGATCGGTCTGAAGCTGAATGAGGTCCTGTTCCGGGAGACGGAAACTCTTCAGGACGCGGACGGGCAGCTCCGCATGGTTTCAGGAAAGACCATTCCCTACAATATCCTGGAACAGACAGGAGCCGTAAAGGACTCTCCCCTGTATTCCTCTGCGGAGGCCCTCCACGATGAGCAGGACACGCTGGAAGGTGAACCCGGCTGGTTCAACGGAACCTATTTTGATGAGATCTACCACGCCCGCACCGCCTACGAGCATCTGCACCATCAATACCCTTATGAAACCACGCACCCGCCCCTTGGGAAAGTCATCATGTCCTGGTTCATTGCCATCTTCGGCATGACGCCCTTCGGATGGCGCTTCGCGGGTGCTCTGGCTGGGATTCTGATGCTTCCCGTCATCTATGTGTTCGGAAAGCAGCTTACGGGAAAAACCATTTCCGGCGCGCTTCCCTGCGGGCTTCTGGCCCTGGACTGCATGCATCTGACACAGACGAGAATATGTTCCGCTTCATGCGCATGGATCTGGTCACGGAAAAGAAAAGCCGTCTGTACCGGGAGCTCTTCCTGAGCGGTTTCTTCATAGGCTGCGCCATCGCCTCCAAATGGATCGGTATCTATGCCGCCGCGGGACTGGCCGTTCTGTATTTCTGGTCCGTCACCCGGCAGGTTCTTCTTGCCGGGAAGGCCAGGGAAAGGCTGTCGGAAACACTGGCTGAAGAGGAGCGGAAACGCCTGGAATACCGGGCGGAGCATACCTGGAGCCGGGTTCTCCGGGCATGTCTGTGCTGTGTCGGCTTTTTCATTCTCATCCCGGCGGTCATCTATCTGCTTTCCTATATCCCCTATTACAGTTATCGTTCCTTCTCCTCTCCCGGTCAGTATCTGAATATGGTGATCCAGGCTCAGAACAGCATGTTCAGCTATCATTCCGAACCGGGCCTGGGCATGGATCATGCTTTCTATTCCCCCTGGTATGACTGGCCGCTGAATGGCCGGCCCATGTACTACGCCATGGCAGAGTACATGCCTCCCAATATCAGCATGTCCATCTTCTGCTTCGGGAATCCCATGGTCTGGTATCCGGGGCTTGCGGGCATGGTTTTCACACTGATCCTCTTCCTCTGTCGTCACGTCTATCGCCTGAGGGGGACTGACGGTCTTCTGCACTGGCATTCCCGTACCTAGGACATTGCTCCATCTTTCCTGCTCATATCCATGATGTCCCAGTATCTTCCCTGGGTTCTGGTCCCCCGGGGCACGTATATCTACCATTACTTCGCAACCGTGCCCTTCCTGATCCTCTCGGTGGCCATTCTCCAGGACTTCGTTCAGAAGACATCCCGCAGCGCCGGACGGATCCTGGCCTGTCTGCTTCTTTCCGCAGCCGTCGCATGCATGGTCATCTTCTATCCCTATGCCTCCGGCATGCCTGTATCCTATTCGTGGCTCGATATCGGATCCCGTTTCCTTCGCGTGTATTATGCCCGAACCTATTAACGACTTATCTGAAGGAGGAGTACTCATGAACATGACCCTGAACTATGGTCATTCCACCGCCGTCATTTCCACCCTGGGCGCCCAGCTGATTTCCCTGAAGGGAAAGAACGGCCGGGAAGTCATGTGGCAGGCTGACCCGGATGTCTGGCCTGAACACGCCCCCGTCCTCTTCCCCATCTGCGGTGCACCTCTTGACGGCCGTATCATCATGAAGGGAAAGGACTATCCCATGCCCAAGCACGGCCTCACCCGTGTCAATCCGAATTTTGAAATTGTGTCCAACGGTCCGGATTATGTGGATCTGCTTTTCGTGGATACACCCTCCACCCGCAAACTTTATCCCTACGCATTTCGCTTTCATGTGATCTATGAACTCTATGAGCAGGGAATCCGTACAACCTTCCTGGTGGAAAACCCCGGCCCGGAAGAACTGCCCTTCTGCGCAGGCGGTCATCCCGCTTTCAACTGCCCCATGGAGGAAGGCGCCGTCTTTGATGACTATGATATCATCTTTGAAAAGGAAGAAAGCGGCTGCATTGCCCGTACCCCCGGCGGCGGCGCCATTGACGGAGAGGAAAAGCTCCCCTTCTTCCATGACGGGCGGATTCTTCCCCTGAATCATCGTGAAATCGATCTTCGGGATTCCTGGCTGTTCGACGGGCTGAATTCCCGTTCCGTCCGGCTTGAAAACAGGAAAACCGGCCGCGGCCTCTCGGTGCGCTTTCCCAAGATGGAAGCGCTTGCCATCTGGAGCATGAAGGATAAGGCAGCCGATTATATCTGCATCGAACCCTGGCACGGAATCCCGGCCCGGGCGGGAGAAAGCGGGCGGATGGAAGACAAGCCCTATGTCACACTGCTCAGGGGCGGAGAAATCTCCACGCTGTGGTATGACATTGAATGGGACCTGTAAGATGTGCGGACGCTACCATTTTCCGGAGGAAGATGATCAGGACGATTCCTTCCGGCTGACGCTTCAGCGGATGAACCGCCAGGGATTGTCTCCCCTTCCTGCCGGTGACCTGAGTCCGGGAATGGAGGCCGCGGTCATTGCCCCACGGCGCTCTGACCGCAAAGCCACGATTTTCACCATGCTCTGGGGCTTCAGGGTCCAGGGCAGAATGATCTTCAACGCAAGGGTGGAAACAGCCTCAGAAAAAAGCCTGTTCCGGGAATCCTTTGCAAGGCGCCGGTGTGCCGTTCCCCTGTCCGTGTACTATGAATGGGATCACCGTCTGAAACCAAGTCCCCGCTATGCCATCCGCCCGAGAGAATCGCTGGATTTCTGTCTCGCCGGTCTTTACCGGCAGGAAGAAAACGGCCGGATGACCTTTACCGTGCTCACCCGGCCTTCCGCAGGCATCGTGGCAGATTTTCACGACCGGATGCCGGTTATGCTTTCCCTGCATGACGCTGATGCCTGGATCCATCCGGATCTGGACCGTCCCCATGATTTTCTGGGCAGCAGAGCGCTGCTGGATATGGTCGTTCTTAGCACTTCAGGCCAGATATCCTTTCTGGAATAATAAGAGCCGCGGACAGAACCCTGTCCGCGGCTTTGCTGTTCCTTGACGATCTGTCACGCCCGATGATTCACTGTTTCGGATCCACTGCGCCGTCGTCTTTCCCTGAATCCTTCCCGGACTCGGGTGTCACAGGCTGACTGCCCACATCACTGTCTCCGGGATTCCTGTCGACACGGCGGGCCAGACTGTCCAGAAGGGATGAGATGGCCTGCCCGGTTTTTTCCATCACATGATCCATGCCGCCCGCTGCCTTGTCCAGAAGGTCACCAAAGCTCTGACCGGCAGCTTCCATTCTGTTTCTGACCTTTTCCATTTCCTGGCTGTTTTGAACCCGGTCAACGAATTCCTCCGTGGCATGATCCAGTTCATCCAGGATGCTCTGCATTTTCTCGGAATGGCTGTCTGCGGACTCGGATTCAGATTCAGTCTCATGTTCGGACTCAGGCTCAGGTTCAGAGGTCTGATCTTCCTGTGTCTGTCCGCACGCTTCGGCTGCCTTCTCCGCCTCCGGATTCATGTACAGAACCTTATCGTCCTCCTCTGCCTCCTCCGCTTTCTCTGCTGCCGGGGTCTTCACTTCCTCCACGGAAGGATCAGCGGCATCCTCCCTGCGGAAGGACACAAACTTCGTGGGATCCAGCACGGGCACTTCCTTTTCGTCGGATGTCGCCTCAGGTGCCTTCTTTTCCTCCTTCTTTCCCCTGAGCTGCTGGATTTCCTCCTGCAGCCGGGCAAGTTCATCCACCAGAGGCTGAAGTGTATCAGGCAGCTTCACGTTCTGAGCGTGAAGAGCAAGAATTTCCTGAATCAGCGTCCTGCTCAGTTCGTTCCTGCGGCTTTCCATGTTTAGCTCGCTGACTTTGTGCTGCGCGCTTTCCGCCAGCGAACCTGCGGCACTGCCAACACCTTCATTGATTTTCAGCCATACATCGCTGATCATCTTTCCGAAATCACTCATGATCGTCGACCTCCTTCCACGCAATCGTGGATCATTCTATCCTCCCGGGATACACCCACATCTTTCGAGAAGGAGCCGTCAATCCCTTCCTGTCTTATGAAACGCTAATAAAACGTTAATGCAATCTGCGGTCAGCCCCGCATGCTCTCCAGCACCGTCCGGGCGATCTCCTCACCGTTCAGGTGATACTCCCTGAGGAGATCCGCAGGCTTTCCGCTCTGTCCGAACACATCCTGAATACCGATCTTGCGGAAAACAAAGCTGCCCTTTCCGCAGAGAACGGGAGCGACCGTATCACCCAGACCGCCGATGACGGAGTGTTCCTCCACCGTGAAGACATTGGAACACTTCTGGGCATAGGCAAGGGCCAGTTCATCATCAAAGGGCTTCAGGGTATGGAACACGAGAAGAGCCGGGTTTTTGCCCTGTCCCTTCAGGATTTCCACGGCATTCAGGCAGTGCTCCAGCATAATGCCGCATGTCATGATGACACAGTCGCTTCCATCCATCAGCACACGGCCTTTTCCGACCTGGAAATGCGGGTCCGGATCATAGACCGGGGACGGGAGACGGGACGTGCGGATATAGACCGGACCGTTGATCTCAGAAGCCGCCTTCACGCACATCCAGCATTCATTGGCGTCGGAAGGGGCAAAAACGGTCATGTTCGGCAGGACCCGCATCAGCGCAAGGTCTTCAATCGCCTGATGGGAACCGCCGTCTTCTCCCAGTGTGATTCCCGCGTGGGAAAATCCGAACTTGACATTAAAGCCCGGATAACAGACACCGTTGCGGATTTGATCGTAACTGCGCCCCGCAAAAACCGCAAAAGTGGAACAGAAGGGAATCAGCCCCATCGTGGACATGCCGGCAGCCATATCCACCATATTGGCCTCCGCGATCCCGCAGTCAAAAAAACGCTCCGGGTAAGCCTGCTTGAATCCCTTGGTCATCGTTGCTTCCGCCAGGTCGGCGTCCAGCACCACAACACTGCTGTTCTCGGCTCCGAGACGAACCAGTGACTCACCATATGCAACGCGAATTGCTTTCTTTTCCATCTTCTTATCCCTCCAGGTCCCTGAGTGCCTGCGCAGTCAGTTCATCGTTCGGCGCTTTCCCATGCCAGGCAACCTGTCCCTCCATGAAGGAAACGCCTTTCCCCTTCAGTGTGTGCAGATGAATCAGCCTCGGCTTGCCGGGGCATACGGGCGTATGGAACGCGTCCAGAACCTGCTGCATGTCATTGCCGTCCATGACCTCAACGACATCATATCCAAAGGCGGTAAACTTCGCCTGAGCGTCCCCCAGACTCATGACCTGATCATTGGTGCCGTCAATCTGCATCCCGTTGTGATCAAAGATCACCGTCAGGTTATCCAGATGATAATGGGCAGCGGCCATGGAGGCTTCCCACACCAGGCCCTCGTCGCTCTCCCCGTCTCCGATCATGGTATAAACCTTCACCCCGTTGCCCAGGTGTTTGGCGGCCAGGGCCATCCCCACGGCAATGGAAATCCCCTGTCCCAGTGACCCTGTGGAGGCATCCACGCCCGGGCACTTCTTGATGTCCGGGTGACCCTGGAGAATGCCGTGCAGCTGCCTGAAATGATCAAAGTGATCCCTGGTAAAGAAACCTCTTTCACAGAGCGTGCCGTACAGTCCAGGCGCGGCATGGCCCTTGGACAAAACAACAACGCCTCCACGGCAGAAAGGGAACCACCCGGATGACCGGCACCGGCTTTATTGGTCATGATCACGATATCCCGTCTGACCTGACGGCAGATATTCTGAAGCTCCAGAATGTCCATCTGATCGTCCTCCTCCAAGTTGAATTGTCAGCTTTGAAAACTCTGATTACGGGCATTATAGGGAGCCCGCTGAACCATGTCAAGATTCGTTCATGTGCCGCAGAGCCTGCATCAGGGCGATCCTGCCATGCTGATAGGTGAGACTTCCCTGAAGATAGGCCGTATATGGCTCGCGGAGCGGCCCGTCGGCGCTGAGCTCAACGGAAGCCCCGGCCACAAAGGTCCCCGCCGCCATGATCACCGGATCATCATATCCGGGCATGGCCCAGGGCTCCGGCATGGCCATGGAATCCACCGGGGAAGCCATCTGAATGCCCTGGCAGAACCGGATCAGGCGCTCCGGCGATCCGAACTGAATGGCCTGGATCAGGTCTGAGCGCCGGGCGTCCGGTGCAGGATCCGTGCGCATCCCCATATCCGTGAATACCTGAGAGGCCAGAACCGCTGTTTTCATGGCCTGACAGACGGTATGGGGAGCCATGAACAGGCCCTGGAAAAACATCTGGTATCCGGGCCCGTAGGACCCGACTTCCCTGCCGATACCAGGGGCCGTGAGCCGGGCAGCCACCCTTTCCACCGCTTCCTCCGTTCCCAGGAGATAACCGCCGGAGGGTGCCAGTCCGCCCCCCGCGTTCTTGATAAGACTTCCCACCAGGAGATCCGCCCCATGCATGCTGGGTTCCGTGGAGCAGACGAACTCCCCGTAACAGTTGTCCACCATCAGCAGGACACCGGGATGTGCGTGGACCAGACGGGCGAGGGGCTCAAAATCCTCCGGCATCAGCGCAGGACGCCATGCGTATCCGCGGCTGCGCTGGGCGATCACCAGACGTGTGTTCCTGCCGATGGCACGTTCCACACCCTCCAGATCGATCTTCCCGTCCTCCGTCAGGTCTGCCTGCCGGTAGCTGACTCCATATTCGGACAGGGCTCCGGGGGCCTTTTTTCCCTCGTTAATGCCCAGCACCTGTTCCATGGTGTCATAGGGTCTGCCTGTGGCCGACAGAATCTCGTCCCCGGGATGGGTAAGGGCAAAGACGCCCAGTGAGAGGGCGGCCGTACCGCTGGCGATCTGCGGCCGGACCACAGCCGCCCCGGCGCCGAACACCCGGGCAAACACATTCTCCAGCGCATCTCTCCCGATGTCCCCGTTTCCGTATCCTGTGGTGCCCGCAAAATGCCGGTAGGAAATCTCGTGCTCCCTGAATGCCTCCAGAATCCGGCGGGTCCACAGTTCTTCCATCGCCTCATGCCGGCGGAAGACCGCCTCTGTCTTTTTTTCCGCTTCCAGAATTCTTTCCTCAATGGTCATAACGACTCCCCGTTCTTCAGCTGCGTCAACACCTGCTCCGCAAGGTCCGGACTGCCGGCGTCCAGCCAGTGCATCTCTTCTTCTCTCCGGAACCAGGTCATCTGACGCTTGGCGTAATGTCTGGTATTCTGCTGAATCTCCCGGATACTGTCATCAAGGCTCATTTCGCCTTTCAGATGACGGATGATCTCCTTGTACCCGATTCCCTGCATGGACTGAGCATCTCCGGGAACGCCGGATGCCATGAGGTTCTTTACCTCCTGCACCAGTCCCTGTTCCACCATCTGATGCACGCGGCGGTCAATCCTGCCATACAGGACCTGCCTGTCCATGCTCAGGCAGAAACAGACAAAATCAAAGGGAGACGGACGGGAATCCGCAGCCTGCTCCGAAAAGCGTTTTCCCGTCATCTCCATCACTTCCAGTGCCCGGATCACCCGACGGACATTGTTCACATGAAGCTTTTCCGCTGCCCTGGGATCCCTTTCGGCCAGCCGCCTGTGGAGGGTACGCTTCCCCTCCTCTGTTTCCGCAAGACGCTCCATTTCCCCCCGGATATCCGGTGAGGAAACCGAATATCCCAGCGCCATGGGATGCCGGAGGGCGCGCAGATACAGACCGGTCCCCCCCACAATCACCGGAAGACGCTGACGGGACAGGATGGACCGGATCTCCGCCTCCGCCCGCTCACACCACATGGCCACTGAAAAAGCCTCGTCGGGATCGGCAATGTCCAGCATATGATGCGGGACCCTCCTCCGGTCTTCCGGGGTGGGTTTCGCGGTCCCGATATCCATGCCCCGGTAGATCTGCATGGAATCCATGCAGACAATTTCTCCGTTCAGTTCCTCCGCGATCCTCATGACCAGGCTGGATTTTCCGCTGGCCGTAGGCCCGGTCACCACCAGGCATTTCCCTTTGTCTGGCATGTTCTGTCTCCTGTCATGCCGGCTGTATCCGCCTGAATTTTTTCTCGATCTCCCCCCTGGAGATGGCAATCACGATGGGACGTCCATGAGGACATGTCGGCGTTACATGCCGGTCCACCAGCTGGGACACAAGATTCCGCATGGCTGCTTCATCCAGAACCTCACCGCCCTTCACCGCGTGCTTGCAGGCCCGCTGCAGGATATCACGGCGTCTTTTCTCCATAGGAATT
>CACYGY010000125.1 GCA_902774025.1 uncultured Eubacteriales bacterium
TATGTCAAATGAAGAAATGACTCGAAATCCGCATATCGGAAATGACATGCGGATAAGAATCGCACAGTTTTACGTGAAATGAAAGAAAGCATGTTGAATATGCTAAGAGTGTTCGCAACGCAAATGGAGAACAGGTTGACAACAATTGTTGATTTCTCACAAAATAGCAGCTCAGAAATGTATGAACATTGCAAAACACATTTCATAAAAGAGAAATAGAGCCATAACGGGTTTGTCGCGGATTCTGTCCGGTGCGTCATGGCCCGGACTGCCTTCACACCTGTCTGAGCGTGGTTACGGGACAGAGATCTTAACAGAGCGCAGGGTTCATCCATCCCGGGAACCGGAAATGTGCAGGGGCAGGGAAAAGCTAATCAGAAGTTGTCAGAACCATGGAATCCCTCAGGAGGATTGGTATCACGGTACCGGAAGATGGTGTGCATGAGGCTCATGTATATTTCCTCAGTGGTTCTCTTCGGAACCATCGGCGTGTTTCTTCGTCTCATCAATGTTCCCAGTGAAATCGTTGCCCTCAGCAGAGGCGTGATCGGCCGTCTGACCATCGGCACTGTGATTCTCCTCCGCCGAAAGCGCTTTGATAAAGTATCCCTCCTGCGTCACTGGAAACCCCTGGTATTGTCCGGTATCTTTCTGGGTCTCAACTGGCTGTTCCTCTTCGAGGCCTACCGGAAAACCTCCGTGGTTGTAGCCAGTCTCTGCAACTATACCGCACCTCTGATGGTGATACTGGTTTCACCCTGGATTCTTCACGAATGTCTGACCTTTCGGAAAATCCTGCTAGTCGTCGCGGCCGCGCTGGGAATTCTCCTGGTGACCGGGGGTGGGACGGGAAGTCCGGTTTGAAACCGCCGGGATCCCCCATGGGCATGCTGGCGGCCTTTACCTTTGCCGGCGTCGTGATCTGCAATCGCTTTCTGGGATCGGTTCCGGCCCTGGACCGGGTGTTCTTTTACCTCCTGGGTTCAGCCTGCACCATTCTGCCCTATGTCCTCATCATGAATCTGGGCAAAACCATTCCGGTGGACCTTTCCTCCGCGGGCATCGTTCTTATGCTTGGTGTTATCCACACAGGTATCGCCTATTTCCTCTATCTGATTCCCATGGCATCCCTTCCGGTTCGCAGCGTGGCCCTTCTGGGGTATCTGGAGCCGGTGGTTTCCGTCCTGTGTTCCGCCCTGATTCTGGGAGACCCGATGGATTTTCTGACCGTTGCGGGTACCGTCCTGGTCATCGGGAGCGCCGCTCTGGGAGAAATGCCCGAAAAGCATGATGAAGGAAACAGTTGTAAACATCTTCACGCAGGGAACTGATTCCTGACATTCTGCAGAAATGAGCGTATCAATATCTGGAAGCAGGAAGCTTCTGTATTCAACAAGAATCTGTGAAAGGGGATTCAACGTATGAAGAGAATTCTTGTGTGTCTGCTTGCCTGTATGATGACTCTTTCAGTCTTTTCCTTCACGCTGGCAGAGGGACAGAATGAAACACCACTGAAAGACCTTGAAGGCCAGACGCTCACTTTCTCAAGCGGTGTCGGAGCCTGGTTCACCAGTCTCACCTTCGGACCGGATGGTGCTTTCAGCGGACAGTTTCATGACGGTGAAATGGGTGAGACCGGAGAAACCTACCCTGAGGGAACCGTATATGACTGCCTGTTCCACGGAAAGCTGACAGATCCCGAAGAGGTCAACGTCGGCATGTGGAAGATGAAAATCACGGGTCTGACACTGGACGAAGGCCAGGCACTCGAAGTGATCGATGACGGTCTCCGCTTTGTGCTTGCAGAACCCTACGGGCTCAGGGACGGCCAGGAAGTCATTCTTTATCTTCCCGGAACGCACTTTGATTTCCTCCCGGAGGATTTCAAAATGTGGGCACACCTTGATGAACTGGATGTCCATCTGGATGTGATTCCCTTCTATGGACTGTGGAACGAAGCCGAGGGGAGCGTATTCGTGGGAGAAATTCCTGAAAAAGAAAGAGCAGAACAGATGGGGGTGGCAAATCCCTGGAAAAACGTGACCGCCGGGGAACTGCTGGAAATGACCGGATCGTCCTTCGGCCTTCCGGAAGGCGCTTCGCAGGTATCCTACTATGTCATGAACGGTGACGTACTCTCGGAATGCCGCTTCGAGCTGAACGGACTTGAGTACACCGCCAGAATCGCGGACGCTTCCGTCTTCACGGACATTTCCGGCATGTACTACATCTGGACCGGAAAGGAAGCCTTCAATCTGGGAAACTGTGTGGGCACCTGCTGGCAGTCCTCTGGTGAGGATGAAAGTGTACAGCTCTGCCTCTGGTTTGATGATCTCCCCGGGCTTATGTACTCTCTGAGTGTCAGGGGCACCGGCGCTGAACAGGTGGACTTGAAAGCGATTGCGAAAGATGTGTATATTCCCACACAGACCGAAGAACTCTGATCCCGGCTGAAGCACCCGGCCTGCCCGTACAGGGCAGGTCTTTTTTCCTTCGTACGGCGCGCATTTGTCAGGCCTGCCCGGATGCGATATAATCCTTCCATTGCGCGTCCGGAAGGGGATGAAACGATGTGTCCGTGGTAAAAAGGGGCATGGAATATATCCGCACGCATGGTCTGTCCTACACGCTGCTTCACGGAACGGAAAAACTATCCGAAAGGTTTCTGCGCACCTATGACCGGAAATGGAAAACGATCCGTCCGGATGCGTCAGAACTTGCTTTTCAGTGCTCTCATCCTCTCCACGCGGGGTGCATCAGTATTCTGATCCCTGTGTATCAGACAGACCCGGGATTTCTGGAAGCCCTTCTGGAATCCATTCAGAATCAGACCTATCCGGATTTTGAGGTCATCCTCTATGTCACCGGAAACCGGACTGAGACAGATTATGTTCTCCGTCGCTATGCGGATTCGGATCCAAGATTCCGGGTTTACCGGGGTGATGAAAATCTCGGTATCTCCGGAAACACGAATCGGGCGGCGGAAAAGGCCAGCGGCGACTGGATTGCTCTTTGCGATCACGACGATCTGCTGAGCCCTGACTGCCTCTATGCTGTAGCCCGGTGTCTGATCTCAGAAAAATCGGATGTGGTTTATACGGACGAGGACAAGATAACAGAAAATGGCCGTGTTCATACGGACGCGCACTGCAAGCCGGATTTCAGCCCGCTGCTGCTGCTTTCCTCAAACTATGTCTGTCATTTCCTCTGCATGCGCAGAGAACTGTGGGACGCGGTGGGAGGCGAACGTTCTGAATATGACGGCTCTCAGGATCATGACCTGGTGCTCCGGCTTTGGGAGCATACGGACCGGATTTCCCATATCCCGTTGATCGCCTACCACTGGAGAACCGTCCAGTCCTCCATGAGTCACAGAAATCTGGAACAGTGTATCCGGTTGTCCTGCCGTGCCGTGCAGGATCACTTCAACCGTACAGAACCAGGAGCCAGGGCCGAGATCATGGGAGATGTCCTTCGGCTTCGCTTTCCGGTGCCGGAGCAGACCCGGGTTGACCTTTTCTACCTGACACAGGAGAACACACCGATACCGGAAGTGGTCCGACACCAGGAAGGCGCGCATTTTCGTCTGATTCCGCTGAATATCGCGGATAACCGGTTTCAGGTCATGAACAAGGCTGCCGCTCAGTCAGAGGCGGATGTTCTCTGGTTTCTGGACGCGTCCGTCCTTCCGCTCAGCCGGGAAATGGGAAAGGAAATGCTCATGCTGGCACTTCGTCCGGGCACAGGTGCCGTCACAGGCTCCCTCATGTCGCCAAGCGGCAAGAATCTCCATGCGGGCTTTGCTCTGTACGGACCTGGTTTTGCCATGCCGAGACAGTATGGTGTTCTCAAAGAGGCCGGCGGCTGGCACATTCTTCTTCGACAGACCCATGAGGTCAGTGCGGTCTGCGCCCTGTGCTTCATGATTTCACGGGACCGGTTCATTCCCTACCGCTGTCTCTGTCAGGGCGGTCTGGAGAATGTGGACCTCTGTCTTCGTCTGGAACAGCGGGGGCTCCGGCAGGCATACACTCCATACGCGGAAGCCAGGGTGCGGCCACACCCCTTTCTTCTTCACGAAAGGAACGAGGAGGATGCCCGGACCATGAGTGAGGTGTGGGGGCAGGTTCGGGATTCTTCATGGAGCAGGAGCCTGCATCCAGGCAGTCCACGCGTGCACCTGAAGATCCCACACACAGAAGGAGACCGTTATGAAGAATCTGAATGAAGTACTCAGTGCGCTTGAATCCCTGCAAGGAACCATCGGTGCCTGTGCCTTTTCCGGCGGTCAGGAAAAGCTCTGTTTCCATGCGGATGCTGAAGTCAACGCGGCTTCCCTCATCAAACTCCCCATTATGGCGGAAGCCTTCCGTCAGCGGGAGGAAGGAATGCTCGATTTTCAGCAGGTTCTGACTATTCCGCCCTCCGTCTGCTGTCCCTCCTGTGGATGCATCAGCTATCTGCACGAAAACGCACAGTTTCAGGTCCGGGATCTGGTGGTGCTCATGATCATTCTTTCGGACAACACGGCGGCCAATGTGCTGATGGATCTGCTAGGGATGGAGGCCATCCAGGCTACGGTGGAACACCTTGGCATGGCCCACACCCACCTTCGCCGGAAGCTTTTCGATGAATACCTGATCAGTCAGGGCATTCAGAATCAGACAAGCGCCGGGGACATGACCCTGTTTTTCCGGAAACTCATGGCGGGGGAGATCATTTCGTCAGAGGCATCCCGGGAGATGATGAACATTCTGAAAAACCAGGCTCTGAACGGAAAAATCCCTTTCTTTCTTCATTCCAGAAAGATCAAGTGTGCCCACAAGACAGGAGAGGACGAGGGAATCACCCACGACTGCGGTGTCATATTTTCCCGTGAGCCGGTCATCTTCTGCATGGTCAGCGAACACACGGACGTACCATGCACAGAAAGGGTCATGCAGGAAACCGCAGCCTGTCTGGCAGGGGTGGAGATCTGACTCCGTCATCGGCCGTTTTTCCGGAGGCGCCGAAAACAGAGGGAAGATTCCGACAGGAAAGCTCTTCTTCATCGGCTCTGCTGTTCCGGATTGATTTTCCTGGATCCATTTCGTGAGGAGGAAGACATATGATTGTCTGGGTGACAGGGGCCTCCAGCGGCCTTGGGAAATCAGTCGTCCATGCCCTTATCCGTCACGGACACCAAATTGTCGCGGGAGCCCGATCCTTTGAGGACAACCGTGAAGGCAATGTCTGCCGCTTCAGACTGGACGTGACAGACACAGACAGTGTTCGCCATTTCGCCCGGAGGGCTCTGGAAATCTTTCCGCATGCGGATGCCGTCATCCACTGTGCAGGTATTCTTTCCCTGGGCAGCTGTGAGGAGACGGATGCGGAAATCTATGGGAAAATCATGGATACGGATTTTCTGGGAATGGTGCGCCTGAACCGGGAAGTTCTTCCCCATATGCGGGAAGCGGGCGGCGGAAGGATTGTCATGTTCTCCTCCATCAACGGGCTTCTTGGCATTCCCTTCCAGAGCGCCTACACAGCTGCCAAGCACGCTGTGGAGGGATACGCCGAATGTCTGCAGATGGAGGTATCTCCCTTCCATATTCAGGTGTGTCTTGTGGAGCCCGGCGATCATCGGGGAGGAAGCCAGCACACACGGGGACATGTTCCTCCCGCCCCGGATTCTCCCTATGCTCAGCGGTATCTGCGGGGAACAGACCGCATCGCCCACGATGAGGCAAACGGGCTGGACCCGGACAGACTGGGAGAAAAGGTAGCCGGGTTGCTGGAAAGGAAACATATGCCCTTCCGGAAGAGAATCGCCAGCTCTGATCAGCATCTGGCGGTCTGGCTTCATGATCTTCTTCCCCCTTCTCTCAATCACAGAATCCTGCAGAATTACTACGGCCAGAATCAGGCATAGAGGTCCCCCCTGCCGTGTCAGCGGTTTTTCGCCTCCGGTCCAAGACACCTTTCAAGCCCGGTTTCTGAGCAGGGGACCCTGACAGGACATGCCGGTGACCTGCCCGGACAATCGCTGTTTTTTTCCGGCGGACGATTTTCCATTCCCGCCCAAATGGAATTGTGTTTTTTCCATGTTTCCTGTATAATTGTGTGGGTGTTTTTACTCAGGAAGGAAAGGATGCGACTGTTGAAACATGTATAAGTTGCTGTTGGTCACAGACAACCAGACGGTACGTGATGTATATGGCCAGATTCCCTCATGGGAAGCACTTGGTTTTCGTCAGCCGCGATTGGCTTCTTCTTGCGATGAGGCTATGGAGACGCTGTCGCGCCACCATGCGGACGGCATACTGATTCATCTCGAGGAAGCCGAGTGGAGACGCATCCTTGAAGATCTGAATGCTTACCCTCTGAAACCCGTGCTCCGTGCAGCCGACAGTCTGGAACAGGCACTTTCCGATCTGAATGAACTGGAGACACTTCTGAACAAAACACACGCGGACTATTCGAATGACCGGTACGATGAAGCCACCATGATGCAGCTTTGCAGGCATCAGTTCTTCCGCAGACTTCTGGAAGGGAAACAGACAGATCCTCAGGGAGTGCTCCGCTATCTGCTTCTGCTCAGGTCCAAGATGGATCCCCTGCGTCCCTGCATGCTGATGGAGCTTGGAACACCTCAGCGGGATCACTACCTGGAAGGCCACTGGCATTACGGCGCAGACCGACTTGAAGTTGCCATGCGGAATATTTTCGGGGCAGAGCTGAGAGGTATGCGTATTCTCATTTCCGTACTGCAGGATGAACGCATTTTCCTGGTTGCCTGTCCCATGATCGGCTTCGATGCGCCGACAGGACAGGAAATGGAAAAGCTGGTCATCGATCATGCGGAGTCTGCCATTCAGCATATCCGGGATTATCTGGACATTGAGCTGAATGTGGCGGCGGTTCGTAAGATGAACACTCTGCTGGACCTGGCGCCCGGCGGAGTTGTAGCCTGAAAGTAACAATCAAGGAGGAATCAGACCATGGGCATTTTCAGTTTTGTCAAGAATCAGTGCATTGATGTCATCGACTGGGTGGATGATACCAGAGATACCATCGTGCATAAGTATGATGTGAACGGAAAAGAAATCATGATGGGAGCTCAGCTGACCGTACGGGAAAGCCAGGTTGCCATTTTCGTCAATGAAGGACAGCTGGCGGATATTTTTGTCCCCGGCCGCTATCAGCTGACCACCAGCAACATGCCCATCATGACCAAGCTGAAGAGCTGGAAATTCGGGTTCAACAGTCCTTTCAAGGCGGATGTGTATTTCATCAGCACCAAGCAGTTTCTGGACTGCAAGTGGGGGACTTCCAATCCTGTGATGATGCGTGATGCAGAATTCGGTGTTATCCGTCTGCGGGGCTTTGGCAACTATTCCTTCAAGGTTGCGGATCCGGAAACCCTTCTGAGGGAATGCTTTGGAACTGCCAAGACCTACCGCGTAGGGGACATTGAGGATCAGATCAAGCGGGTCAGCGTTTCCGCCCTGTCCGATGCCATTGCGGAGAGCAAGATTCCTGCTCTGGACCTGGCAGCCAACTACGGTGAACTGGGGAATTACTGTGCCCAGGCCATCAACCAGAAAATCTCCAGTCTGGGTGTGCAGGTGACTTCCTTTGTCATTGAGAACATTTCACTGCCCGACGAAGTAGAGAAAGCCATGGACCGGCGCACTTCCATGGGCGTTGTG
>CACYGY010000126.1 GCA_902774025.1 uncultured Eubacteriales bacterium
AAAACGCACTGCAGGAGCCCCGGAGGAGTCCGGGGCTTATGCTTGGATTATTTGTATAGACTTTCTCATAAATCTATCCAAATAAAAACCCGCATAAGTTGTTTACTTTTGGATGAAATAGAGTCAAAATGCAAACGAACGATGGGAGGAAGGTGGACACCATGATTGGCAAAAACATCAAGTATTACCGACTTTCACGGAATATGTCTTTGCAGGATCTGGCAGACCGGGTAGGTCTGAACAAAATGGCCATCTCAAATTACGAAAACGGAAAACGCGAACCGAAGTTGGAAATTTGCCAGAAGATTGCAGATGCTCTGAACGTCAGCCTTGCTAAATTGATCAGCAAATACGGGAACGATCTTGCTGTTGAACGTGGCCCGTTCAGAAAGAATGCTCGTTTATCGAATGAGAAGACGCAACTTGTTTATGGGCAGGAGGATCGTTATCTGGGACGACTGTTTGATGTTGTCTCTTTGCTTGGCGATGCTTCTCTGCCTTCTCCACCTGAGCAGCCGCGTATCAAAGTTACCGATACTGAAGAGGCCGGAAGGGTTCTTCGGAAGACTCTGGGCTTGTCTCCCAATGGCCCTGTAGGCAATATTACTGACACTTTGGAGAATAATGGATATATCGTTTGCCCCGTTGATATTATTATTGAAGGTTTCTCCGGGCACAGCGGACGAGTTAACGGCCGTCCATATATTGCGGTCAACATCCATATGAACGGAGAGCGACAGCGCTTTACCTTGATCCATGAACTGGCCCATTTGGTTTTTCTGTTCTCAGAGGATCAGGACGAAGAACGTCTGGTGAACGAGATTGCCGGTGCGTTTCTCCTTCCGGAAATTGATATCAAGCGCGAGCTTGGGCCAAAACGTCGAGATATCCGGGGTGATCTTCAATTTGTTCAACAGGAATACGGTATTGCTTCATCGGCTATTGTTATGCGTGCCCGTCAGGCTGGTATCATTAGTCAGGAAACCTATACCATTACCATTAGATGGATGTCAGCCAATGGCATGCTAAAGGAGGAAAAGCACGGAATTACGCCAGAAAAAACAAATCTTCTAGAATTGTTAACGCTCCGTGCTGTGGATGAAGAGCAAATCAGCATTTCAAAGGCTGCCGAGATTCTTGAAAAGCCCCTTCTCGAAACGCGCAGGCTCTGCTTTGGGGGTGCTTGAGTGAAAAATCCTTTGGGCATCTCATCTGTTTTCCGGGAAATCGCGGCATGCGTTTCCGGACCGGCGTTTTTCCGGAGGGAAAGAGCGCTCTGTCCAGCAGGAATCCCGGCTGCCGATTGCCTCGGATTAAACCGGGACCCTTCATCCGGCGGAGGTTCGTGAAATCCCGCAGAATGCACCGGGCCCTGCATCAGGGCAGGGGAGAGCCGCATGGCGGTTTTACATTTTTTTCTTTTGCGTCATGCACCGGGGATAGGGGATGAGTCGCTGCACATGCAGGGCAAGCCGGCTTTTTCCGGGGCAGCATGGGCATATGGGGGACCTGATTTCAGGCAGACGGACAAGTTGACGTTTGGCGGGGGTGGATGTATAATACGCGCAAGTAAGAAAATGCTTCCGGACAGGGTTCATATCTGAAGAAGGCGTGTGTCGTTTTTTGGGTGGAAGAAGTCTGCGGGAGTGAAATGGTTGTCCGGGGTCCGACGACGGGTGTCTGTCTGTTGTCCGGATTCTTTTGTGAGGATTCTGTTCTGCCGCTCAATGTGCCGGCTCATGAGGACAGAAGCCTGTACAGAAGCCTCTGTTTTCCGCTCATGTCCTGTCCTGCACGGACGGAGAGACCGTCTGACGGGATGGTGGCATGCGCCGGGGAGTCGATTCTTCCAACGAAGGGAATAATGCGGTATGAAAGATCATTCGGCAGCGCAGATTGTCATGAAAAGAAAAGGAGCCATGCACTGGATCCGGCAGCGTCGCATTAACAAAAACTGGCAGTTCTATCTGATGCTGCTCCTTCCCCTGGCATGGTATTTCATTTTCTGCTACATGCCCATGCCGGGCGTCATTCTGGGATTCAAGAAGTACAGTGCCATGAAGGGCATCTACGGGAGTCCCTTTGCCGATCCCTGGTACAAGTGGTTCATGAAGTACTACAATTCGCCCTACTTCGGAAGGACCATCGGCAACACCTTTATTCTGAGCTTTTCCTCCCTGCTTCTGGGATTCCCGCTGCCCATCCTGCTGGCGCTCCTTCTCAACGAGGTGCGGAACCGGCATTTCCAGAAGTTCGTGCAGAACATCACCTACATTCCCCATTTCCTGTCCACGGTGGTGCTGGTGGGCATGCTGACCTGCTTCACCAACCGTTACTACGGCATTGCCAACAAGGTGATCGAATTGTTCGGCGGGACACCGGACAACTGGATGCAGGTGCCGTCCATGTTCCGGGGGCTGTACGTGGGTTCCGGTGTCTGGCAGAACATGGGGTGGGATTCCATCATCTATATAGCCGCCCTGGCCGGCGTGGACCCGCAGCTGCATGAAAGCGCCTACATCGACGGCGCCAACCGCTTCAAGTGCATGTGGTACATCAATCTGCCCTGCATCATGCCCACGGTTGTGATCATGCTGATTCTCAATTCCGGCTATATTCTTTCCGTTGGCTTTGAAAAGGTCTATCTGATGCAGAACAATCTGAACATGGCGGTTTCCGACGTGATTTCCACGTACGTGTACCGGATTTCACTCCTGTCCTCCAATCAGTTCGAGCTGTCCACTGCCATCGGTCTGTTCAACTCGCTGGTCAACTGCGCCATGCTGGTGGTTGTCAATGCCATTTCCCGCAAGGTCAGCGACGTGCAGCTCTGGTAAGAAAGGGGGAAAAGCAAGTGTCCCGTGATGCAAAACAGCTGGCGCGGCGCAGGCGCAATTCCCGCCAGTCCAGGAGTGACATCGTCTTTGAAACGGTGGTCGTCATTCTTCTGGCGCTGCTCACCTTTACCATTATCTATCCGCTCTACTTTGTGGTCATCGCCTCCTTCTCCGACGCCAAGGCGGTCATCGGCGGCCGCGTCATCTTCCTGCCCGCCGACGTGACGCTGGAGAACTATGCCGAATGCTTCAAGAACGGCGATCTGATGCTGGGCTACAAGAACTCCTTCCTGCTGCTCATCATTGGCACCGCGGTGTATCTGTCCCTGACGATTCTGTGTGCCTATCCTCTGTCCAGGAAGGACCTGTGGGGACGCAACGCCCTGATGATGTACTGCACCATTCCCATGTTCTTCGGAGGCGGTCTGATCCCCACCTACCTTCTGGTGACCAAGACCCTGGGACTGGGGAACAGCTGGTGGGCCGTCATTCTGGTAGGCGGCGTGTCCACCTACAACATGATCATCATGCGGACATTCTTCATGTCCTCCATCCCCTTTGAACTGCAGGAAGCGGCGGAAATTGACGGGTGTACGCCCTTCCGGACCCTGTTCTCCATCATCCTTCCCCTGTCCATTCCCGTCATCTGCGTCATCGGCCTGTATTACGGCGTGGGCATCTGGAACAGTTACTTCACGGCCCTGATCTATCTCAATGACAAGAACAAGTGGCCCCTGCAGCTGTTCCTGCGCCAGATTCTGGTCAACGCGGACCTTTCCGCCGTGGACGGCGGCGACTCTTCCGACATGGCCCGCCGCGCCATGCGCGCCGAGACCATCAAGTATGCTATCTGCGTGCTGGCTTCCATTCCCATGCTGGTCATCTATCCCTTCATCCAGCGGTATTTTGTCAAGGGCGTCATGATCGGCTCCGTGAAGGGATAAGAGGTTTCCATCGTTTTTAAGCCCGGAGAGGGCTGAAAAAATACATCAAGGAGGTTATCCCATGAAAAAGTCCGTTGTTGCACTGCTGTTGGCTCTGATGATGCTGATGGCCTGTGTCCCGTCTCTGGCCGTGGAAGGCCCGAAGCAGGACATGTCCATCTTCCCCCTGACGGATGAGAAGATCACCGTGACCATGATGCACATGTACACCGACGTGATGCCGGCCGACTGGAACACCGTCTGGTTCTGGCAGCAGCTGGAAAAGCTGACCAATGTGCACATTGAGTTCATCCCCGTGCCCGCCTCTGACCGTGCCACCACGCTGAACCTGCGTCTGGGCTCCGGTGACCTGCCTGACATCCTCTTCAAGATGAACGTCAGCTCCACCCAGGCTTCCCAGTACGGCGGAGAAGGCATGCTCGTCGACCTGAGCCAGTACAAGGACGTCATGCCCAACTTCAACTACTGGCTGGATGCCTATCCCACGGCCCGCAATGCCGTGACCCAGTCTGACGGCAAGATCTACGGCTGCCCCTACATCCTCACCGGTTATGCCATCCGTATGGGCGACCGTTTCTTCTTCAACCGTGAAGTGCTGGACTATGCCGGCTTCGAGAATCCCCCCAAGACCCTCCAGGAGTTCCATGACTACCTGAACAAGATCAAGGACTGGGACTATGACGGAGATCCCTCCACGCCCACCCTGCCTCTGACCATGTCCGAATGGGAAGAGCTGGAGTACCTGCTCACCGGTTCCTTCGGCGTCATGAACCGTGGCTCCTCCAACTACTGGGCCGACCAGAATGCGGACGGCACCGCCCGTTTCTGGCACACCGCCGACGGCTACAAGGAACTGATCCGTTACTATGCCAAGCTGTTCCAGGAAGGCCTCATCGATCCTGACACCTTCGCCAAGAACACCTCCGACTTCGCGGGTGAGATTGAAAAGTGCCAGTCCGGCAAGGCTCTGACCTACATTTTCTGCAACAACAGCCCTGTGTCCGGCTCCAAGTATGAGCCCCTCACCGTGCCCATGACCGAGCCCCTGGAAGGCTTCAACGGCGAGAAGGCCTGGAATGCCTACTCCATGCCCGCCTCCACCGGCTCCAACTTCTGCATCACCTACAAGTGCCCTGAGGAGTATCGTGAGATCATGGCCAAGTGGGCGGACTACTTCTACTCCCTGGAAGGCATCGTGGCCTACTTCATGGGCGAGGAAGGCGAGTCCTACACCTATGACGCGGCGACGGATACCTATGCCCTCACCGACAAGATCCTGAACGATCCCGAAGGCCGCAACTTCGAGTCCGTCCAGTCTGCGTGGTGCACCTGGGCCGGCGGCGCCAACCCCTCCTGCGCGACCAACGAGCTGTTCAAGGGCGGCGAGACCTGGCCTGTGTCTCTGGAATCTGCTGCGGGCCTGATCAACTACACCCCTGACAAGCAGGAAGGCGGCACCGTGTGGGCGCCCTTCATCTTCAGCTCTGATGTGGCCAGCGAAGTTTCTTCCATGACCACCGACTTCGACACCTACCTGGGTGAATGGGTCGCCAAGTTCGTCACCGGCGAAAAAGACGTGGACGCCGACTGGGACGAGTATGTGGCCGGCTTCAACGCTCTGGGCGTGGATGATTACCTGGCTCTGATCAACGAAAAGATCGAAGCTCTGGGCCTGTAATCTCCTCTTCTCCCTTGAATGGGGAAAAAGGTAAAGGTTCTTTCCGGGCGGCCAATGGCCGCCCTTTTTCTGTACGCCCGGTATGGACAGCCGCCTGGTGCTGAAAGGAATCTTCGCGCCCGATGAAGGCCAGGGGTGTCCATAGCGGGGTGGAATCTGAAGGATGCCGGGGAGAAACGATGAACCCTGACGGGCAGAGTTCCGGGACGACGATGGGAAACCGCACAGGGGACGGGCTGACTGTCTGTCACGTCAATGCGGCATATGCATGGAATGAGGGCGATTGCACATTCATGGGAGGCGATCTGTTCTGAACATTCTCCCGGACACTCACATGATCAGCAATCATCCCAATCTTTCAGAGAAAGCCGGGAAACCGATCTTCCCGCCGGCATTCTCCAGCATCCTTCCGACGGAGTCTGTCCTGTTCAGGGCTGTGTCTGCCGCTGCCGCCTCACGGGCGGGTTTTTTTCAGTTCCTCCTCTGTCTCTGTGATCTCCCTTTGTACATACTTATCCCTGCAGGATCGACGCTTTCCATCTGCTGTCCGGCCTCCTGTTTCAAGGCGTCCGGCTTTTCCCTGGCAGCGCCGATCTTTTCTTTCTCAAGTGCCTGATTCCGGGAGAGAAGCTCTGTATGGGACGGATCAGGCGCTAAAGGCTGCTCTGCGTCTTTGCGCTGCGACTGTGTATGCCAGGGACGGGAACTTCGTGACCGTTTTCGGCGATGCCGGGAAGAAGGTCGAGTGGTACAACCTCCCCGCCCGTTGCGAGCATTGTGGCAGGAACCACAGTCAGAAGATCATCTGTATCGTCTCGAAGGACGGGAAGTCCCTTCAGGTTGAAGGAGTACACGGGCATCGATCCCACGGTCATCGGCGTCGCTCATGAGAACCCTGAGATTCTGGCCGGGGACGATGTCCGGGAGTACGACTTCTCCACCCGCCCCGCCACCCGTGCCTGCAGGACCCTCGACGTTCTGGCCGTGGCCTGCAGGATCCTGAGAGATCAGATCTGCGTCAAGGCAGACTATGAAACAAAAGCGAGCTTTTCCGGACGATCAATGAAAAGGTTTCCGATGCCGACGTGGAGACCGCCCGGAAGATCCCCGACTGCTACAAGGCCATGGATCGGGACGTTGCCGCCAGGGATCTCATCCTTGAGGACTGGATGATCCTTCAGCCCGAGTACGTTACCGGGAGGCACTTCGGAAGGCCCGCATGGCTTCCCCGCGCATGGGAAATCCGGATGGAGCGGATTGCCCGGGAGGATGCGTGGAGGAAGGCCAGGGAGACGGAGCAGAGCACCTCTGAGTACGTCGGAAGCATTGGAGCGAGGTCGCCCTGGCTGATGTCAGGCTCCTTACCTCGTACCAGACCGAATGGGGGTGTGTGGGGGGTATACAAGCTGACGGACGAAAGCGGAAACATCCTGATCCGGAAGACCACCTCCGACATCGACCACAGTGTCAGGAAAATCAAGGCCACCGTGAAGGATCACACGGTATACGACGGCGTAAAGCAGACACTCCTCACCCGTTGTAAGGCGGTGTGAGTCTTCGTCTCTTGACGCAAAAGACTGGAGTGGTATAAGAACACCATCTCCAGTCCAGCCTGAGCCGCTTCGGCGGCTTTTTTCAATCGTTCAAAGGCGTTGACTGCCTTCTCTTCGATCTTTAGAATCTATGCTTAATGCCACTCTGCTACAGGGCTGTTGCAAAGTCGATGAGTTCCGCAACGAAGCCGAACGTCAAATGGTTGAAATACCGGGGTTTTCTCTGATCTAATCGGCGACTGTGAATTCCATCGATCAAAACGATTCTTTTTGTCTAAAAGTTTCAAAGCGATGAAGTGACGTAACATTTTAGTAACTAAAAATTAATAGAAATGACCAAAAGGAATTTTCATTCCTGCGGCGAATATGTATATATGCTTTCAGCTGAAGCACATTAACGGGGATAGTAGAAAAAAAGGAGAGCATTCTCCTTCCCGCTGCTGTCCCGGAAAGGGAAGCACGGAAAGCAA
>CACYGY010000127.1 GCA_902774025.1 uncultured Eubacteriales bacterium
AGATGTCACGCATCATCTTGTTGGCATCCATCAACCAGCCGTCAGGAGTATAGAAGGAAAGCCCGATAATAGAATTCTCGAAGATTAGTTTGTACCTCTGGGTCAATTTCTGTTCATCTTCTTCCTGTTGCTGTTGCTTGGTCTCATCTTTCAAGGTGCTAATGATGTTGGCAAGGCACTTGCCGTCTTTCTGATATTCAGGCACACTGATATTGTGCAGATAACCCCATTGGGGATGGCGACCGGTAAAATCAAAGTTCCACCGGTAATAGAACTCGGCACGCTTCAAGCCTCCGTTTATAATCTGGTGAAACCACTCAAGCGTTTCTTCCAAATCATCTGGATGGACATGGCTCTTCCACTCGTCAACGGTGACGCCCTCTTCAGGGAACATGCTACCAAAGAGACGGTAGATATAACGATGACTCAAGTCGTAACGCACGACCTCGTTCTCACTTGTCTCCACAGCTTTCTGCATCATTCCCGGTGGGACTGCGGCTACTGCGGAAGACTGCGGTATGTGCAGAATCTCTCCGCGGTGACGGCGGCCTGCATGATGGTCAGGCGGGAGGTGTGGGATCAGGCGGGGGGCTTCAATGAGGACTTTCCTGTGGCCTACAATGACGTGGATTTCTGCCTGTCCCTCCGGAAGGCGGGGTATCTTGTTGTCTGGACGCCCTTTGCGGAGCTTTATCATTATGAGTCCCGGAGCCGCGGCTATGACATCAGTCCGGAAAAGCTGGACGTCAGGCTTGCCAGTGCGGAGAGGCTGAGGCGCGCCTGGAGGACGGAATTTGAAAAGGGAGATCCGTATTTCAATCCGAATCTCTCCCTGTACGCGGATGAATGCACACCGGCCTGGAAGTTCCTGGAGCCGGGCTTTGGGAAGGAATGATGTCTGTGAAGGGCGGCGGAGGCTCCGGCACACCTTCGTATCATGTGCGCCTTGTTCCGAAAACCCGGGGGATTCACCTGGGGCTGGGGGAAGTGTGGCGGTACAGGGATCTGGTGCTGCTGCTGACGAAGAAGACGTTCACCATGACCTATCAGCAGACCCTGCTGGGCCCGCTGTGGATTCTTCTCCATCCCGTTTTCTCCAGTCTTGTGCACATGCTTGTCTTTGGAAGGATCGCGGGGATCGGAACCGGGGGCGTTCCGGGGATCCTGTTCTATTTCGCCTCCATGGCCGTGTGGGAGATGTTCGCCTACAGCCTCCATACCAACGCACAGACCTTCATTTCCAGCGCGCATCTGTTCAGCAAGGTCTACTTTCCGAGACTGTCCGTGCCCTTTTCCGGCCTGCTGGTGAGCCTGCTGAAGTTCTGCATTCAGCTGATCGTGATCCTTCCCATGTGGACGGTTTACCTGATCCGGGGGGACATTCATCCCGTGCTGCCGGCCCTCCCGCTGCTTCCCCTGCTTCTTCTGCAGCTGTCCATGCTGGGCATGAGCGTGGGGGTGCTGCTGTCCAGCCTGACGACAAGGTACCGGGACCTGATGCATCTGGTGGGCGTGGGCACCAGTCTGTGGATGTACGCCTCCGCCGTGGTCTATCCCCTTGACGCCCTGCCCCCGGGCCGGCTCCGGTCCCTCATCACCCTGAATCCCGTGACCCAGATCATGGAGCTGATCCGCCGGATCACCCTTGGGGAAGGCATGTTCAGCCTCCCGCGCTACCTTTTCGGGGTGGCTCTGACGCTTCTCCTGTTCCTTGCGGGGGCCGCCGTGTTCAGCCATGTGGAGAGAACCTTTGAAGACACGATATAGGGAGACGGAAGGCGGCATGAAAGATGAGGTCGTGATTCAGGTCAGAGGCCTGCGCAAGCAGTACAGACTGGGGAAAATCAACGCCGGGACGCTGGAGCAGGCCATCCGGGAGCGGCGGGAGCGGAAAAAGGCGATGCGGCGGGGGGAGACGGCCGGCCGGGGAGAGGGGACCTTTTACGCCCTGGACGGGATTGACCTGACGGTACGCCGGGGGGAGTCCCTGGGCATTATCGGCAGGAACGGCGCGGGCAAGAGCACGCTTCTGAAGATCCTCAGCCGCATTACCGCCCCCACGGAGGGCGTGGTGGACCTGTACGGGCGCGTGAGTTCCATGCTGGAGGTGGGCACCGGGTTCAGCGGGGACATGACCGGAAGGGAAAACATCTTCATGAACGGTGCGATTCTGGGCATGACAAGGGATGAAATCCGGGAAAAGATGGAGGACATCGTCCGCTTTTCCGGGGTGGAAGACTTTCTGGACACGCCCGTCAAGCGGTATTCCAGCGGGATGTATGTCCGCCTCGGGTTTTCCGTGGCCACACACCTGGAGAGCGATATCGTGATCATGGACGAGGTGCTGGCCGTGGGGGATGTGGATTTCCAGAAAAAGTGCATTGACCGGCTTTCCCGCTCCGTTAAGGAGCAGGGGAAAACCGTGCTCTTTGTCAGCCACAACATGAATGCCGTGCGCCAGCTGTGCCGGAGATGCATTGTCCTGGACAGGGGCAGGATTGTCTTTGACGGGGACGTGGAAGGGGCGGTCAGTACCTATCTGGGGACCGACCGGAGCCTGCCTGCGGAGGTGGAGTTCGGGCCCGAATACCGGCAGGATGATCATCTGGTCAGGCCGGTCATTCGGTTTTCCATCAACCGGATGCGCCTCATCTCAGGGGATACGCCCGTTTTTTCATGTGAGGAGGAGGCGGTGCTGGAGCTGGCGTGCAGGGCGGAGGTGCCTCTCCGGGGTGTCGCCTTCCGTTTTGAGGTCTGGTATCAGGACCATACAAAGGCGGCCACCGCCCTGTCCGGCAATGCCCTGGACCTGGAGGCGGGGGAGCACAGCATCCGGGTGGTCTTTCCCCTCAGGCATCTGACGCCGGGCGGGTACAGGGCGGATATTGTCGCCTTCCAGTATGACGGCCGCGGGGGCGAATACAGGATTGATGCGGTCTATCCCGGCTTCGTGTTTCAGATCCGGCCCACGGCAGGGGAGAGATACTATGTGGAATGGCGAGGGCAGTTCTGGGGCGCCGTGCGGCTGGACGACCTGACCCTACGCCTTCAGTGAGGCCTCCACCTGTTCCGAGAGTGGAAAGATGGTTTCATCCTGCACAAGCTCCGTCTCAAAGGCGCGGAGCTGTTCCTCAAACACGGCGTTTGGGGAGCCGTCCGGGTATCCCCGGCGGCACTTTTCCCTCAGGTCCTCCAGGGATTTTGTGGTGTAGTGATGGATCCGGAACACGTCCCGGTGATTGAAAAGGGTGAAGGCCCGGCCGGCCCTGCCCGCAAAGGCAAAGGTGTTCCGGATCGCCTCCCGCTTTTCGTCCACGGCGTATCCCTTTCCCCTGTAGATGGCGTAATGGGCGTGAAACATGCACACCACCCTGCGGGGCTGCACGATGCTCTTGATGTGGCAGTTCATGACGTTGCGCTCGTCGGCGATGCGCCAGGTGTAGCTGCGCATCACCAGTCCCTCCGGCCTCCGGTCATGTCCCCCGGGACCGAAGAGAAGCCAGTTGACGCCCACGCCCGGAAAGGATTCGTAGGCCCTGAGCTGATCGGATGTCTTTCCGGCGGGGGAGAAGAGATACTCGTCCGCGTCAATCAGGGCGAGCCATACGGTTCTGTGCCGGGTCCTGCGGATGGCGTCCCGGTAGGCGGCGTTCTGCACCATTGTGCCCGGCCATTTTCTGTAGACCACATATCCGCTCCGGATGAAGGGATCGATCTTCTCCGGGAGGTCGTCCGTGGAATCATTGTCATACAGGTAGATGCGGTCGGCCCCCGTGGATCGGTAGAACAGGATGAATTCCCGGATATATCTTGCCTCGTTCTTCACGATGACGGCAACGCTGTAGTAATCCTTCCCTCCTCTGCCGGAGTGGTCCGTCACCGGCCGGTGCCCGGCGTGGTGCAGGAAAAGGCGGAGATCCTCTGCGAAACATTTTCTCCACATTGCAGCCTTCCAGAGGAACCGTTCCTCATAGGCGTTGAGTACCTCCGCGCAGCGTTGGTTCCGCTCCCGGGGTGATGATGCGCGGCAGTAAGCCCGGTACAGCCTCCTCAGACGGGGCCGCAGGCGGAAGACGAGACGGCCGAAGCGGGACGCTCTCAGCTCTCTCAGGTACCTTTCGTTGTTCTCAAGGAACAGCGCGGTGATCTTTTCATCGGGATCGTCATTTTCTGAATGCATTTTTTACCCGCCCTTTCAGGCCCGAAGGAGGACAGTCCCATGGGATTTCGTTTTCATGGATTCTATCCGTGGGGCAGCGGACCGTCAAGCACGGGCATTTCCGCGGCTTTCCCGGGGCAGGGAATCGGGAAGACGGGAAAGGAGGAAACGCAGCTTGAGGAGAACCATGGGATGGATACACACGCTTCTGGTCTCAGGCTTCTTCCTGCTGGTTCTGTATCTCTGGGTCCTGGCCGGTTTTTCCACGTCCATGATGGATGCCAATGAGCGCACCTTCCTGGTGGGGGACTCCATGGCCCTCAATCTGCTCAGCGCACTGGTTTTTCTTTCCCTCTGCCTGTTTTCCGCCTGGGCGCTGCGGCGTCTGTGGGAGAAAAAGGGCACGGGAGAAAGGGATGCGCAGATGGAGCGCATGAGCCGCATCGTCCTGTGGACCATCGGGTGCCTGGGGGCGCTTTTTGTTCTGGCCACCCAGAGGGAGTCCAGGGCGGACCAGCTGTTTGTTCAGGAAGTCGTGGATCAGTGGAGAATGGGGGATTTTTCTTCCTTTGAGAAAGGGGGATACCTGGACCAGTACCCCCATCAGGCGGGGTTCATCCTGATCCTGTACCTGTTCTCCTTTCTGTTCGGGACGTACAACGATCTGGCCCTCCAGCTGGCCAATGTGGCTGCCCTGGTGGTGATCTGCCGGGAGCTAGGGGACATGGCCGGGGAGAGGACCGGGCGGTGTGAGGTCCGCCTTGCCGTCTGTCTGTTCTGTCTGTTCTTTTTCCCGGGCATTCTGTACACCACCTTCGTCTATGGGAACCTCATGGGTCTTGCCCTGTCCCTCCTCGCCTTCAGGTATGCCGCCCGCTTCCTTGAAAGCGGAAGGCTCCGGCATGGCTGTGCCGCATTCCTCCTGCTCCTGATGGCCGTCATCCTCAAGCAGAATTACCTGATCTTCGGCATTGCCCTTGTTCTGTGGATCCTGATGGGCCTGATCCGGAAAAACCGCGTCAGAACCGCTGCCTTTGCCGCGTCTCTGGTTCTGGCCATGCTTGCCGCCTCCTTCCTGATCAACGGAGCTGTCTCTCTGGTCACGGGGCACAGGCCGGGCAGAGGCCTTTCCAGGTGGTCCTGGGTTACCATGGGGGTGATGGAAAGTGATGTGCTGTATGACGGCTGGTGGAATCACTACAACTATGACACCTATGTCACCTCCGGCTTTGATACGGACAGACAGGAAGCCGTCAACAAGGCGGACCTGGCCGGGCGGCTGAAGACGTTCAGGGATCATCCCCGCTACGCCCTGCGCTTCTTTGTGGGAAAGAACGCATCCCAGTGGAATCAGCCCGGGTTTGAGGGTGTATGGATCAACCGGATCATGCCGGAAAACAAAAGGATGCGTGAAGCCGCATGGGCGGACGCTATCATCCGGGATGACGGAACGGGGCCGCTTTCACGGTTCATGAACCGCTATCACTTTATCATCCTCCTGGGCGTCCTGATCCATGTCTGCAGCGGCGGGCTGAAGCGGAATCCCCATGAAATGTTTTATGGGCTTGCCTTCATCGGGGGATTCCTGTTCTACACGGTATGGGAGGCCAAGGGACAGTACACGCTTTCCTGTTTCTGGCTTCTTCTTCCCATGAGCGCGGAGGGATATGCGGAGCTGATCCGGGGAATCCTTACACGCGCAGGGACGGGGAAGGGGTTCCGGAAGCCCTCGCCCAGGAAGCTGATCCTCTCCGGTGTCGCTCTTCTTGTCTCAGCGGTGCTGTTCTGGACGAACCCGTCTCTTTTCCGGGACCTCTTCCTGCGGGATGAGGACACGGAAGCCTATGCCGCCTACCTTTCGGAAATCGAACCGTGAGTCTGCCTGAAGACGGAATCCGGTTTCCGGGGCAGGCTCATAACTCCGCACCTGTACAAAGGAACTCTGAAAGTGCATAAGAGCAGGGAGGAAGCTTCGTACGATCCCGCTTTCCGGAAAGCAGCTGGTCTTCCCGTTCAGGCCACGAATGATCTGAATGGTTTTCCATGATCAAAATCTGCTGTCTGATCCGGAAGGCCCGTGAAGTAGATCATCAGACAGGACGGCAGGTACGGCGACCGGATCCACGATGCCCGGATGATCACTGCAGCGGAGGACGATGCCGGGCAGCAGTCCATGACGGAAACGCAGCCTGAGCAGGATCAGTCTGTCAACGGTTCTCCATCCGGGTACTGGTCAGGTCCTTCTGCGGGAAGGCCCACATCCGGACAGGAAACGGTACCGGCCAAAGCCGCATGACCGCTGCCGCACCGGAAACGGTACCGGAGCATGTGGCCGGCGTTTTCATCGGCAGGCAGACTGTGAGGATCGGAAAGCAGGCCGGCCGGGCTTTGTGGTGAGTACGGCGGGATCATAACCGAATCAATGCAGAAAGCCCGCAGTCTGGTTCCTTTGTGCCGGATTGCGGGCTTGTTTGCGTTTGGATGATTGGTTCCTTCGCTGTTTCAGGTCTCTCATTACCGGGGGCTTCTTGTCTGTGATTCCCCCAGGCCGGGGATACACCCGGGAATTGCTGCTGTAAAAACGACCCTCTGGCTGCTGAACGTAAATTTGTCTGAAACCGTGTAAACGAACCAGTGAAATAAAAAGGACTTGTATATATCCGAAAAGTCAGCAGGACCTTCTGGCTGCTTTTGTTCTTCCTCTCTGATTTCTTCTTTTGGCAGTGATGATTCAGTTTTTTTTCTCTTCTGTTTTTTTTCTGCAGGCCGGTACAAACGGAATCAATCCCCGCCGATATGCCTCTTCCTGTACATCCACAGGAGCCATCCTTATATCGATCACGAACCCATTTACATTGAAAAGCCAGATAGCAGGATTGTCTTCCGCAAGACAGGCAAGCTGCCATTCGGGATTGAGATAAGTGATATTGAACATATCTCTGATTTCCCTGGCTTTATTTGATACGGTTGATTTTGATAAGCCGAACGGAGCACACAGTTCGTCCGCGGTCAGATGAATCGGTTGTGATTTGTCAAAGATAAAGTTATTTGTTGTAATAGCATAGATGATAGCCGCTGCCCACGTGTTCTTTCTTCCTGCCAATAACGGTGAAGGCCTTTTCCGGCAGAGCTTTTCGAGCAGATGCAGACACAGTTCCCGGTATTCATCATTCAGATACTGATTGCAGAAGTCGGTAATCAGAGGCTCTATGCCGTCAAATGCCGGCTGTAATGATTTGGGCACGCTCATAGATTGTTTTCTCCCTTTCCTGATTATTTCTTATCTTCAGGTTTAATCCCTGAGGCAGCCGA
>CACYGY010000128.1 GCA_902774025.1 uncultured Eubacteriales bacterium
CTGACGGATTTCAACCGGCTCAAATTCACAGCATCCGCCTGTGATGAGCAGTCTCTTTCCGTGAACGAGCGCGTCTGCAATCTTTTTTCTCGCACTGTCATAGATCGCCGTAACCGTCGTACGGGCAATGTGCATCCGGACGGCACAGGCTTCCTGGTTGAGGCCTTCATCGTCCAGAAGGCGGAAGACTTCAAACTCATCCACCGTCATCCTGACGCTTTCCTCCGCCGACAGGTCATCCGGCGAAAAACTGCGATAAACCGGCAGTCTTTCGATCCTGCGGCATCTGACTGGTCTTGGCATAAACGCCTCCTTTCCGACATATGTCATTTACAAATGTAGCCCTTTTCGTGACATATGTCAATAACCGCGTTGAAAAAGACGACCGCACGGTTCCATGGAACAGTCTGATGGGAACAGACAGTCAATGGGTTTCTTTCGTCCACGGAACAGGATCACCACGGCACACCTGCCGCCGGGCATGCTGAACTTCCTGCAGACGTCCGTGGTTTCTTCCTCATTCTCCGCATGATTCATCTGAAACTGAGGGACAGATCCATCCGGGATTTCCTGTTCAAAATCCGTCCCTGTGTTCTGCAGGGGCCGGCGGAAGTCTTCTGTCTGAAGCTGCTTCGGAACCTGTTTCTGCCCTTCGCCGGGAATGGAATCCCGCTGATGTAGTCCACGTGCTCCCGCCGGTTCGCATTGTATGAAACGGTATCCTTCAGAGCACGGCGTTTCCTGCCCCGAACCCGGCTCCGACCCTTTCCGCCGCACGGGCAAAGGATTCCATCTGAGAAAAAAACCGCAGAAAGCCGGAACGGATATTGTATTCCTTCCACCCGGCGGCTACAATATACAGGGGTTCGGACCGGTACGGAAGGAGCCGGATCACCGATGAATGGGGAAACCATTCCTCCGGCAGCTGCGCAGCGCTCTGATTCGCCCGCGCAGGATCCGGTGGATTCCGCGGATGAAGTCATCCGCTGCACCCCGGACGGGCTCAGGCCCGCAAAACAAAAGGAGGTTATGCCTTATGGAATTCGCTGGAAACAGGTCCATCATCACACCGGGAGCCGTGTTCATTATCGGAACCTATGATGAAAACGGCGTGCCGAATGCCATGAACGCCGCCTGGGCCATGCAGAGTGACACAAACGAGATTACGATCATGCTGAGCAAACACAAAACCACTGACAACTTCGAAAAGACGGGCGCGTTCACCGTTGCCTTCGGAACGGTTGACACCATGGTGATTTCGGACTACTTCGGCGTGGAAACCGGAAACAGGGTCAACAAGATCGAAAAGGCCGGATGCCACGTCCACAGGAGCCGGCATGTGAACGCACCAATCATCGAGGAGTATCCTCTGACACTGGAGTGCAGCGTCAAATCCTGGGACCCTGAAACCGGGTATGTCATTGGGGAAATCGTCGCGTCGCAGGCGGATGAGCATATTCTGACGGACGGAAAAGTGGATCTGGGCAAGCTGAAGCCCATCATCTTTGATTCTTCCTTCAATGCATACCGGGTCGTCGGAGAGATTGTCGGAAACGCCTTCAGGGACGGCCTCCAGCTGAAATAAACCCATGCGGATACGGCACCGGAGCGTATGGCTCCGGTGCCGCTGTTTTGATGATTCTTTCCGGCGGAATCGCGCCGGTCTGAATCCTTTCCCGGTTTCCGCGGCCCGGCGCAGGTCAACCCGAACGTCCCGTTCAGTACAATGAAGCATCCGGGTGTTCGCCGTGCAGCTGAAGCGACATGTACCGGCTTTTTCACGGTTTTGTCGCCTGAAACGAAACGTTTTCCGGCAACTCCCTGATATGGCCCCGCCCCGTTCCCTTTTTCCGTGCGCCCGGTCGGAATGCCGGGATTCCGGTACAGAACTGCCGGGAATGGAAATGCATGGATTCAATGCACGGTATCCCTGATAAATGTATCTGCCGTCATGAATACTCTGCCGGCCCCTTTGGGATCCACATAAGTGATGATTCCCCTGCTGTATGTGAACGTCACATGGGATCCATCGGATCGATAAACCGTTATGTTCTGTTCCGGCCTGCTCATCTCCTGAACGGGATCCTTCAGATCGCGGATGTGTCCCACTGCATCCGGATCGAGATAAAAGTCCATTTTACAATCCGCTCCGAATTGCCGCAGCCAGCGCATCCTTCCGCCGGAGCGGGAAGCAGGACCCATGACAATCTGTCTCATTCTTTCCAGGACAGAATCAATTCCCTGGATTTCCTTCAGTTCAAGCCCGTCAGCAATGCCTCTGACAATTTTCAGGAACTCTTCCTCCTGTACATCTGAAATCATATACCCACACTCGGAAGTCATATGCTTCACCCCGTCCGCACCGGTGATTGTATAACCGAACAGAAGGGTAATCATTCCGTTACTTCCCGGCATAATCATAATCTTTCCTTCCTTCCTGACCGGTTCCTTGCGGACGGTCTTCCAGATATCCTTTTCGGCCATATTCGGGCCTGACGGGGAAACACGCCATGCATCCTCCGCGTGCACGTCCGGTTTCATCGTCTTTTCCTGCAGGTCCACCCGTTTTCCGGTCAGGTTGTTCCAAAGCCGGCCGGCACCCCGAAGGTGACCCTATGGAAAGGGCTGTGAAAAACGTGAAAGGAACGGACCTGTGCAGGGAACAGAGCCGTCCGCAGACAGCGGTCCGGACGAAACCCGAAATCCACCTGTCTCTCCGGCAGCCTCTTCCCGGGAAAAGGCGTACTCCACCTCCAAGAAGACCGGGTGGACGCTGACGGTGATCCTCATGCGTTTCCTTCGCCGGTCCTTCCGCCCTGCGCTCTGAGCATTTCCCTCACGGCTGCCGATGTTTTTCCTCCTCCGGTTTTCCGGAGCACCTGAGGCGTGGTCAGAAACTTCTGACGGGATCATGGAAGTCCCTTTTCAGTGGGCTTCTCCTCGTTTTCTCATTTTCTGAAGGGGAGGTGAGCCCGGGTCAGAAAAAGGCCCTGCCCTGTCAGGCAAAGCCTGTGATTCCGCTGTGATCTCACCCGATGTCATCCGATGGCGCGGGCCGTTTTTACCCTTTCCCGGATTCGCCCTCAGGAGACTCTTCACTGAAATCCGTGTCCATGGCAACCTGGAGGGTAAAATCCGGATAGGCCTTCTGAACGTCCCCGCACACATCCCTGTACACCTGATGTCTGTCCGGGGCGCTGAAACTGACGACGATGTCAAAACGAATCATCTTCTCAGCGGGGTCATAATAGAAACCGTGCATCTGCAGAATATGATCATGCGCCATGACGATCCTGCTGACCTTTTCCCTTGCCTCCACAGCCAGGGGATTTTTCGTGTTGACCGAATACACACCGATGGCGGTCAGAATCACGTCATGCTTCTGGTAAACATTCACCGAAACCTTTCGGATCAGCTTGTCCAGATCATCCGCGGAAAGCGTGTCCGGAACCTCAATGTGGAGGGAGCCGTTGTAGGAATCCGGGCCGTAGTTGTGCAGGACCAGATCGTAGGCGCCGCTGATCTCCGGATAGCCGCAGACCGTTGCCTTGATGTCCCGGACGAGCTCCGCGTCGGCCCGTTCTCCCAGAATCCTGGAAAGGGTTTCCCGCAGCATGCCGAACCCGGACCGGATGATGAAAAGAGCGATGATGGCGCCCAGCCACGCTTCCAGGGAAATATGGAAGATCAGATAGACAGCGGCCGCCACAAGCGTGGATGCCGAAATCACGGAATCCAGTGTGGCATCCTCTCCGGAATTGACCAGGGAGTCCGAGTGCACCCTTTTCCCGACACTGCGGACATACCGGCCCAGAACGATCTTCACCACGACCGCCACGCCCACGATGATCAGGGACACGGTGCTGTAGTCCGGCGTGTCCGGGGTGATGATCTTCTTCACGGACTCCACAAGGGCGGTGATTCCGGCATAGAGCACCAGAAGGGAGATCACCATGGCACTCAGATACTCGATCCGGCCGTACCCGAAGGGATGTTTCCTGTCCGGCTCCTTTCCCGCAAGCTTCGTCCCCGCGATGGTAATCACGGAGCTTGCGGCATCCGATATGTTATTGACCGCGTCCATCACAATGGCGATGGAACTGGACGCCAGGCCCACAAAGGCCTTGAAGGCCGCCAGAAAGACATTGGCGATAATCCCGATAACGCTGGTTCTGATAATCACCGTGTCGCGGCTTTTCTCTCTCTCCATCTCTCCGTTTCGCATCCCGGACCGACCTCTTTCCCGATTCACTTCAGCAGTGCCTCCACCATGTGGCGTTTTTCATACAGAACGCATCCGCCCGGATGGTCGTCAGCGAGGATATTGCCTGAGCGCAGGGCTGTAAAGAGGGAAGAGCCCATGGCTCCCCTCAGTCCCGCGCTCCGGACGTTCACGTCGGAATAGGGCGAAAAGGGACAGGGCTCCGCGCCTCCGGCGGAATTGATATGGAAAAAACCGCGTCCCGCCGCAAGGCATCCGCCGGAGCTCTTTTCATCCCCGGGGAAGGAGACGAGCACCATTTCGGTCAGGTTTTCGCGAAGACGCCGGAGTTCATCCGCCAGGTACGCCCTTTCCGCATCTCCCGGGGCAAGCCCTCTGCTCTCCTCCGTCACCGGCACGAACTCCACAAAGATCACGGCTCTGCATCCCCGGTCGGAAAGGATCCGGAGGAAGGAATCGGAGGAGATTTCATTCAGGTTTTCGGTGGTAACCGTCACGGAGGCGCCGAAGATCAGCCCCTTCTTCTGAAGCGCGTCCATGTCTTCCATTAGGCGGTCATAAACCCCATTGCCTCTTCTGGCGTCTGTCACCTCCCGGTTTCCCTCAATGCTCAGAATGGGAATCAGATTGCGGCAGCGGTCAAACAGGGTGAGATAGTGGTCGTCCATGAAGGTCCCGTTGGTAAAGATGGGGAAGAGGATGCCCGGGTGCCCGCCGGCCTTTTCAATGACATCCCGCCGGAGCATGGGTTCCCCGCCGGCCAGGAGGATGAAGCTGATCCCCAATTCCTCCGCCTCGCAGAAAACCCGGTCCCATTCCTCACCGGTCATCTGGGATACGGGCTTCGAATCCACCGTGGCATGATTGCAGCGTGAATAGCATCCACTGCAGTGAAGATTGCACTGGCTGGTGATGCTGGCGATCAGAAAGGGCGGGATATGCTCCCCCTGTCCCTCAGCCTCTGCCCTTTTTCTGGATGCAGTCCGGCTGGCGGCGGCAAACCGCAGCATGAAGGCGCTTTCCCTCGGGTTTCTGAGGGTGGCCCGGATTGCGCCGGCCACGATTTTCTCCACGCCCCCCGTCAGATAAGCCTGCAGGTCAAAATTCGAATCCATTCCTGATCCCTCCCCGTTTCCATGTCCTCCGGGACATCCCCGGAAGTCCTCCGGTCAGAACCTGTCCGGATCCGGAAAAAGCCGGCATCCGGACAGGCGTTTTCCACGGGTTCCCCTTCGCTGCCCGTCCCCGGGTGTCATGCGTTGCTGTTTTCCGGTGTTTCCCCTTCTCCTGCACGCCCCGCGTCAGCTCCTCCGGTTTTCCTCCCGGACCCAGAAATGCCACGAGGGCGCCTTGGGCATGGGCTCATGATTCAGCAGAGCCCGGATGACCCTGCGGTGCGTATAACAGCAAAGTGCCACCAGAATGATAAGAATGATCGCAAACATTTCTTCCGTCTCCCTTCGTATTCACAGAATCCTTTGATCTCTTTCCGGAATCCGCTCCCTGCGCCTCCGGAAGGGACCTCTCCATGGAAACATCCCTTTTCCTCGCAGGACAGTCTCACCTCCGGCACCCCAAGGCGGGACAGACACGGGACCGGGCCGGTTGTGTCCGGAAAAACCGCATCCGGACGGCCATTTTTCCTTCTGCCCTTTCAGCGGTTTCCCGATATCGCGCAGCCGTTCCTTCTCTTCACGTCTCCCTGACCCGCACCGTCCGGTGGAATCCGTCCGCTGCCCTTCTGCAGATCCCGCCGCAGCCCTTCTCAGCCCATTGCCTCCCCCAGTGCCCGGATATAACCGGCATTGCAGCCACAGCAGCCGCCGATGTAGGTGACGTATTCCAGCGCCGGCATGACCTGCCGGATGAAGGTGGGAATATCATAATCCGTGGTCACCTCACCGCCGGAAGCCACAATGGGCATGCCCGCGTTGGGTTTGAAGATCAGGGGCAGGGCAGTGCACTCTGAGAAGGCGCGGATGACAGGCAGGGCCAGATCCGGGCCCAGAGAGCAGTTCATGCCGATGGCATCAATGTTCAGCGGGGTAAGGGTATCCACAATCTGCTGTACCGTATTGCCCATCATGGTTCTTCCGTGCTTCTCAAAGGTCATGGCGCAGTAAACCGGAACCCCGTACCCCTTTGCCACCGTCGCCGCGATGCGCATCATTTCAAGGTCCATGAAGGTCATCAGGGTAATGGCGTCGGGATGTTCCGACATGCCCGCCCCGATCTGCTCCTCATAGATGTCCCGGCACTCCTCTTCCTCCATGTCGCCATAGGGTTCCAGCAGGGTCATGAGCGGCCCCACCGCCAGGGAAATCTTCGCCCTGTCCCCCACTGCCTCCCTGGCCAGGCGTACACCCGTCCGCACCACCTCCGCCGGATCAAAGGCCGTGGAACGCCTGACGGCAGGCCCGTTGGCACCAAAGGTGTTGGCGTGGATGACCTGCGCTCCGGCGGACAGGAACTCCCCGGCAAGTTCCCTCACCATCTCCGGATGGGTCACATTGTAAGTCCATACCGGCTTTTTCTCAATCCCCCGCTCCTCTGCCTTTTCCCACAGACTGGTGCCGGCGGCCCCGTCCAGCAGTACGATGTTCCCACGCATGCATTCGGCTCCTCTCCAGAATCATCGGCGGCATGCCGGAAGGCTGCCCCAGTGGTCAGTATACATGATCCGGGCTGTCTGTGTAAATGCAGAGGCAGGCATAAACTGCCCCCGGCCATCCTGCAGGGACACAGCGTTTCTGACAGAATGACCGCAGGACGGTTTTCTTCCCCGCAATGCAGGTCAGTTCCCCGAAGAAGCGCTCAAATCCTTCCCTGCCGGATCCTTGTAAGACAGCAGATTCTTTGAGCCAAAGCCGGAAGTTTATCTGAGCCGGAAATTCCTGCTCCACTCCTTCGCCGGGAGTGCGTACGGACGATCTTTTCTGCTTCCTCTGAGCCGTCCGGGTGATATCCGTTCCAGCCCGGCATCTGGCCGGATACCCGCCCGGACGGCTCGGGGAGGAGCGGGTCACCTGACCACCGCTTTTTTCACATTTCCTCTCCATGCTGCAGTTATAGTAAACGAATTTAATGGTTGAGTTTTAGGCCGCTGTTTTGCTTGGACGAAAACACTTGAAATCGCATAGATTTTTGAATCTTTGGTTTGGCTTT
>CACYGY010000129.1 GCA_902774025.1 uncultured Eubacteriales bacterium
AGAAGTTAAGCCCTTCAGTGCCGAAAGTACTTGGCTGGAGACGGCCCGGGAGGATAGGTCGCTGCCGGATTCCACTTAGAAGCCGAAAGGCTTCTTTTTTTGCGAAAATACGGTCCGGTCTGGCATGGAGTTTGCATGGTCCGGGTAACCAGTGTGTTCGATTCACTGAACCAGTGGAATTCAATATGCTTCATTCCCACAAGGTGATGAATCCATCTGCCCACCCGGAGGGCGTATTGTACGGTGGGAATATGCGGATCCCGTCTTTCACAAAAGGCATGGCTGCTGCATCCGAAAGCTGGCACAGGCATTCGGCCTGTGTGTTTCAGGACATACCGATACGCAAAAACGCATGCATCCTGGTCATGAAAACGCCGGTAATGCATGCGTTTTGTATTTTGAACCCTGTCTGTATGCACCTGACGGTGATTCAGCCGGATTGTCGTTGCGGAAGCATTCACCGGATGGTTTCCCGGGGATCAGGTGCATCTGTGGAATGATTATGATCCATGTTTGAACGGTTCTTACTGTGCGGATCTGCGACATGCGGAGGCAGGTGAATGGCTGAAAGAGCCTGGCTGCGGAACATACAGAGTGCACAATTCGCATGGCGCGAATCCCGTTCTGGTTTTCAGAAAGGGAATCCACCGGTTCCCATCATCCCGTGGATGGTTTTTCCACAGGAAAGACATTCCGGTATGGTCTGAGTGTCCGATTATGTGTCCGAATCCTGATCTGACAGGTTTTCAGCCTCGGTCCATCCGTTGAATATGAGAATCGAAGGCTTCAGCTGACCATCGGATTTACGCCATTCGGTGGGGGTACATCCCATGATTTCGCGGAAATGACGGTTATAGTTGCTGAGGGAACTGTAGCCGACCTCATTGGCAACGTCACAGATGGTTTTGCCTGAGGAGCGCAGCTTGTTGCAGCTTTCCAGCACACGGATCTGATGAAGGAAAGTCAGTGGGTTTACCCCCATTTGTTCTGCAAAAAGACGGCGGAAGTGTGTAGGGCTCAGATGACAGATTTTTGCAATATAGTCCAGTGAAAAGTGCTCCATATAATGGGCATGGATATATTCCAGCCCGGGGGAGAGCTCATGAAAAACGGACGCGGGAAGCTCATCCTGAGGCTGATTGCTGAAGATGCGCGATATATGCACCAGAAGTGCCAGGATAAGCCCACGGGTGCTCAGCTGATTTCCGACGGATCTGCTGTTGATCTCATCAATAATTGACTGGATCAGGTGCCCGATCTGAGGGTCCGTTTCCGGTGAAATGAGAATGTGACAGTTGGTCAGCATGCTCTGGACAGCGAACTCCCTTTCCAGCATGGCGATTGTCTGTACACCCAGGAGCGAAAGGGGATCCAGAAAAAGATAGGACCAGAGACTGGATTCCCCCGGA
Organism: uncultured Eubacteriales bacterium; assembly: GCA_902774025.1. GTDB lineage: Bacteria > Bacillota > Clostridia > Christensenellales > Aristaeellaceae > UBA2943. Next base: position 1,410 of record CACYGY010000129.1, read on the forward strand.
GCGGAGTAAGTTGTATGGGGCACATTGCGTGATATACATGTCACATCTCCTGCATGGAACTCAACCTCCTGATTTTCCCATTTGAGCGTTCCATGATCTGACAGACACAGACCGATTTCCAGACAATTGTGAAAATGTAAGCGTTTTGACGGGACATCGCTGATGTGCCAGGAATCTCCGGAAAGCGCAAGAACCGGGAATTCCGGCGGAAGATTGTAGTTGCGATATTCGATCTCAGTTCGCTTCGGGCGCGGCATGTCGCTCCTCCTTACCAAGGATTGCCCTGTTATTTTACCATGAACCGGTCTGGTTTGCGAGCTTGGGCTTGGTGGAAAAAGGTCAAAATGAGTCACTTTTTCCCCATGGTATGGGTGAAAATGCATAGGAGGCGGCCTATAATGAAGCCATGTTGGTATTTGGATGAAAACAAAAAAATAACGGAGGACACTCGTATGGCAGCGATTCAGTACGATCGGGAAGAACTTCTCCAGGCAATGGACGTGACTGTCCGGCAGACCATGAATATGGACATGACATGGGACTGGCCATGCGGTGTTGCATACTATGGGATCTGTGAAGCTGCCCGGGTGACAGGACGGGAAGAATACCTTCAGATGGTAAAGGACCGGGTGGATGAGTATATTGAGCTGGGACTTCCGATCTGGACGGTGAATACCTGTTCCATGGGTCATGCCATGCTGACGCTTCATGAGTGGACCGGGGATGACCGGTATCAAAAGATTGCGGAGAGTAAGATTGATTTCCTGCGTCACAAGGCACTGCGGTTCGCTGATTCCGTTCTGCAGCATACGGTCAGTGCCAAGAATGATTTTCCGGAGCAGGCGTGGGCAGACACCCTGTTTATGGCTGCATTCTTTATGCTCAGGGCGGGTGTTGCATGGAAGGACAGTCAGCTTGTGGATGATGCACTGAATCAGTACTACTGGCATATCCGTTATCTGCAGGATCCCAGGACGGGACTCTGGTATCATGGTTACAACAATATTGAAAAAAGCCACATGTCAGGTTTTTACTGGGGGCGTGCCAATGCCTGGGCAGCCTATACCATGAGTCAGGTAGGCCGCGTGCTCCCCGAATGCTATCTGTATCCCAGGTATATGGATGTGGCAGGTTCCCTGACGGAGCAGCTGGCAGCACTGAAAAATCTGCAGACGGAAAACGGTCTGTGGCGCACAATCCTGGATGATCCGGAAAGCTATGAGGAAGTCTCCGCATCTGCAGGTATTGCTGCGGCCATGACATCCAGAGGAAACCCCCTGTATATCAAGTACATCAATAAGACTGTCCGGGGCATTCTGGATAATATCACGCCGGAAGGACGCGTACAGAATGTGTCCGGCGGGACGGCTGTCATGAGGGACAGGGAAGGATACCGGAATATTCCCAGAACATGGACACAGGGCTGGGGTCAGGGACTGGCCTTGACATTCCTGGCTGAAGTACTTGCCAGTGGCGCCAAAGATACGGACGGAGCACTGTAAAAACCCGGAGAGAGGACGGTTTATGATGGAAGCAATGAAAGGCGGATTCACACTTCCCGGTGAGGCGGGGTTTGAGAAGCTGACGCTGGAACTGGCCAGGAAGTGGGGAGCCGATGTGATCCGTGATTCTGACGGAACGAAGCTTTCCGGAGAGATTGTTGAGGCGGGATACAGGATTTACTCCACCATCTGCATTATCCGGGAACACAATGCGTTTGCGCTGGCTCATCCGGATGCGCAGCAGCAGACCTTTCTGTCCTCCGATCCCGTGATGGCACTTTCGGACTCCACGGAGATCCGGCTTCTGGACGGCTATTTTACAGAACAGTTTGAGATCAACGAATGCCCGGAGTCCCTCCGTTACTGGCAGGCGTGGGACAGGACAGAGGAGAAGCTTCTGCCTTCCGAAGACTGGAGCTATCAGGACGGAAGCGTTGTGATCCGGAATACCAGACCGTATCACCAGTACACGGTTTCTTTCCTTTGCTATCGCATCTGGGAAGAAATCAACATGTATAACCATACCACCAATCACTGGACGTCAGAACATCTCAGACAGCTGGACCCCAGAAATCCGGAAGCCTGGGATTATCTGTGCCGGTGGCTGGATCAGTGGTGCCGGGATAATCCCCAGACGGATGTGGTCCGGCTCACTTCCCTGTTCTACAATTTCGTATGGATCTTCGGAAGTGACATGCGGCGAAGGAACCGTTTCACGGACTGGGCAAGCTATGACTTCACCGTCAGTCCGGCTGCGCTGGATGCTTTCCGGGAAGCTTACGGATACGCGCTGACGGCTGAGGATTTTATCCATCAGGGCAAGCTTCAGGTGACTCATCAGGTTCCCAGCGCCTCCAAGCGGGACTATATGGATTTCATCCAGCGCTTTGTGGCCGGGAAGGCCCGGGAACTGGTCAGGATCATTCACAGTCACGGAAAACAGGCTTATGTGTTCTATGATGATTCGTGGGTCGGTATGGAACCCAATGGACCGTACTTTTCCACGGTAGGCTTTGACGGACTGATCAAATGTATTTTCTCGGGCTTTGAATGCAGGCTGAATGCCTTTGCGGATGTTCCCGTCCATGAAATCCGGCTGCATCCCTATCTGTTCCCTGTGGGACTGGGCGGGCTGCCCACCTTCTCGGAAGGCGGAAAACCGGAAAAGGATGCGTGGCAGTACTGGGTTCATGCCCGCCGTGCCCTGATGCGCCAGTGTGTAGACCGCATCGGCCTGGGGGGATACCTGCATCTGACACAGGGATATCCCGCCTTTGTGGACTGCATCGAGGAGATCGCTCATCAGTTCCGTATCCTGCGCGCTCTGCATGAAGAAGACCGCCCCGTATCCCTGCCCTGCCGGGTGGCTGTCCTGCACACATGGGGGCGTCTGAGGGCATGGACATGCTCAGGGCACTTCCATGAGACATACATGCATCCCCTGATTCATGTCAATGAAGCCCTGGCAGGACTCCCCGTGGATGTTCGCTTCATCAGCTTTGAGGATGTCCTCAATGGAGCCCTTGACGATGTGGATGTGGTCATCAATGCGGGAAGAGCCGGAGATGCATGGAGCGGCGGTTCTGCCTGGGAGAGCGCGGAACTTGTGGAACGTCTGACAAGGTTTGTGTATGAAGGCGGAACATTCATCGGGATTGGGGAGCCTTCAGCCGTGGAGGGATATCAGACGTATTTCCGCATGGCGCATGTGCTGGGGATTGACGAGGATACAGGAAGCCGTGTATGCCATGGACGGTGGACCTACGAAGTCCGGGAAGACGCAGGGCTGCACATCTGCCGCAAAGCGCTTGGCACAAGAACGAATCTGTATCTTACGGATGGGAACGCGGCCGTGTATGCAGATGCCTGTGGCGTTCCCCAGATGACAGTCCATGACTTTGGCAGAGGGAAGGGCATTTATCTCAGCGATTTTTCGGAGGGGCCGGAGGCCAGCCGAATGCTGATGAGCCTTCTGATGATGAATCGGGGTCCCATGCTTTATACCACGGATCATCCCTGTGTGGACTGTGCCTTCTTTGCAAAGAGCGCCTCTCTGGTGGTGGCCAACGGCCTGGACCAGGATGTGGAAGCACAGGTGATGCTGCCCGGATCAACCATGAAGGTCAGCCTGAAACCTATGGAAATGAAGGTTTACACACTCTGAAAAGGCGGGACAGGCATTGGATAATTGGTTGAAATCATCCATCAAACCTGCATATTCGTCTTGAGATGGCCGGGCGGATCGCTAGAATAGAGATGCAATGAGGCTGAAATTCAATATGACGACATCAGGAGGAGACGGATCTTTATGAGCCAGAAGGTTCGACATCCCAAAGATCTGCGAGCGACAACAACGTGGAGTAAAGCCCTCAGGCGTGACTGGCATTTGTATCTTCTTCTGCTGATCCCGCTGGCACTGGTCTTCATTTTCAATTATGCGGCGTATCCCGGACTGCGGATGGTCTTTATGGACTACAAACCGGCCAAGGGGTATGCGGGCAGCAACTGGGTGGGCTGGGCCACTTTTGAAAAGGTGTTCCGGGATAAGGATTTCATCCGGGCGCTGAAGAATTCCATAATCTTCAACCTTTCAGACCTGGCCATGAGTTTTCCTGTACCGATTATTCTGGCGCTGATTCTGAATGAACTGCGTTTCCCAAGGTTCAAGAAGGTGACACAGACCATACCACCGGTGTTGTGAACATCGTTATGATGAACTGGGGCTGGATCCGGGAAGGCATACCCTTCCTGACCGAAAAATGGCACTGGGCCTGGACGTATCTGCTGGTCGGTGTCTGGCAGGGCATGGGCTGGGGTACCATCATTTATCTGGCCGCCATCACCAGCATCAGCGGAGAACTGTATGAAGCGGCCATGATCGACGGGGCCAATCGTCTGCAGCGCGTATGGCATATCACGCTGCCGGGCATCCGCGCCACCATCGTCATTCTGCTGATTATGAACCTGGGCAAACTGATGGGTTCCAACTTCGAACGTCTGGATGTCTTTGGCAATACACAGGTGAGGGATTTCCAGTACCAGCTGGCAATCTATATTTATGAGAAGGGTCTGGCCAGTTCCAAGTTCTCCATGGCAACAGCAGTGGGCCTGTTCCAGTCACTGGTCGGGCTTATGCTGGTGCTTCTGTCCGACCGGATTTCCAAAATGCTGGGCGAAGACGGACTGTTGTAAGGAGGTGGGAAAAATGGCAAGAAAAGAAAAAGAATTTGACACAATCAATGACGGAAGTCATGCGATTCGTAAGTTCACGATTGCCGATTTCCTGATGATCCTTCTGCTGGTTGTCCTCTGCCTGACCTGTATCCTGCCCTTTGTGCATCTGGCTGCAAAGTCCATATCCAGCAATACGGCAGTCATGGCCAAGTCTGTTGTACTCTGGCCCAAGGGAATCAATTTTGACGCATATCAGTCCATTTTCCAGGATGGCACCCTGGTTCACGCCTTCGGATACAGCGTGCTGGTGGTCCTGATCTTTACGTTCCTTGGCATGGTGGCCTGCACCTGCGCTGCTTATCCTCTGTCCAAGAAACGTCTGAAAGGCCGTTTGTTCTTCACCTTTCTGCTCATGTTCCCCATGTATTTCAGCGCGGGCCTCATTCCCAATTACCTTCTGATGAAGGATCTGGGCCTGCTGAACAACATGTGGGTGCTGATCCTCCCGCTGATCTACGCGCCATACAACATGCTGATCATGAAGAGCTATTTTCAGTCCAGCATTCCGGACAGTCTGGAAGAGGCGGCCTTCCTGGACGGGGCCAACAATTTACAAATTCTCTTCAGGGTCGTTCTGCCCCTGAGCAAGCCCATTCTGGCGACACTCTCCCTGTTCTACGCAGTGGGACGCTGGAATGCCTACGCGGATAACAAGTATTACATAACCAGTGAAGGCCTGAAGCTGATCCAGTACAAGCTCTATCAGCTGGTGGCGTCTGCCACCGAAGCCCAGACTGCCACGCTGTCCGAGGCGATTGAAGTGACATCCACGCCCGAGGTACTGCAGTCTGCATGCATTATGTTCACGACCATTCCGATTATTCTCGTCTATCCTTTCCTGCAGAAGTACTTTGTCAAGGGCGTTATGGTGGGTGCCGTAAAAGGCTGATTCCGTATGGTCTGCCGGGCAACCGGCTATCCATAAATTCATTCAAGGAGGACTTACCCATGAAAAAGTTTCTGGCTCTTGTGCTGGCGGCAATGATGCTGCTTGGACTGACCGCTGTGGGAAGCGCTGAGGCTGTTTCCTTCGAACCTTTCGCGGAGAACGTCTCCATCACCATCCCTGTCTATGACAGGGGACAGGCCGGCGTGCCCAACGTGGAAGACAACTACTGGACCCAGTGGATCCAGAAGAATTTTGGTGACAAGTACAATGTCACCGTGAAGTATGTGGCCATCCCCCGCACGGATGTTCTGACCAAGTACTCCCTGCTGGCGGCCTCTGATTCTCTGCCCACCGTCCTGATGGAATATGACTATCCCAAGGTCACCAAGTGGGCCTCTGACGGATATCTGACCACCTTCGACATGGACGAGTTTGCCAAGGTTGCCCCCACCTATTACAACCGTATGGTGGAAAACAACCAGCTGACCTACACCAAAATCAACGGTGAAACCTACTTTGTGGCGGCTCTGCGCCCCTATTATGACACCACGTACAGCTTCCAGAGCTTCGTGCGCATGGACTGGCTGAAGCAGATCGGCTATGATCATGTGCCTGTGACCCGTGAAGAGTACATGGATGCCATGACCAAGATCAAGGAAGCCGGCATTGCTGAGCATCCCTGCGGCGGCGTCATGATCACCGGTGTCGGTTCCGATCAGAACTACGCCTATCGTGAATGGCCTCTGGACGAGAAAGAATGGGCCATGTACGGCGACTACAACATTCCTTCCCTGGGCTGGTATCCCAACAAGGCTCTGCTGAAGTTCGAAAATGAAAAGTACAACAAGGGCCTGACGGATCCGGAGTACTACCTCACCGATGTGGAACAGGAAAAGGCCAATTTCATCAATGGCAAGACCTACGAATACGGCGGCTACATTTCCGCGTCCATGGACTGGCTGGCTTCCTTCTATGAGAACAATCCGGACGCCGAACTGGCGCTGAAGCCTGTGAACGGCAAGAAGGACCCTGTTGCCGGCACGACTCCCGGCTACCGCACGGATCCCCCCTTCGGCATGATCGTGGGATTCTCCAAGGACGCCACGGCGGATCAGCTGAAGGCTGCCTGGATGTACATGGAATGGCTCACTCAGCCTGAAAACCTCTTCACCTTCCAGTGGGGTATCGAAGGCCAGAACTTCACCTACAATGAAGAAAACCTGCCTTCCAGCGTGACGGATTACAACGGTGAAAGCACCATGGGATTCTCCAACAACAAGGATTACTGGTGCATCACGGTTGAAGCCCGCCAGGCCGGTACCATTGAAGACGTCATCAGCAACAACATGCCTCATGATCTGAAGCAGGACTTTACTCAGGACGTGATTGCCTGGTACAACAACAAGGTTGCCATCCGGGATGCGGGCTGGGCCATTGCCAATGCGCTGTATTCCGTGAGCATGGATGCCGAAACCGAATACCAGGCAACCCTGGTCAATCTGTACAAGGAATATCGTGACAAGCTGACCATGTGCTCTGTGGATGAGTTCGACGCTCTGTATGACCAGTACGCACAGGAATACATGGACGCCGGTTACAGGGAAGTCACCGAAGAGCGTGCTGCCGCTTACGAGGCAGGCAATTCCACGCATCTTCTGAACCAGACTGCTGAGGAAGTGGAACTGGCCAAGTAAGGCTGAGCACACTTTACTGAACAGACGCGGAAGGGATGCCCGGACATACGGGCATCCCTTTCGTCCGTCTCATGGTCTTATTCGCTCCGGCATTCCAGCCAGTAGCGCAGAGCACCCGCCAGAGCGGCCTCGTCACCGAGCCTGGCGGACAGAATCGACAGTCTGTCTGAAACACAGGACATCACAGAGGAAAGGATCCGCTGCCGGAGAGGCTGGAGCACCAGACGATCCTCCGTAATGAGGGGGCCGCTTATGATCAGGCAGTCCGGATTGAAGAGGAGGATCAGTCCTGTGAGTCCGGCACAGAGGTCATCCACCCAGGCATCCAGTGCCTCCAGCATGGCAGGATTTCTCTGATGCGCCTGCTCAAGGACCGCATGCCAGCTGATTCTTCCGGCACGCCGGGCCAGGGCGGAGGGATCTGCGTACAGATGAAAACAGCCGCGTTTTCCGCATGGACAGGGGAATCCGTCCCTGTAAAGGGTCATGTGCCCCACATCACCGGCAAAGCCGGAGGTTCCACGGTACAGATGATTGTTCAGGATGATACCGAGTCCTGTGTCAGATCCCAGATCGGCCGTGATGACGTTTTGAAAACCGCGCCCTGCACCGAGCTCATGCTAGCCCAGCGCAACGGCCTGAGCATGGTTCAGGGCGCAGACAGGCAAATGGAAGGCTTTTTCCAGAAGACCGGCAAGAGGAATCCCGTTATATCCGGGAATCCTGTCGCGGGCATCTGTAACCGTTCCGGAAAAGTCCACACAGCCCAGAGTGCTGATTCCGATTCCCTTCACCTCACCGGGGGCTTCCTTCATCAGGGAACGGCAGGCTTCCATGAGTGTATTCTGAACGGGGGTTCTGTAACGGTCAAAGGCTGTCCGGACATCCCGGCGGGACAGAACATGTCCGTCAGATGAGAACAGGCCAAGCCGGATCATATCTTCACGAATATCAGCGCATAGTATCATGGTCCATCCTCCGGGGCGCACAGAAAGAAACGGGAAAGAGAACCTGCCGGACATCCCGGAGAGTCATGGGGAATTCCTGCAGGGATTATTTTTTCTGAAGACGATGAAAACAGAAGTTCATGACAATTCTGTGGGCAATGGTGACGGCAGCGGAATGAAGCAGAAAAGCGGATGGATCATTCTCCGGCGTTCGTGGCGGAAGAACATGTGGATCCAGGGAAAACAGGAGGGCTGATCGGAACTCCTCACAGAAGAGTGTGTACAACCGATCCGGATTCGTATTCACTTCATACAGATCCAGAAAAATGCGAATCTCTTCCAGGGACATGATGGATTTGGCTATCGTGATGAAGATCAGGACGGCGATCTGGTCTCTGGAATAACGCTTGTGAACCGGGCCGGGGAGCAGATGGCTTTTGACATAGTTGGAGATCATGGAAGCAGTCAGGGTAGTACTGTCCACCAGGGGGTGCAGGATGCTGTGAACATATCGGGCGGTCTGCTCCAGATACAGACCGACATCGGAGATTTCCTCATAAGGCGGAAGCCGGAATTCCAGAATGGTTTTCCTCATGTGGATGCAAAATGATTCAGTCAGACGAAACATCTCCTTTAGAGGATGGATATAAAGCATTATAATAAAGCAGATATCATGAGTCAATAAATCAGATAAACGGTTATTAAAAAACTCTTGACAGTCATACCCGGTAGACGTAAAATGAACAGGTTCAGTAGCGGGTTCGAAGGTTTCTGCGGATCGGAGGGATATCCATGGCACTTCGAATTGTAGCGGATTCATCCATCGATATACATGATCTTCCAGGTGTTGATTTTCGTTCAGTCCCCCTGAAAATGATGTGCGGAACCCATGAGTTTGTGGATAACAGGGACCTGGATGTACGGGGCATGTGCGAATTTTTTGAAAAATCGCGTGACAAGTCCGGCACATCCTGTCCGAACATTATGGACTGGCGGGAAGCTTTCGAAGGTGCCGATGAGATTCTGGCGGTTACGATTTCATCCGGCATGTCCGCTTCTTATTCTGCCTGTGTTCAGGCCATGGAGGAATATCTTGAGGAGCATCCGGGTGTGAAGGGATTCGCCATGGACTCCCTGGCTACCGGTCCCGGGATGCGCATCCTCGTGGACAGAGCCCTTGAACTGATCCACCAGGGTCTGACCTTCGACGAGATGGTCCAGGAACTCAGCGAGCTGTAGAGACCCTCAGAATCATCGCCATGGCAGATGAAGAGGGTAAAGTGAGATCTCTGTCCAAATGCCGGGGGAGGAAAAAACTTCCTGGGATGCTGGTGGATGAAGTGCTGCGTCTGGGGTATAAGGGCGGCAGGATGTACATCGATCACTGCTTTGCTGACGAACTGGTTGATGAATTCACGAACATGATCCGTGACCTGTATCCGGAGGCTGAATTCAGCGTGGTTGCAACAGGCGGGCTTTGTACGTATTATGCGGAGCGCGGTGGTGTGATCATCGGATTTGAGGATGGCATGGCAAGACCCTGACCATGATTCGTTCAGGCAGGTCTCTCGATTTTGAGAGGCCTTTTTTGCTGTCTTTCCGATAGGACGGAGGTGTGGCCGGGAACAGGGCCGCGGAACATGAAAAGCCCCGCCCCTTGCGGGGCAGGGCTGAGGGAAAGGGACTAAATTATTCGGCCTGGGTGGAAGCGTACCATTCCTCGACTTCCTTGACCATCTTATCGAGGCCGGCAGCGTTCAGTTCCTTCACATAGGCGTCCCAGTCAGCGTCCACATCCTTGGCACCGGTGATGAAGTCGATCATCCAGGTGTCCTTCAGATGGGTCACGTTGCTCTGGTTCTCAGCCATTGCGGGCAGAGAGAACTGAACCAGGTTCAGAATGCCGCCTTCTTCATAGCCGATGCTCTTGGCCCACTGATTGCCCTTGGTGGCCAGCAGGATGGGCAGAGTCGGACCCCACTGGGTGGGTCCCCAGGTGTCGGTGGAGGCGAATCCGGGATAGTCCTCTTCGAACTTGGCGGTGGTGCGGGCAACGCCGGCTTCCTCGTCTTCCCAGATCCAGTACTTGCCATACTCGCCGTACAGGGTCTCATAGTAATCGGTGTAAAGGGCGCGATCGGTCACATACTGATGATCCATGTATTCCATGATGGCACAGATGCGCTCCCACTTGTCGGGATTGCTGGTGGCATCCACGGAGAAGCAGTAGATCTGGGCCAGAGGATTCCACATCTTCACACCAGCGCCATAGGGGCCGGTCACGGGCTGAGCCAGAACAACCTTTTCATCGGGGTTCACAGCCAGGAATTCCTTGGCCACGGCACCAGCGTCGCAGTCCACCAGGTTGCCTTCCTCGTCATACAGCTGATAGGCGCCGGGCATGACCCAGTGATAGTAGTTGCCGCGCACGGTCATACCGATGCGGTGGTTGATCAGGCTGTGGGAGATGGCCCAGTAGCCGCCGGTATTCTCGCCGGTGATGAATTCGGGATCGATGATGCCTTCTTCATACCACTGATGGGCAACCTTCAGGGCTTCCTTGTACTGTTCGGTGGTGGCGGCATAGGCGGGCTTGCCGTCGATGAGCTGGAAGAAGCTGTGGTCGGTACGTCCGTCACAGGCACCGGGGTTCACGCCATAGGCGCCCCAGAGCACGCGCAGACCGTCGGAGGCCACGCCATAGGTATCATCCACGCCGTTGCCGTCGGGATCTTCCTTGGTGAAGCGGACCAGCAGGTCATGGAACTCATCCAGCGTGGTGGGAATCTCAGCGCCCAGCTTCTCCAGCCAGGTCTGGTTGTACACCACAGGCAGATGGAACACGTTGCCGGGAGCCACGGCGGGAATGCCGTACTGCTGGCCGTCAACCGCACCGTAACCCCAGAAGGAGCCGCCTTCATAGGCATCGATGGCATTGCAGATGCTGGGAGCACACTTGCGCAGGACGTCCATATCGATGACGCCCAGTTCGCCGGAATCCACATAGCTCAGGAACTGAGAGGGATCCTTCAGACGGATGACGTCAGGGGTTTCTCCGCCCATGATGTAGGTGTTCAGCACTTCGTTGAAGTTGCTGTCGTCGATGGGCAGCATGTCAATGTCCACATTGAACTTGTCTTCAACAAAGGTGATGAAGTGGGAGTCTTCAGTGGGTAGAGAGGTGAAATAGGTGGTCCAGGTGATCTTGATCTTGTCTTTGGCGGACCAGTCAACTTCCTCAGCGGAAGCCACGGGGAGCACCATCGCAGACAGGAGCAGGGCGATCGCAAGTACCAGAGCCAGGGATTTGCGCATAGAGGTTCCTCCTTTTTGATTTATGTTCAAGAAGGGACGGGATGTCCCTCCTCAAATCCGGGTTAAGGGGATCAGCCCTTTACGGAGCCCACCAGCACGCCCTTCACGAAATACTTCTGAATGAAGGGATAGACGCACAGGATGGGGAGGGTGGCGACCATGATGGTGGCGGCCTTGATGGTCTCACTGGTCATGTTGGTGTTCATTTCCTCACCGCTCAGGGAAGTGGTGGAGGCATTGGTGCCCGCCAGGACGATACGGCGCAGCGTGATGGCCAGAACCTGCTTGTTGGAGGAGCGGATGTAGAGCATGGCGTCGAACCAGGAGTTCCAGTGTCCTACCGCCGTCCAGAGGGCCACTGTGGCCAGAATCGGCATGCTCAGCGGCACGATGATCCTGTACAGGATCACGATATCATTGGCGCCGTCAATGCGCGCGGATTCTTCCAGGGAATCGGGCAGACTCATGAGGAAATTCCGCATGATGGTGATGTTGTAGGCGGAGATGGCGCCGGGCAGGATCAGGGCGAAGACGCTGTTCATCAGGCCCAGGTCACGGATCAGCAGGTATTCGGGGACCATGCCTCCGGAGAAGAACATGGTGAACACCAGGATGCCGGTCCAGAATCTGCGGTTGGGGAAGTATCTCTTGCTCAGCACATAGGCAAAGTGGAAACCCAGCATCAGAGCGATCAGAGTGCCCACCACGGTGCGGATGATGGTCCAGAGGTAACCGTTCCAGATATTGGGATCGCTGCAGACATTCTTGTAACTTTCCAGGCTCATGGCCGTGGGCCAGATATATACCTTGGAAATGGCGACCTTGTTGGCATCCGCCAGGGAGAGGGCGAGTTCATACCAGAAGGGGTACAGCATGGTCAGTGCCAGCAGTCCGAGGAAGATAAAATTGAACTTGTCGAAGATATGCTCGCCGACAGTGCGCTTGATTTTCCGGGCGTGATTGTGCTCTGAAACGCTTTTCCTGACTGTATTGTTCACTTTCTGCACCTCCTCCTTACCAGATTCCGTTGTCGCTGATTTTCTTGGAGATGGCATTGGTGGTCAGCACCAGGATCAGCGCGATGACATTCTTGAACAGGCCCACTGCGGTGGACTTGGCAAGACCGGCGTTGGACAGGTTCTTCAGACCCAGATCATAGGTATACACACCCAGCACGTTGGCAACACGGTACACCGCGTCGTTCATCATGTTGTACACCTGGTCGAAGTTGTCGTTCAGGATGGAGCCGGACTGCAGGATCAGCATGATGGTGATGGTGGGGAAAATGGAAGGAAGGGTGATATACCAGATGCGCTGGAAACGGGTCGCGCCGTCAATCAGGGCAGCCTCGTACATTTCCTGATCCACCCCGGCCAGAGCGGCCAGATAGATAATGGATCCCCAGCCCACGCCCTTCCAGATGTTGGTGACCACCAGCACCCAGCGGAAGGTTTCCACTCTGCCCATGAAGTAGTAGGGCGTGCCGCCCATGGCAGTTGTGATGGCCGCGATGGGGCCTGTGGAAGGGGAGAGCAGCTGAATGAACAGACCGGACAGGGTGACCCAGGAGATGAAGTGGGGCAGGTAGGACAGGGTCTGCACGACCTTCTTGTACCGCTCATGGCGCAGTTCATTCAGCAGGAGCGCCAGGAGGATGGGCATGGGGAAACCCACCAGCAGGTTCATCATGCCCAGGATCAGCGTGTTCCAGAAGGCGTTCCAGAAAACCGGCTGGGCAAACACATCCTGGAATACCGCATAGAACGGCGTGGCCCATGCCGAACCCACGATCCCCTTGCCCAGTTTAAAGTCCTTGAAGGCGATCTGAACCCCGTACATGGGGACGTACTTGAAGATGATCAGGACCGCAACACTGGGGATCAGCAGAAGAACCAGATACCGGCAGCGCCAGTACTGCTGCAGAACCCGGGTGAAACGGTTACCCTTCAGCTGAGGGCCCGCATGAGGGGGACTGGCTTTTGTGCTCATGATTCCATCATCCTTCCTGTTCTTTCACGGGGTTACAGGGATAAACCAAACAACGGTTTTGTACCGATGTGAATCACGCGCTCAAAGGGTGAGTAATCGGCAAAAAACAGGGTAAAGTGCTCACTGCTCAGGGGATAGGCGCCGCCCATGCGGTTCTGCACGTTATGCCGGGCAAAGGCCGGAGACAGGGTCAGGACATCTCCGGCTTCGTTCCTTGCCTGGACACTCCCGGCGCAGACCGTCATGCTGCCTCCCGGAACCGCTTCCAGAAGGAAACTTTCCGAACGGATCTCATTTCCGGGCATGAATCCCCACTCCAGACGGACGGGAACGCTGGTGAGCCCTTCGGTCCGGATGGAAACATCCGCGCCGTCCTCCGTGAAATCCACATCCGCCGTGATCGTCAGCTGATCGGTGATCAGCTTTTCGCGGGTGTTCCAGTTATCCATGGCCCACCAGTCACTGGTGGCAGGACCATTCCCCTGGAAGGGAAGATAATACCAGCTGTCGATCCTGCTGCTGACGCGGAAGCCGTGCTCTGTCTTCTCCAGGCATGTGGGAACGAAATTCCGCTTTTCGCACACATTGTTGTACATGACCAGGTAGAGGGTGTTCTCACCGTGCTGGAAATACAGGAAATTCGGTCTGCCCGACATGACTGTGCAGGAAAAGTAATCCTTACGGTACCGGGCAATACTGGACTGCGGGAACAGCCGGTTCACACTGAAAATGCGACTGAGATCCGGCTTTTCCGCTTTCCCGAATTCTTCCAGATCGGGATAAAGGGCCAGCCAGGCCAGAGCGCGGGGGGTGCGGCCGTGACGGACGGCGGTCTGGTAGCAGTATTCACTGTATGCCGCAAATGCCCTGTCCTTCAGGAAATAGCCGGTCAGCAGGAACAGAATGTAATAGCTGTCCAGATAGACCTTCTTTCCGTAATCCTGGCGGGTTGAATTGTTGGTGAACACAGAACCGTCGGGGTCAATATAGGACAGCATCATGACCAGATTGCTCTTTGCTGCCTGGAGGTAACCGGTATCTCCCGTGGCCAGGTACAGGCGGATCATCTGATCGTCGTTCACCTGGTTGTAATTGCCGGCGCTGCGCTCGGCGAATTCACCGTCCCCGTTGATATCCAGGCCTTCCCCAAGATAGACATCCGCCTTTTCGGAAAAGTCGGGCCGCCCGCAGATCCTGGCGGCGTGCTTCAGACAGGCGGAAATGGCCCAGCGATGATTGGGCGTATGAAAGCCGCCGTTCATCACACCCTCGCAGCAGCTCTCAATCAGGCGGCGAAGGCAGGGCGTGAGCCATTCGGTTGCAGGCGTGCCGTATTTTTCCCGAAGATTCCAGACAGTGATGACCGCGTTCATGGTAAAGGCCGTATCCGGAGCTGAAGCGAAATTGCAGCCACTCAGGTCCAGACAGCCGCCGGGCCGCTGGTGCGCGAAGAGGTAGGAAAAAGCTCTCTCCAGGGCGAGACGGACCTGGGGAACATGATAATACCGGCTCTGGGGGATCAGGTAGGAGGTGGCGATCTGGGAAAGGCCGAAACCGCTGAAACGGGTGTCGGTGTGACATCCGTTCAGGATAAAGGCACCGAAAACATCGGATTCAGCAGTATCGCACTGCGCTGAAAGAAGCCGTTCTGTTTCCGAATCATGAAGTGCCAGCATATCTTCAAAATGTGACATTCATACCTCCAAAATCCACATATCCACAAATAGATGACCCAATCATGCCCAAAAGATTCTCATTACTGACCCATTATGCACACCATACCCGGAATTGTCAAGGATATGGTTTCTTCATGGAAATGACGCAGAAATGTATGGAATCCGAAACAGCCTTTCTCATTACCCATCCCGCGGGACAGACGGGTCAGGTGCCGGGAAAACGATGAAAAAACAGGAAAGCGGAGGCTTCTGCTCTGTTGACTTTCAGAGGAATCCATGTATGATCGGTTCCGGTCATTTGACCGCATATCGGCTTTCAAGGAGGCAACCGTGCGGAAGGTTCAACCGAAACGCCTGTCCACCTACGCGGCTTTTCTGATCTTCAACACCGCATTCTTCATGATGGACACGGTGAGTTCCTATTTCAGCATCTACCTGAATGACCTGCAGTTTACCAAGACCATGATCGGAGCGGTCACCAGCGTCTCAGCGCTGGCGGCCATGGCGGTGCAGCCCGTATTCGGAGCCATGATGGACCGGAGCCGGTCCCGCACGCGCGTCCTGCAGATCCTGATTCTGCTGACGGCGGTTCTGTACCCCCTCCTGCTTCTGAACAGCAGTTTTGCATATATTCTGGTCATGTATACGGTCTATTTCATCTTCCGACGTCTGCAGCCTGCCCTCAACACCACGCTTTCCGTGGAATTTGCCGAACAGCACGGACGGTATTACGGCCCGATCCGGATGATGGGCGCCGTCGGCTACACCCTCATGATGACCCTGATCAGCTATATCGCGGGGATTGAGGGCGGCGTGGTCAGGACGTTCTGGGTATACAGCATCATCTGCCTGGGGAACATTCTGATTCTGTTTTTTCTTCCTTCCATGCCGGGGCATAATCTGAATCGGGGCAGGCAGAGGATCTCCCCCTTTTCGCTGCTGAAAAACAGGGGGGTCATCCTGCTGATTCTATATCATGTGCTCATGGCTTCGGCCAACGGTATCGGACATACCTATTTTCCCATCTTTGCGACCCATGACATGGGCAGTTCCAACGCTCTCTACGGGGTCATGGTAACGGTGGGGTCGCTGCTGGAGATTCCCTTCCTGTTCCTGGCGGACCGCATCATCCGCCGGATCGGCGCGAAGAAGACCGTAGTGATTCTGGGCCTGCTGACTGCCTTCCGCTGGGGGAACGCGTATCTGGCGGTCAACGCCGGGCAGCTGTTCATTACCCAGGGCTTTAATTTCGTGAACATCCTGGAGGGCGTGGTGATCGCGGTCCTGATCAGCCGACTGGTTCAGCCGGAGCTGAAGAC
>CACYGY010000130.1 GCA_902774025.1 uncultured Eubacteriales bacterium
CTTTCTGAACGGGCTCGGAGCAATCAGGTGATAGGTCACCACGACCAGGATCGCCAGGCCCTTCAGCGCGTCCACAGTAAACAGGCGTTTCTTTTCAGCAGACATTATTACCTCCTGTTGATGAACACTGTTGATGAACAGTATTTTCTTTTCATTACAACCCAAACATATACCACAGGCCCCGGAAGGAGTCAATCAGTCCCGCTGGTCTGGGCAGGGCCAACTCATTTGAAAATGTGGTGGCAGCTTCTTCACATTTTTCTACGTGCATGAGGTTGAAATTCAGAACATTTATCAGTATAATGATGGGGAGAGCCATTACCTTGCATCCTTTCTCATCTGTGTGTGTGGATAACGCCAGAATATAGGATTTGCAATGGCTTTTCAACATGCTTTTTCAATGTACTGTAGCAGTCACCCTATCGACCGAAGGTACAGAAGACCGGAAAAAGGGAGGATAAATGCCATGAAGAAAAAACTGATCGCAGCAATTCTGTCAGTCCTGATGATGTTGTCCTTGTGCGTATCATCCCTGGCTGCGTCCGGAACCTGGAAGCATGATGGCAGCGGATGGTGGTATGCCTATGACAACGGCGGCTATGCATGCGGAAAATGGGAGAATGTCGACGGAAAGTGGTATCATTTCAACAGCCGCGGATATATGCAGACCGGCTGGATCAATGACGGCGGAACCTGGTACTGGCTGGACCGGACAGGGGCCATGGTAACCGGGTGGAAGAAAATCGACGGAGTATGGTACCGTTTCGACGGGAACGGATGTATGCAGACCGGTTGGGTCAAAGACGGGGGTATCTGGTACTATCTGGACCGGACAGGGTCCATGGTAACCGGATGGCAGCAGATCGACGGAGCGTGGTATTATTTTGATGAGAACGGCAGGCTGATGACCTATTCCCATATTGATCAGAAATACTTTCTTGAAATCAACGGGCCATGGAATGACTTCCCCACGGACAGCGTCACCACCGGCAGTGTCCCTGCAGCGGGAGCCGCGTTCGCTTCGGAAGCCACGTCCGCTTCGGATGCCTCGTCATCCGCTTCGGAAGCCACGCGCGCTTCGGAAGTCCATGCCAGGAATGAGATAAAGCTTACATTCCATCAGGACGGATGGTATGTGGCGAGGATGGAAGTGCAACTCCGGGAAAAAGCAACAGAGAAATATGTCTGGTTCTACTCTGACAG
The DNA here is from genome assembly GCA_902774025.1 of uncultured Eubacteriales bacterium. Taxonomy (GTDB): domain Bacteria; phylum Bacillota; class Clostridia; order Christensenellales; family Aristaeellaceae; genus UBA2943. Next base: position 1,204 of record CACYGY010000130.1, read on the forward strand.
CAGGGCCAAAGGCCAGAAGACGACCGTTACAATAGATGCGGATAAATATGAGATAAACAGGGTGGGATATCAGATCTGGTTCTTTGGCTGGGATAATGATTATATGAACCTGCCGTGGGCAAATACGGACCATGCGACTGATTTCACCTTAAGCGGTTCCGGGGATTATCCGGAGTTTACGTGGAAAAACTGAGTTTTTGTGCTGTCCGTTTTCTTCCCTGACTGCAAGTTTGTTCTTCCGGGGAAGCCCGCGTTTTTCCCTGCCGGTCTTCTGAATCGCATATCCCGCGCATATTCCGGATCACAGCCTTCAGGAATCCCGAATGCTTTGCAAATCCCTGCCTGATCTCCGATGAATGATGTCCATGCCGGTTTCGTGCCGGGATGCTCCACAGATGTTTTCGCGCTCACTTTTTGCGGATCGTGAGGCATTGGGCCAAGGGATCGGTCAGAAGGAGGTCCTTTGAAATTGCCGGGGCATCAATTAAACCATCTTGTGTGTGCTAAACTTTGCAAGTCGTTAACCATCCAATGACCTCCTTTTGCTTCCCTTGCAGTTGGCAGACCGCAATCGAATTATGGCAAAAGGAGATTCACTATCAGAGGCATAGCTATACGCTGCCCCGAACCTCACGCCTGGCGTGGAGTTTTATAAAACCCAAAAGCGGCGATCCTGTCCGGGATCGCCTTTTATTCTATCTATCCCCCGGGACAGGGTGTCCGTAAAGCGGCGAATGCGCTCCTGTTTTGTATGGAAGCCGGTTCCGAGGCGGGAAGGCTGCCCCCGGTCCGAACAGGGATTCAGCGATTCCGCCACGGATCGGGGAAGTGACCGGATCGCAGAGATCGGGGACAGGCTCCGCCGATATCCTTCAGCGGAACAGAATCCGTTTGAATGCCATGCTCTTCGTTTTATAATCATGGGAATCGGCGGATGAAAAGATTTCATGCGCGATCTTCCGGATGTCTTGCAAAATTCTCCTTTATCCCTTATCATGGACACGGTGAGTGTTCCTCACGAGCACAATAAGAAAAGGAGTTTTTTATGCGCAAGACCAGAAGAGCTGTCGTTCTCCTCCTGCTGGCCTTTTTTCTGTTTTCCGCACCGGCACGGGGGGAAGGAACGCTCCCTTGTGAACATGGTCACACGGCTTTCAGGGTTCTGAGAGAGCCGGCCTGCGACTCTCCCGGGGAAGAGGCCGAGTACTGCCAGGACTGCGGCGCGGAGATTCCGGGTACATCCAGGGAAATTGCCCCTCTTGAGCATGTGTATCAATATGTTCCCAGCCGGGAACCGACATGTACACAGGACGGCTATGAGGAATACGCCCAGTGCGCCTTGTGTCATGAAATCCCGGACGGGATCCTGGTTCTGCCTGCCACGGGGCATACGCGCGGTGAGAGTGCGCAGACCGGCCTGACGCAGAGTTCCTGCACGCAGGACGGCGGCTATGATACGGTGGTCTGCTGCACTGTCTGCGGTACGGAACTGGAACGCGTTCATACGGTGATCCCCGCCTCGGGGCATTCTTTCGGGCCGTCCCATGTCATCCAGAAACCGGACTGTACCGAATCCGGTCTGGAAGGCCGGACCTGTCAGAAATGCGGCTTCACCGAGACATGGTCGCTGGATGCCAAAGGACACGATTTCGGGCCTTCCTATGTCATCACGGCCTCAACCTGTAAGGAAAACGGTCTGGAAGGCCAGGAATGCCGGGACTGCCACTTTGTCGAGACATGGCCGCTGCCACTGGGAGCGCACGTCCCGGGAGAAGGCGTCAACATCAAGCAGGTCTATCCCACCTGTGAGAAAGCTGGCAGCTATCAGTTTGTCCACTACTGCAAAATATGCAATACGATGCTGGACAAGAAAGACTGCAACTGGAAACCCACGGGGCATAAATGGGGAGAATGGATGGTGCTCAAAGTGCCGTCCTCTGACGAAAACGGGCTGGCCAGTCGGATCTGTGAGAATGATAAAACCCATGTGGATGATATGATCATTCCCGCAGGTACGCGCCTGGGGTTTAACTTCGGGTCCGTAGCCACGTCCAATCACTGTCCTGTGATTTTTCAGAATGGTTTCAGCCTGGAAGGAAACCAGATCCTTCTGGGCGCGGGCAGTGAAGGCGTGATACAGATTTTTCCCCAGCCCGGACAGGAAGTGGATCAGGTCTTCTGGTTGATTCACGGCGAGAAAGTGGAACTGACCGCCCTCGGCGATGGACGGTACAAACTTCCTCCCCTCAGTTCCTTTCCATGGAATCCGGAGCAGTATTATCTGGAAAGCGACCTGGAGGTCGTCTTCCGGGAAGAACAGGAAGCAGATCCCTTCAGTTCCTTTCCATGGAATCCGGAGGAGAATCTTCTGAAAAGCGACCTGGATGTCATCTTCCGGGAAGGACAGGAAGCAGTTTTTTCCGGGAACGGTACGGACGTCCGGAACGAAGGAAAGCTTTCCGAACAGGAAGCGGAGGCCATCCGGTGCCGGCTCAAGGAGATGTTCACGGAGGAACTCAGCAGACTGTTCTTTCAATATGGCAGCTGGCTGGAGGACAAAGGACCCGGGATTGCGGATGTGTATGTATGCAACATCAGTTCCACGTGGGGTGAAGCATATGAGTATTTCCGGGATGCCATATCCTGGCACAAGAAGACCGGGGACACGGAGCTCACAGCCATGGAGAACATTGCCTCGCTGATGGATATTCTGAAGAACCCGGATACCCTTTATGAAATTGCCTATGGAACCGCGGAGGGCACTCTGGTCTTTCGCGCAGGGGACGTTGTTCAGTTCGTGTGTGATATCAGCGTCCTGAGGGAGAAGCTGAAAGAGCTTTTACCGGAAGGACAGAGCACGGATGGAAAGCCTGACGATTCCCCGGGGGAAAATGAAAAGGGAACACAGGGAGAAACCGGTGGTTCCGGAGGCGGAGACGGTTCCGGTGGTTCCGGTCGCTCCGGAAGTGACGGCGGTGGCGGTCGTTCCGGAGGCGGAGGTGACGGCGGTGGCGGTTCCGGAGCTTCTTTCGTTGCAGAGGGCGGTCCCTATTCTTCCGTTAGCGGAGAGAGTACGGGAGAGGCAGTTGGAGCAAAGACCGAACAGGGGATCCAGAATGTTGTCCAGAGCATGATGGACGCCATTGAGGCAAGCCGGGAGGCCACTAGACGTGGTATTATGCCGGACATGAATCCGGCTCCCGGCAGCGAAGGGAAAAGCAGCGGTATGACGCCCGGAAAGATCACGCTGCTGCCCGGCCAGGCGGGAAATGAAAAAAGCCAGGTAACAGGGTCGGAACGTTCTTCTGAAGGGACGATTACCCTCACAGACGATCTGAAGACAAGTAGAATTTCCGCAGGTGGCGGTACATCAGATCCGCCTATACTCTCACCAGAGGGTGCCTGGAAAGCGATCCAGGAGGTTTTCAGCCGTATCATGATCCGGGGGACCGGCACCGATCAGAAAATGGAAGACGCTCAGGCCGCCACGGATTCCATGAATGCTGCTTCTGTTATGCCGGAACAGGACATGAATCCGGCTCCCGGCAGCGAAGGGAAAAGCAGCGGTATGACGCCCGGAAAGATGACGCCGCCGCCCGGCCAGGCGGGAAATGAAAAAAGCCAGGTTACAGGATCGGAACGTTCTTCTGAAGGGACGATTACTTCCACAGGCGATCTGAGGGAAGGTGATATTTCCGCAGGTAGTGCCATATCGGCTCCGCCTGTAATCGCACTAGGGGGTGTCCGGAATCCGATCCAGGAGGTTTTCAGCCGTATCAAGTCCCAGAAAACCGGCACCGATCAGATGATGAAGGATGCACAGTCTGCCACGGATTCCATGAATGCTGCTTCTTTCGGCGGTACGAGACTGGTTGAAGGGTCCGATGGTTTGCTGCCACCGCCAGGTGGGGGCGATGATGGCCATGGCAGCTCTTCCCGGGATGGATGGGAAGGAAATTCCACGAGCGACGGCCAAAACTTTTCCGATGATTCATCCGCTGCCGGACAGGAAGTGCGGCCGGTGAATCCTCCATCCGCAAGCCCTGGCACCGGGGAACTGGTCCGAGCAGGAGGGAAGGCCGCGGAAGCCGCTGCCGGGCAGAACACGCAAAACCCGGAGCCCGATCCTGGGGCCGGGAAGGAGACGTCTCAGCCGTACTCCCGTCGTCTTTCACACTGGGACATAACGTCGAATAAGCGAACGGTGCTGACGAACCTGTTGGAGCGAATGAAGCAGAGGGAGGAAAAAAAGGGTGAGGTAACGGAGTCGGAAAGGACGGATATGGTGGGCATACCGGGCCAATCCCCCGGGCCGCTCACACTCGGAGATTTCTGAAGTCCGGAGGGAAGACCGGAAGTTTCGTCGGGAAACATCTTCGGGAAACGCAATGCCGGAATCCCATGAACGGAAGGATCCCGGAGTCACCCGGGAACAGTCCGCCGTTCAGCTGATCCATCTCATTCGAAACCGTATGAGCACATCATACGGTTTTTTCGCGGTTCAGCGCGGGAAAACAGCCGGAGGATTTTCGGCTTTGTCCGGAGGAAAGAGGGGGCTGCAACCTGCTGTCTCGCGAGCCGGCTCAGTGTGACCGCCTGTCCCTCTGCTCATGGAATTTGCCCTTTTGAGTCTCATGACGTGCGTGCCGGATCCTGTGCGTTTTCTTTATTCATGCTGACCCTTTGATCACTGCTCCTGTCCTCCACGGAATCAGGGACCATGGGCCGGGTCCGCGTTGCACGCATCTCCCGGGTTTTCGCGTCAGATCTTCCAGGCATCCACTCCCGTATGGAATTTCGTGTCCCTGTTCCGCAGTCGTTTCTGCCTTTGCCCTTCATGCAGATGACCGGAACGGTGCCTGCAGATGTTTTATCCGGATCCAAGAGTCCTCCGTCTGCCGCATGAAGCGGAACCCTGTCTGGCATGAGATCATACCGTCTTTCCATTGCCACTCACCGAAGGGCAGGGGCATTTCTCAATGCATATGGCCTCCATCCGTCCCTGTGGGGACGGAATGGGTGGGGCAATGATCAGACTGAAACCCATTCATGCGCTCTGCTGAACTTTTTCACATGGGCTGCGGGATTTGGAAGGAGGGCATTCTGACCTGTGTTGAGTCAGCCGGAGGCATCCCTCACGCATCCTTGCCTTCAGATGGCTGAAGGGACGGCCCCTTACAATGAAACCCGACCGCTGGAAAGCCGTGAAAAGAGCACAGACTTCTCCTCACCACTGAAGGGGGCCAGGTAAATGGCTTGACTGCATTTGGCCCGCATATGGCTCCTCAGGATACGCAGGGCAGGTTTCTCTCGGGACAGTGCCGATATGGTATGGACATTTGTTTTGGAGAAGGCTTTCCCTGTCCGGGATGGCCGTGAGATCTCTGCCGCCTGACGGTCAGCCCTGCTTTCGGGTTTTGCAGGCAATCCGAATAAATCCTCTCCTGCACAAGGCTGACTTTCCTGCCGCGCCTTCGGCAGCGGGGCCCGGGAACGATGCAAAGGGGTGTATCCGACAGGGAAAGGACGTGGGAAGGTAATCGGTCAGGGATACCGGCACAGCATTTCCTCAGAACTACTCCGCAGACGGGGACCATCCCGCGGTGAACCTTCTTCCGGCAAGTCGGATACCGTTTCCAAATGGGATTCGTCCGCCTGTTTTCCGGCATTAGTACTCCCCTCGAAGATTGTTTACCCGTTTTCCAGCACGGTCACTGCCAATGGTAAAGATCATGAAAACAGCCCCGAAAAGGCACAGGCAGAAGAAGGACCGGCACTGACTGTTCTGACGGAAAGGATGCATGACATCCATGGCGCCTTGCGGAGTGTATGACTGTCCCCTTCCGGATATGAAAAACCGTTTCCCATGCAGGGAGGCAATAAACCTGAGCCCCGTGTCCATGTGCGCGCAGAAAATACAGCTGTGTCACACGGCTCCTCTTCGGTTCATGTCTTCTGATCCCGGGAGAAATGAGAAAAGTATTTCCATGGGGTCTGAACCCGTCACTGAGCATGGCTGATGCCCGGACCGCGGACGGGCAGCAGGATGGGCGCCAGAGCCGGTTCCCTGCCGGACACGGAAGGCCCGCTGCCTCAGCAACGGACGGATACATGAAGACCCGGTTTGACGACGCTGTGTTTTCTGCATCTGTCCGGACCTGCTTTGGGAGCACACGGTGTGAAAGAATGCCCTTCTCCCGAGCCCGTAAGCTGCAGTTCCCGCTGTCCGGGAAAAAACCTGAAAGCCAATGATTTTCGCCTGATATGATGGGGAGGAATACAGACTTTGAAACACGCTGGACGGATTCTGCTTGCCCTGGCACTGCTCTGCGGTGCCGCACTGATGATCCTGCCTTCCTTTGCATATGGGGATGGTACTCCTGTCATTGTAATCGGAGGCGAAAAGATATCAAAAGGCAATACGGTTTGGTTCGGAAATTATACACAAAAATGGGGAGGTGTTGCCCTGAATGACGGCCCGGTTCGGTGGCGCGTTCTGGGGGATGGCAATGCCAGAAGTGGAAAACTGCTGCTCAGCGAGTACGTTATAGGCGCTACAGAAAGAAACAAAGTGCATTGGGCGTACGATCCCTCGCGTCACTGGTGCGGGGAATTTTATAAGAAAGCGTTTACCAATCTCGAAAAGCAAGCTGTCATTAAAACATCAAAGGATAATGACTATGACTCATCTGACGGATCGTCCGCATTGAATCAGGAATCCGTGTTTTTCCTGTCTTTTAAGGAAGCTGAGCACTATTTTCTAAGTAATATAGAACGAATTGCAACGGTTTCCTCTGGCGACAACGAACCTTGTAACTGGGTGTTAAGATCGCCGGAACCGTTTCTGGTCGAAACGGATGGGAAATTTTCCACCGGTTCACTTGCCGGTCACAATTCTTCCTATGGCCAAGTGGCACGCCCTGCAATGAATATCGATCCAAACTCTGTGCTGTTTGTATCTGCTGCAACAGGTGGTAAATCTGTCACGGCAGGCAGTTCCTCAGACCAGGAAGAAGCAGAACTTTTCAGGATATCCGGGAATTCCGGGAGGGAATGGAAACTGACCCTGAAGGATGACAGCCGGGAATTTGCCTGTGGTGATGCAAACACTCCCCTGTATGCATTTCCGAGGGGTGAGATCCGCATTCCCTTCAGGAACGCGAAAAAGGGAGACAATGAGTATGTATCTGTATTCCTCTGCGACAGTGCAGACTCTCCCCTGTACTACGGCAGTGTTCAGACCAGCACCGCAGACGGCACGGCTGTTTTCAGAGTTCCGGACAACCTGTCATTGGGCAGTTATACCCTGATAGTTTTCAACGAACAGAAGAACGGGGATAAGCAGACCGATTATTCCAGTGACTTTGTGGTTATTCCCCTGAATGTTGCGGATACTGTGCCTGTGACTGTTACCTTCCGTGTGGTCAATGGCCTTTGGGACGACGGATCGAAGGAACCAAAGAACATCGTCATTTACAGAACAGAGACGACCGGGGCGAAACTTGAGGCGAAGGATATACCTGCCGCCGGCAGCAAGCCTGACAACACGTACAAACAGGGGCGCTGGCACACTGTCTTTGACACGAACACCTCCTTCTGGGAGGACACGATCCTGGAATACCACTACTACGCGAAGGACAGCATCAGCCATACGGTTGTCTTCAAGGTGGAAAACGGATTCTGGGACAATGGCTCCGCCGAACCCGTCACCATCATCCTGGACGGTCATGAGGGGGATATCCTGAAACTGCAGAAGGGAGATATCCCCTCCGCGGGCAGCAGACCCGGCAGTACCTTCAAGGCGGGAAACTGGCATATCGTGCCCACCACGGAGACCGCCATTACCGGGAACATGACCTACACCTATTCCTACTTTCCAAAGGACGAAATCAGCCATACGGTCACCTTCAGGGTGGAGAACGGTCTTTGGGATGACGGGACCGCCGAGCCCAGAATCGTCGTCCTGCATGGTCATGAAGGAGATATCCTGAAACTGCAGGCGGGAGATATCCCCAAAGCGGGCAGCCGGCCTGCCGGCACCTTCAAGGCGGGAAACTGGCATATCATCCCCACCACACAGACCGCCATTACCGGGGACA
>CACYGY010000131.1 GCA_902774025.1 uncultured Eubacteriales bacterium
GGGTGAGATGGCCTCAATGGAACATCATTCATCCTCAGTGACCTCTCTCCGGGTCGATTTCGTTGAGCTGCCGGCGTGCCATCTGACGGTGTGACGGCCGATGTCTTGCAGGAAGTGTTCTGACGGAGGATAAGACCGGATGATTATCCCTGCAGGGAGGGATCGGAAATGGGCGAAACGTTAAAGGAAATCATGAAGGCGGAAATTCTTGCGGCGGAGGCCAGAAGCTGGGCCGATGGGATAACTATAGGTGAGGCCAGAGGCCGGGTCGATGGGATAACTGTAGGTGAGGCCAGAGGCCGGGCCGATGGGATAACGATAGGTGAGGCCAGACTTTACGGAGTACTGAAGGCAATGGTTATGGAAAAGGTGATTACAGTGAGCGAGGCGGCTCGCCATGCCGGTGTAACAGTGAAGGAGTTCAAAGAGAAGGCAGGTCTTCCTGCTGAAGGAAGTGTCTGATCATACTCCGGTTTAATACAGCAGTTTTTTTGAGCCAAATCTGAAGAGTTCCGGCAAAATGAATGTGCCAGTCAGAAAGAAACGGTTCAGCAGGTGATCCGGAAACGGAACAACTGCTGAACCATTTATAGTATACACAAAATTGTATCAAATAATGTAATGAGAAATGTACTGCCATCTCTTATCGCGTCTGTTCCCAAACGAACATGGATGACGCTGCTGTGATACTCCAATCAGTCCGGAGAAACAATACTCTTCCGAAAGAATTCAGGAAAAACCAGCCTGAAGGAAGGACACATGAAGTGCACAAATGCAGTATGGCCCCGAGGAATCAGGTGTTTCATACCAGGCAGTGAATACAGCCTGAAAACAGATGGTTATGAATGATGCAGAGGCTGTTTCAGGAAACAGAATCGTGAATCTGTTCTGATTCGGCTGTGCGGGAACAAGCATGACACAGGCGGGCAGCAGTGTCCGCCTGTTATGTGTCTCCTCGGATGCCGGGCAAGTCCCGCGAGGTTCATTTTCTGCTGACCCTGCTTCATGTATGCAAATTCAGGAAAAGAAGCAGACCGATCTTATGTCAGTTTCTCAAAATCTGAGGCGGGATGCTTGCAGACCGGGCAGATAAAATCTTCCGGCAGTTCCTCCCCCACGTATTCATATCCGCAGATTCTGCAGCGCCAGATGGTTTTCCCCTCTGCCGTTTTACCGACCGCTTCAGGCTTTGGCTTGATCTGATCCTGATAGTAGGCATAGGTGGCGGAGGGAACATCGCTGATGACGTCCATGTCTGTTACCTCTGCAATGAACAGCATATGGCTTCCCAGGTCAATGGTTTTCTCCACCCTGGCGGAAACATAGGCGTTGGTTCCTTCCGTGACGATCAGTGTGCCGTTCCCGGCGCGTCTGACCGCCTGGTACCCGTCAAACTTATCCACATTCTTTCCGCTTTGGAAGCCGAAACGCCTGAAAAGGGAAAAATCGGCGTTCTGGGCGATCACAGAGGCTGTGAAGCAGCCGGAATCCATGATCATTCCGCATGTATGGTTGCTCTTGTTCACCGCAACGGAGATCCTGTTGGGCTCAGAGGTCACCTGTATGACGGTATTGGTGATGCACCCATTGTCGGAATCCCCTTTGCGGGCAGTGACCACAAACAGCCCGTAGGAGATGGCATACATTGCTTTTTTGTTCATTCTCAAGGGCCTCCTTTCCGGTAAGGAGGGTTCGACAGACAGGTTGAATATCCTCTTTCTGTTCCGGCACAAAGATGTCTGAATCGGGTTTTTTCAGGAAAAGGGATGAAGAGGATGCATGATCCTTTCGCGGAAATTCTGCGGGAGGTAAGGGCTTCCGGATTCCTTTTCCACGGTGATTCAGATCGTCTGCACCTCCCGGAAACTGCCTGTCTGCGGACTGTGGGTCCAGGGGAATCAGGGAAAAAGGCCCGTGCGGGAAGCTGAAAGCCTTCCGCGGCAGGAAATGGTTCCGTTCCGCTTTCCATTAGATTCCGTCACAGGATTCATGCAGGCACATGGGCAGAAAGGGTGAATGTGACAGGCGCTGGTCAATGCCGGACATATGTTCCGCGTTTCCTCTCAGAACGTGCGCGGATGCGGGCAGGATACGGGTGTGTGTATATCCGGAATCATCCCGGCTTCAAGAAAGTGGTTGCCCTTTGGGGGAGACAAGGATACAATTGCGGGGAAGGCCGCAGGATGCGGGGGGGATGGGGAAACCGCGGCGGACGTCAGAAGGAAGGAATCGGTGAAAACAGCCGGACGATGCCGGCTTTCCGGTTCCGGATGAGTCTCCGCTTTCCGAATGTTCCGGAGAAAGATGGGATTGTTTTTCGGAAGACATCTCTTTTTGCATGAGGGGCCTTCGCTGCCTGTTCCTCCCGTATTCCGGGAACAGCTGATGCCGGAGGGAGAATGTCATAAGCAGTCGGCAAATCGAATAATCCACGGGGAGAAGAGTGCCATGATAAGGTTGAGCAGGAAAATATGGGTTTTGATCTGGACAGTACTGTTACTGCCGGGAGGGATTGCCTGCGCGGATGCCTCCTTTTCCTGGCTGGAGGGAAAAACGGCTGCCGTGGTTACCGGCTCGGCTTCCGATTCCGAGGTTTCATCGGTCCAGGACGGCGTGGAGTTCCGGTATTTCAATTCTCAGGTGGACGCCATGTCGGCACTGAGGGAAGGCAAGGTGGACGTCTGGGCCTGCGATGAACCCGTGATCCGGTATATGCTGAAGGGATTCGATGACCTGGAGATCTATCCGGAACCGGTGAAGCCTTCATCTGCGGGGGCAGTGTTTCCGAAGACGGAGCAGGGCCGGAAACTCTGTGATCAGTACAGCGCCTTTCTGAAAGGACTCTGGGAGGACGGCACCATGGCGGAAATTGATGCTGTCTGGTTCGGAGCGGATGACGCCGTAAAGACCGTACTGGATTATGAGAACCTGCCCGGTCCCAACGGCACGCTGCGCATGGCGACGGATCCGATGTATCCCCCCCTCGTTTTCCTGAAGGACGACCGTGTGGTGGGTTATGATGTCGATATCGCCGCCCGCTTCTGCCAGGCCAATGGCTACAGGCTGGAAGTGATCCCCATGAATTTTGACAGCATCCTGAATGCCGTGCAGTCGGGAAAATGTGATTTTGCCTCTGACAATATCGTTTTCACGGAGGAAAGAGCACAGGCAGTGCTTTTCAGCACAGAAACCTATAAGAACGCCACCGTGCTGGCGGTGCGAAAGGCGGACAGCCTGGCAGGGGAGCAGAGGCAGCAACCGGCTTACCGGCCGGAATACACGACTTTTGACGAACTGAGCGGTAAAAATGTTTCCATGCTGACAGGCGCTCCGTTTGAGGAACTCGTGAAGTCAAGGGCACCGGGGGTCACCGATTTCGATTACTACAACAGCATCGCGGACCTCATTCAGGCACTGAAGGCGGGAAAGACGGATGCCTTTCTGTGCAACAATGCCGTGTGCAACCTGCTTGTGAACAGGGATTCCGAACTGGCTCTGTTCCCTGAATATCTCAAGTCCGATGAATTCGGCATCGCCTTTCGGAAGGGAGACCCCCGGCGGGAGCTTTGGCAGAAGGCCTTTGACACCATTCCCAAAGAGGAGATCGAAGCCCTGTGGGATAAATGGGGGGGCCGTGACGAGAGCGTCAAGACGCTTCCGGAACAGGACTGGCCCGGTCTGAACGGTACGGTGCAGGTAGCCGCCTGCGATACCCTGGAACCCATGAGCTATGTGGGCATGGATGGCCATCTGCTGGGCTTTGATATCGAGGTTCTCCTGCTGATTGCCCGGAAACTGGACGTTCATCTGGAACTGACCGGCATGGAGTTTTCGGCGATTCTTGCCTCCGTGAGCAGCGGAAAGGCGGACATCGGCGTGGGTTCCATCATTGTCACTCCGGAGAGGGAGGAATCGTCAGATTTTCTGCATTACCATGACGCCGCCTTTGTACTGATCGTGCGGAACGTAAAGGAAGAGACGGGGAACGGAAGCAGCATTCATACGCTTTCGGACCTTGAGCACGGGCGGATAGGAGTGATTACGGGAACCGTTCAGGCAGAGCAGGTGAAAGAACGCTTCCCGGAGGCGGAAATCAGCTATTACACCAGTGCCGCGGATATGCCCATCGCCCTTCGAACCCATAAGATTGACGCTTTCTCCACGGCGGAAGCGCAGGCCAGGTATATCCGGACCCAGGAGAAGGATCTGATGATTCTGGACGAGCATCTGGGGGATATGGTGAAGATCGGCGCGATTTTCCCCGGGACGGAAAACGGCCGCGCCCTGTGCGAACAGTACAACGCGTTTCTCCGCAGGATCCGGGAAAACGGCGTGATGGACGAAATCATGAACACATGGTACGGGGAGGACGAGAGCAGGCGGGTCGTCCCGGACCTTGGCCGTCTGCCGGGTCCCAGCGGGACCATCCGGATGGCTGCGGATTCCTCCCTGCCCCCCTTCTGCTACGTCAAGGACGGACAGATCGTGGGCATCGAAACGGACCTGGCTGTCCGGTTCTGCAGGGAATACGGCTATGCCCTGGAGATCGTTTCCATGGACTTCAGCGGAATCGTCCCCTCCGTGGCCACGGAAAAGGTTGATTTTGCCAGCTGCTATATCGCCTATACGCCCGAGCGGGCGGAAAGCGTCCTCTTCTCCGATGTCACCTTTGAGAGCGACTCCGTGATGATGGTGATGAAACCGGAGGAGGCCGCGGGAGCAGCGGTGGAAAACACATCCTTCTGGGACGGGATTGCCTCCAGTTTCGAGAAGACCTTCATTCGGGAAGACCGCTGGAAGCTTTTCATCCAGGGCGTTCTGACCACCCTGGTGATTACAGTGCTGTCGGTGATCTCGGGAACCCTCCTGGGCTTTGATGTGTTTATGCTGTGCCGGAACGGGAACCCCGTCGCCAATGGTATCACCCGCTTCATCATGTGGCTGATCCAGGGAACGCCCATGGTGGTGCTCCTGATGATTCTCTACTACATCATCTTCGGCAACGTGGCCATCAGCGGCATGATGGTGGCGGTGATCGGCTTTACCCTGACCTTTGGCGCAGCGGTGTTCGGACTGCTGAAAATCGGGGTGGGGGCGGTGGATATCGGACAGTATGAAGCTGCCTATGCCCTGGGCTATACCAGCTGGAATACCTTTTTCCAGATCATCTTTCCCCAGGCTGTGCCCCATGTGCTCTCCGCCTATCGGGGAGAGATTGTGAGCCTGATCAAGTCCACGGCCATTGTGGGCTACGTGGCAGTACAGGACCTGACCAAGGTGGGAGATATCATCCGCAGCCGCACATACGAGGCCTTCTTCCCCCTGATTGCCATCACCATCATCTACTTCGCCCTTGAAATGCTCCTGGGATTCCTCGTGAGCCGCATCGGCCTGAGCACAAACCCGAAGAAGCGCAGGAACAAGTCTCTCCTGAAGGGGGTCCGGATTCATGATTAGAATTGAACATCTGAAAAAGGAATATGAGAACGTGACGCCCCTTGTGGACGTGAACGCGGAGATCCATGACGGGGATGTGATTTCCGTCATCGGTCCTTCCGGAACCGGAAAGAGTACGCTTCTCAGATGCATTAACCGCCTGGAAAAGCCTACCTCCGGCCGGATCTGGATCGGCGAGGACGAGATCACGGACCCGAAGTGCGACATCAGCCGGATCCGCCAGAGAATGGGTATGGTGTTCCAGAGCTTCAATCTCTTCGGGCATCTGACGGTGATTGAGAATATCATGCTGGCCCCGGTTACCCTGAAGGGCGTGGACAGGCAGAAAGCCTATGACAGGGGCATGGAACTGCTAAAGATGGTGGGTCTTGCGGAAAAGGCCATGAATTACCCGGATGAGCTTTCCGGCGGACAGAAGCAGCGTATTGCCATCGCGCGCACCCTGGCGATGGATCCGGAAATCATCCTCTTCGATGAGCCGACCAGCGCACTGGATCCCACCATGGTGGGGGAGGTTCAGGCCGTCATCATGGATCTGGCGGGCACCGGCAAGACCATGATGATCGTCACCCATGAAATGTCCTTTGCCCGGGCCATTTCCAACCGCGTGTTTTACATGGACGAGGGCGGAATCTACGAGGACGGAAGCGCAGAGCAGGTCTTCTCCCATCCCCGTGGGGTCAATACCCGCCGTTTCATCCGGCATCTGAAGGTGCTGGAGCTGAATATCGAAAGCCGGAATTTCGACTTTCTGGGCATGGCGGGACAGATCGATACCTACTGCTATCGGAACCACATTGCCCATGCCCTGTGCTCCCGGATCCAGCTGCTCTTTGAGGAAACCGTGGAGCGTCTGCTGCTGCCCGCGCTGGAAATCCCCCGCATTCAGGCCGTCTGCGAATACTCAGAGGAACGGAAGCGTGCGGTATGGACATTCCGGTACGGCGGTCCCCGCCTGGATGTCACAGAGCAGGGGGACAGGCTTCTGTGCGGGAAAAACCGGCAAGACCTGGTCTGACCGCAAATGGCAGGCCTTGCATCACCTGGGAATGGATAACAGAATGAAAAGGCAGCGGGGTCAGGATGCGTTTCTGAAACGAATCCTGATCCTGCTGCCTTTTCTGTCTGTTCCCGGCCGGCGGGGAAAGGCTGAGCACATGGAAGAAGGATGCCGGCAAAAGGCGTCCCCTTTCCATTTCCTGATCTTCGGGCATTTCCCATGTCGTGACGGCGGACGTGGGCGTTCTGAGATGATGTCCGGGAACGGAAGCACGCTTCAGAGAACGGGTCCCGGGATTCAGCTCCACCCGTTCATCCGGCAGATATCCTCCCAGGCTTCCTCGTCGATCTCTTCCTTCCGGAACAGCAGACGTCTGTCAGCGTCCGTGATCTTCCGGATGACCCGGCAGGGATTCCCGGCTGCCAGGGACCAGGCGGGAATATCCCTTGTCACAACGCTTCCCGCGCCGATGACGCAGCAGTCGCCGATGGTCACGCCGGGCAGAATGACCGCGTTTCCACCGACCCATACGTGATGGCCGATGTTCACCGCCTTGCCGTATTCATAGGCGGAGTCCCGGGTTTCGGGATGAATGGGGTGACCTGCGGTGTAGATGGCCACGTTGGGGGCCAGCTGACAGTAGTCGCCGATGGTGACCGGAGCCACGTCAATGATGGTGCAGTTGTAGTTGGCAAAGAATCTTTTCCCCGTGTGAATATGGCTGCCATAGTCGCAGTAGAAGGGAGGATTGATGAAGGCCTCATCCGAGGTGCCCAGAATCTCCCTGACAAGCTCTGCCAGCCCTTTGAAGTCGCTCCGGTCCATAAAATTGAATTTCTGAAGCAGCTGCCGGCATCTGACCTGTTCTGCCATGACAGCATCATCCGAGATATAGGCCATCTGGGCGTCGCGTCTTTCGAGATGGTTCATGATGGTTCGCTCCTTTCAGTGGTCAGGTTTCTGACCCATCTGTACTTGTGATAATGGATCCATTCCGCCGGCATTTTCGTAAACTCGTCCAGACTCAGCAGCAGGTAGACCAACGGGGGAGGCGCGTGGAACACAAAGGCCGCCAGGAGCCCCATGGGAATGATCAGACACCACATGTTGACGGTATCACAGTAAAAGCCGAAGCGCGTATCCCCTCCCGCACAGAAAATCCCCGCGATCACCGTGCCGTTTACGGACTTGCCGATCATGTAAAAGCTGCAGACGTACAGCATGAAACGGAGGTATTCCCGGGCG
The DNA here is from genome assembly GCA_902774025.1 of uncultured Eubacteriales bacterium. Classification (GTDB taxonomy): domain Bacteria; phylum Bacillota; class Clostridia; order Christensenellales; family Aristaeellaceae; genus UBA2943. The sequence goes on from CACYGY010000131.1 coordinate 7,703, forward strand.
GTCCCGCTCAGGTATTCACCAAAGCGCATTACCAGAGGGCTGAAAGAGAGAAGTACCAGACCGGAGACGGCACCGGAGAGGAGGGATATCCTGACCAGCTTTCCGCCCTCCCGCCTTGCCTGCTCCAGCTTTCCGGCCCCCAGCAGATTCCCGGTCAGGATACCGGCTCCGGCCCCCAGGCCGCTGCAGAAACAGGCAGCGATGTTTTTCACGATCTGCCCGATGGCGTTAGCCGCCACAGCGTCGCTTCCCAGGTGCCCCATGATGACGGAGAACATGGTGACCCCAAGCCCCCAGCTCATTTCATTGGCCAGAACCGGAGCGGTATGCCTGCGGAACTGTCGGAACAGTTCCCGGTCCGCACGGAGCAGATGGGAAAGACGGAGACGGACGGTCCGGAAGCGTCTGTTTTCCCAGAGGGTCAGCAGAACCTCCAGGAGGCGGGAAACGCTGGTGGCTGCAGCGGCGCCCCGGATCCCCATCCGGGGAAACCCCAGGAGACCGAAGATCAGGAGCGCGTTCAGGGCCACATTCAGGACCACGGAGACAGAAGCGTAGACCGTACTGCGAAGGGTGCGCCTGGTGTTTTTCATGACGCACAGAATGATCTGGGAGAAGCCTCCCAGAAGGTAGGAGATGCTGACAATCCGCAGATAGGATGCCCCGAGATCGATCAGTTCCTCCTCCGGGGTGAAGACGCGCATCAGCAGACGCGGCGCTCCCAGGGCGGCCAGACAGAAGACGGCTCCTATCAGAAGGGAAAGCCGGAGCGTGTTTCCCAGGATTTTCTCCACCGCCCGGACATTGCCCTGCCCCCAGTACTGGGCAGACAGAATCGTGGTCCCGATGATGGCCGCGTCCAGAAACAGGGAGAAGACGAACTGGACCTGGGAAGCCAGGGAGACGGCGGAGAGACTGTTCTGGTCCAGAAAACCCAGCATCAGCGCGTCAGAGGCGCTGAGAAGGGCACTGAGCAGATTCTGTGCCGCCATGGGCAGAACCAGTGCAAAGAGTCTGCGGTGGAAGGAAGACTTGTCCGGAATCTTTTGTTTCAAGGATATCCCTCCGTTTCCGGCGGACAGGCGGCAGATCGGGACGGGCGGCCCCCGGCCGGGTGTCCGGAACGGGGACGGCCCGGGCGGAAATGTGAGCTGTCCGATACCTGCCGGAGCGGTGGGGGATGAAAGCTGTCTGTACAGAAGGACTGTGGGATGATTATACCTGTCTGCGGGAATGAAAACAAGCATTTCCGTTTCCGGCCCGGAAAAACGGGAAACTTCCGGACGTATCCGAAGCCGGATGCCGCTTCGTGTTTTTTCCGGCCGGAAGTGCCGAAACCGTGACAGGGGCAGGGAATGTGAAAACGTCATCGGACAGCAGCGGTGAGGATCCTTTCCCGGGTGACGCTGCGGAATGTATTTTCCGGAGAGGCCGGGGGACGGAACGAATCAGCGGGTACGAAGCGATCCGGGGCTGTCCGGGATGGAAAACCCCGGGATTCTGCTTTGCTCTGTGACATGGCGTTCTTTTCTTTGCTCTGCCCCGGAAGACCGATCCATGGCCTTAACGCACGGCAGGGGCTTCAGGGAATCCGTCCCCGTATGCGTCCCTTCGGACTCAGACTGGGCGGAGGGAAGCCGCGAGCCCTAGGAATGTCCTTAAAGTGGGAGGAAAAAGGTCTGAGAGAAGCGTACGGTAAGATTCGGGCGGACGGGTTCATACCCGGATGCGGAGCGGGATTCCTGATCCGGGATAAATTTTGCGCAGGGTTCTTTTTTTATCGGAAATTCGTGATAGAATAACACATATTCCGGATAGGAACAGGCCTCTTTGCGAAGGGTGCGGGACGTTCTCTTCCGGATGAGGGAATTCAGGCGGGTGTCCACGTGGACCGGAACCTGAACGCGGCGAATAAGGAAGGACGGGAACTCAGGAAGCAGCGGATCGGCATCTGACAGGGTGCGGTCGCCCTTTCTGTCTTCGCGCGGCCCCTTTGAAACGGTCCGCGTTTTTCCGCAGACATTTTCAGCGCGCGGGAAGCGGACAGCCGGCCCGGGGAAAGATCCTTTCCGGGCAGAACGAAAGGCACAGCCGGATTCCACCCGGCACGTTCCCATGATCCGTGACCGCCGGGACATCGCAGACGCCTGCAGAAGGGGATCATGCGCTCAATCTGTGCTGTCGTAATGCCCCGTACATGTTACGGAAGGACCGGGAAGAAGAAACGGGATGCCGGACAGTCCCGGCTTCATCCGGATTCAGCGTCAGGCGTGTGAAAGCGCCCGTTCAGGGGGCGAGGCATGCCCCGAAAGCCAGCCGATCGGGACAGCCCGAAGATACCCTTCGCTGCCGGCTGTTTCTCCGGGCAAAGGGAGACGGAAAAGGCACTGCAGATGCAGAAAGGGAAAACGGGACCGGTGCTCTGGACATCCTTCCCCCGGATTCCACGGGAGGGAATGCAGACCGGACAATCCTCCGCACGCAGGCCTGTTCTGCGGCGCGGAGGACGGATCCGGAGGGAACGTCAGCGATCCCGCATCTGTCCAGCGGAATCCGGAGCCGTAGAAAGGCTGCGGGTCCGGGTCAGGCGCCGGATCGGAGGAAGAAAGGCATCCGGCAGTTTAAAGGGAATGCCGGATACACGGCTGTCCGGGAACCTGTCTTCGCACGGGGCCGGACAGATCATACAGAGCCGGTGCGGCCGGGCGGGGGGAGCGGATTCTTCCCCGGTCCCGGAAAATCATCCGGAATCTTTGAGGGATTTTCCTCCCGTGGTCGGGATGTGGGGGGCGTGCGCGTCTTCAGTCGGAATCCCGGATGATCCGCATGGCGAGCGCGGAATGAACTCCGGTTTTCACAAACCGGTGCGCGCCGCCTTCAGACAGCCTGCTGCAGGTGTGAACCGATGGCAGCAGGGGCTGTGATTTCATGGCCTGTCTGAAGGATGGCCGGTGAGCAGCAGAAACCGGACTCACTGCCCCGCGGGAAAAGCACATTTCCCCGGGAGCGCCGGATGGCATATGCGCTTCAGATTGTAATGAATCAGCTTTGGAGGTTAGTCATGAACCGGCATGGAAGAAAAATCCCCAGTTTTATCCTTATGACGCTCCTGATGAGCTTTCTGATCGTATCCGCAGCCTGTGCGGAAACGGTGGTTTCAGAGCGTCTGGACGTCGACGGCACCCCCTCATGGCCACCGGGCGTTGCGGTCACGATCAAAGTGGGGCCTGTTCGTTCCTCGTATGGTAAGCCAATGCTCATTGAGGGCTACACGATCAACAATGAGGCAATCAATACCGCAGGCTATCTTGGGAGTGTCGCGTTTATTTCTCATGACGACGGACGAGGCGCGGTGCTGGCGCAGCTTACGATCAACAATGCCTCGGGAACGCACAATCTCCTGGTTGCTGTGAGGAACAGATCCTTTTTAATCGATCAGTGTACCGTCAATTTTGCCGAAAACAGCCAGGGCGCACCCTATATCTGGGCTTACTCGGAAGGCGGTTCCGGGACGATCCAAAAAACGACATTTACGGGCAACGGAGGCAATAATAACGTTGTTCTGCGTGTCGGTGGCACCAACAATAATGACGATCTGGCAGGCGGGGAGATCACGCTTTCCGGGGTCACCTATCATAATATCAACGGTCAATTCAGACTGCAGGGGCCGCTCAATATCGCGGCGGGAGAGACTGTCCTCATCGAGGAGAGAGAGACTGTCCTCTCCAATTCCACGATCACGGCCCATACAAAAAGTCATGAAACTGCAAAAATCACCATAAACGAAGGCGCGAAACTGTCGGTTCGCAGCAGCACCTTCGATCTGCTTCAGAAGCCCTCCATCGTTGTGAAGAGTGGGGCGACCCTGGAGGTGAACAACGCAGAGCTGAAGAACATGACCATCACGGGAGAGCCTGGCAGTACCATTACATTTTCAGGCAAAAAGAATTCGCTGGATCATGTGGTCATCAACACGAAGGGAAAAGTTACTTCCGGGAAAACCGAAATAGTTTTCAAAAACGGTTCCGAGATCAACCTGATGGAATCCACCGATCCCGCCGTGTTCGACGAAACGACGATGGAACTGGGAGGAAATGGCAGCACTGTCTTTCTGTCCATCGCAAAGAACAGAGAAGCCTCTATCAAAAATGGATCAAAGGTGATAAACGGATCGGGGACGGCCGGGAATATGACCGAAAAAGGGTTTATCACCGTCGACGGAAAGCTGAACATTCTGAAATCGACGATTTCTGACAATACCATCACCGCAGGGGCTGGCGTCCGCAGCCAGGGAAGCGTGATCCGGGTGAATCAGGACGGCGAACTGAATATTGCCGAAGGAAGCAGTTTCAAGAACAACAATGTGCAGGGAGGCTTTGGCGGTGCGATCCGCCTTGTGAAGGCAAAATCTCTGACAATCGATGGCGCTACATTCACCGGAAACCAAGCCCTCCATGGCGGAGCGATCCGGATGGAAGGTGTGGGGACCGTTAAGATCAGCAAAGCCACATTTACAGATAACCTGGCCGGAACGGGTGCCTCCGGCGGCGCCATTGACGGACGGGAAGTCACCATGAGCATAACCGGTACGGAATTCTCCGGGAACGGAGCTGCGGAGAATGCAGCAACAAATCACGGCGGTGCCCTCGCGATCTACGAATCCACCGTGAGTCTGGATGGCTGTACCTTTCAGTCAAACCGCGGCAATTACGGCGGTGCCCTTCTGCACAAGGGCGGGGAGCTGACCATTAAGGGGAGCGAATTTTCTGAAAATAGCGGCGTCTGGGGCGGTGCCGTGACGGTGGAAGGTGACTTTCCATGGGATGACTCATGGAGTGCCGAGAACCCGCCCCAGGAAACCGTTGAAGCGACCAGTAGAATAAGCCTGGACATTTCCGGTACAACGTTTGACAGGAACACGGCGACAACCTGTGGTGGCGCGCTGGCCCTCGGATTTGAGTATGGAGGTTATTATTCCACCAAGGATGTCATCCAGGCAACCATCGGCGGAGGAACGTCATTTACCAATAACAGTGTGAGCGACTGCACCGTAGGGGAAGCCGGCGGAGCGATTTTCCTGAACAATGATGCGACCCTGAGAATGAACAGGGTGGCAATCTATGGGAACACGGCGCAGGACGACGGCGGAGCCATTTCCAACTGTCCCAACGGGGCAACCATTGTGAACGTTCGCAACGGTGCCGCGATTTATGACAACTATGTCGGCAGCGACGGCAACCTTTACCGGCGGGACCTGATGATGGGACATACGGAGAATCCTCATGTGATCGGTGAAATCATGTTCAACGGAGGGCTGCATCGATGGAATCCGCCCGTGTCGGATATGATTGCGGAACACTATACATCCGATCCCGAGGAAAAATACAAGAATCCCGCCGGTGCCCAGGTGAGCTTCACAGGCAACAGCGCCATGGACACGGGAGGCAACATCACCCGGGGCGGCGCCATCGGGAACAACGGCGTCCTGATCATCGGCGATGCGGGGACCTGGGTTGAGATCACGAAATACTGGGACGATGACCAGAATCTGAAAAACGGAAAGAAGTACAGCGATCTTTTCCGCCCGGAGATGGAGGATTTTCTCAGGTCTCTGCAGGTGTACCGCGTGGACAGCGAAAACAACCGCCTTCCCATGCTGAACTGGGACAGGGCTGTCTTCCAGAAAATCGGTTCCGGGGAGAGCGCGTACTGGCTTGTCACGAA
>CACYGY010000132.1 GCA_902774025.1 uncultured Eubacteriales bacterium
TGACGTCAATACACAGAAATTCACGGGAAAAACCCGGGACGTGCAGACGACACAGCTCGAGACCAACCTGGAGGCATGCGATGAAATTGTGCGTCAGGTGCGTCTGAGGAATCTCAGCGGGATCATTCTCATTGACATGATCGATATGGAGACGGAGGAAAACCGTCAGCGCGTTCTGTCTCATCTGACCGAGTGCTTCCGGAGGGACAGAGTCCGGACGGTCATTCACGGTTTTACATCCCTGGGTCTCATTGAGATGACAAGAAAGCGGACGCGGCGGTCCCTGCGTTCTGAAATCTGCGCCCCCTGTCCTGCCTGTCATGGTCAGGGATATCGTATTCTGGAGGAATATCATGGCTGAACGCGCAAAACCTCTGACGCCGGAAGAACTGGAAGAACAGAGAGAATATGCCCGGAAGATCCGGGAACTGACGGACCGGCCGCATACATATCACATCATCACCTACGGATGCCAGATGAACGCGCATGACAGCGAAATCCTCGCAGGCATGCTCGGTTCCATGGGGCTTCAGGAGGCTGAGCGGGATGAAGCCGATCTGGTGATCTTCAACACATGCTGCGTGCGGGATAACGCGGAGCGCCGGGCCCTCGGGAACGTGACATGGCTCAATGAAATCAAGAAAAAACGCCCTTCCATGAAAATCGGGGTGTGCGGGTGCATGATTCAGGAACCCGGCATGGCCGAGAAAATCATGAAACAGTACCGATTCGTGGACCTGGCCTTCGGAACCGCGGACTTGTACCGCTTTCCGCAGATCCTGACGGAAGCCCTGAATTCCTCCTCCACAGTGATCGAAACCGGGAGCCCTCACCGGATTCTGGAAGGCCTTCCGGTTTCCAGGTCCCGCCGGGAAAGCGCCTATGTCAGCATCATGCAGGGATGTGACAATTTCTGCACCTACTGTATTGTCCCCTATGTCAGGGGAAGGGAGCGCTCCCGGAACGCTTCCGAGATTCTGGAGGAAATCCGGCATCTTCAGGAAGACGGCGTGATGGAAATCATGCTCCTGGGGCAGAATGTGAACAGTTACCGGAGCCAGGACGGCGTAACCTTTCCGGAACTTCTGTCCATGGTGGACCGCACGGGCATCAGGCGGATCCGTTTCATGACCAGTCATCCCAAGGATCTGCTTCCTGAACTGATGGAGGTCATGGCCGGCGCCCGGCACGTGCTGCCGCAGTTCCACCTGCCCGTGCAGTCCGGCAGCAATGAAATCCTTCGCCGGATGAACCGCCAGTATACGCGGGAAACCTATCTGGAACGTGTCGAGCAGCTTCGCCGGGCGATCCCGGGCATCGGCCTGACAACGGACATGATGGTGGCTTTTCCGGGGGAAACGGAAAGCCAGTTTCAGGAGACACTGTCCCTTACGGACGAGGTGGGATTCGATTCGGCTTTCACCTTTGTCTATTCCCCCAGAGTCGGCACGGCGGCTGCCAGGATGGAGAATCAGATTCCTCCGGAAGAGGCGTCCCGCAGAATCCAGGCGCTGATTGCCCTTCAGGAAAGACGCCAGCAGGAAGTCATGCAGCGGTTCCTGGGCACGGAAGAGGAAGTCCTGGTGGAAGGGATGTCCCGGAGAAGTCATCAGCAGATTTCCGGCCGGGGCACTCACGGACTGTCCGTGACCTTTCCGGGGCGCGCCGAGCAGATTGGAACCATCTGCCGGGTCCGCATCACCGGCGTGCGGAACAATACCCTGGTGGGCCGGCAGACAGAAAATGAGGGAGCGGTTTCATGAGACACGTGTATGAGATCGCCCGGGAACTGGGAGAAGCCATCCGGGAAAGTGAACCCTACCGGCATCTGCAGGCACTGGAACAGGAGGCGGCGGAAGATGAACAGGTACGGATTCTGACAGAAGCTCTTTCAGAATGCCGGAAGAGTCTTGCCGCGTCGGAGGACGCGCAGGAAAGGGCCGGAATGGAAAGCGAATACAGGGCACTGGAAGCGCGCAGGAAAGCCCTGCCGGTGGCTGCGGAGATGGACAGGGCCCGGAAAGCTCTGGATGAACAGACGGAGAATATCAACCGGATTCTCCGTCTGATTCTTACCGGGCAGCCGGAGACGGAGGAAACACCGGCCTGCTGCCGGGCGTGTGGGACCTGTGCTTCCTGCAGGCAGAAAGAGTGAAGGTGATTTTCCATGGCATTGTCTCCCATGATGCAGCAGTACATGCGCCTGAAGGAAAGATACAGGGACTGTCTCCTGTTTTTCCGGGTAGGGGATTTTTATGAGATGTTCTTTGAGGATGCGAAGCTTGTGTCCCGGGAACTGGAGCTGACCCTGACGGGCAAGGACTGCGGACTGGAAGAAAGGGCGCCCATGTGCGGCGTTCCGCATCACGCTGTCAATACCTATGTGGAAAAGCTGGTCAATCTCGGATACCGGGTGGCCATCGGCGAACAGATGGAGGACCCGCAGCTGGCCAAAGGACTGGTGGAAAGGGATGTAACCCGGATTTTCACCCCCGGCACGCTCAGCGATCCATCTATGCTGGATGAGCGCGCTAACCGCTATTTGCTCTCCCTGTGCCTGATCCGCAATCAGTGCGGACTCGCCTATGTGGACGTGTCCACGGGGGAATTCCTGGTTCACAGGGTTTCCGTAAAAACCGGCGTTCTCGCGGACGAGGTGGAGCGGATTCATCCCAGCGAGATCATCTGCAATCACCTCACGGATCTGCGCGCCCTTCTTCCCGGCGCGCTGCCTCCCGTGAGTGAGCCGGGTGCTGCCTATTACCAGGCCTCCAGGGCGGAGAGCTGCCTGCTGGAGCATTTCCATCTGAAGACGCTGGCATCCATTGGACTGAATGAAGAGGATCAGTGCGTCGTGAACGCGGCGGGTGCCCTGATGCGCTACCTGGACGAGACACAGAAGAACGCGCTGGAGCACATCACCCATCTTCAGATTGCCCAGAGTCAGGACCATATGCTTCTGGACAGAAATACAAGAAGGAATCTGGAACTGACGGAAAACCTTCAGAATCAGGGCAGGAAAGGGACACTGCTCTGGCTTCTGGACAAAACCTGCACAGCCATGGGAAGCCGCCTGCTTCGTTCCTGGATTGAACAGCCCCTGATCCGGCAGGATCTGATTCAGAACCGTCTGGACTCCGTGGCGTGTCTCACCCAGAACCATGTGCTCAGGGAACAGCTGGCGGAACTTCTGACAGGCGTGTATGATATTGAGCGCCTGCTTTCCAAAGTATCCTACCGGACAGTGAATGCCAGGGATTGTCTTGCCCTCCGCCAGTCCCTGGAAAAAATCCCTGAAATCCGCAGGCTTCTGGATGGTATCACCTGTGGGGGCATGGAAAGCATCCGGATGCGGCTGGACCCTCTTGCGGATGTGACGGCAAGGCTGCAGCGGGCTATCGACGATGACGCGCCTCTGCTTCTCTCGGAAGGCGGCATGATCCGGAGCGGATATCACGCAGGTCTGGATGAACTCCGGGATGCGGCGACCCACGGCAGACAGTGGATTCTGGACCTGGAAGCCAGTGAGCGGGAAAGGACGGGCATCCGGAATCTGAAAGTGCAGTATAATCGCGTTTTCGGCTATTATATTGAGGTGACCAAGTCTTTCCTTGCCCAGGTGCCGGCGGATTATATCCGAAAGCAGACACTGACCAACGCGGAACGGTTCATGACACCCGCACTGAAGGAAATGGAGCAGAGGATCATCGGAGCCCAGGAGCAGGCGATACGCCTGGAACTGACCCTTTTCCAGGAAATCCGGGACCTTCTCACCGCCAGCATGGAGCGGATTCAGGGAACTGCCTCGGCACTGAAGGAACTGGACGCTCTTCTCAGTCTTGCCCGGGCAGCTACGGAGTATGGCTATATCCGTCCGCAGATCCGGGAGGACGGGGAACTGGAAATCCGCGAAGGCAGGCATCCCGTGGTGGAGCAGACACTCCGGGAGGATGCCTTTGTGCCCAATGATACGCACATGGATCAGGACCAGGCCAGAATGCTGATCATCACAGGACCGAACATGGCAGGCAAGAGCACATACATGCGTCAGGTGGCCCTGATTGTCCTGATGGCGCATATCGGGTCCTTTGTCCCGGCCCAGTCCGCCTCCGTTCCCATCGTGGACCGGATTTTCACAAGAATCGGAGCCTCCGACGATCTGGCCGGCGGGCAGTCCACATTCATGATGGAGATGTCGGAGACGGCTTATATCCTGAAGAACGCGACACGGAACAGTCTGCTGATTCTGGACGAGATCGGCCGGGGTACCTCCACCTTTGACGGTCTTGCCATAGCCTGGGCAGTGGTGGAGTACCTGTGCGATCGGGAAAAATGTGGCGCCAAAACCCTCTTCGCGACGCATTATCATGAACTGTCAGAACTGGAGGGACATCTGGATGGTGTACAGAACTACTGTATTTCCGTCAGAGAGCAGGGGGAAGACATTCTTTTCCTCCGGAAGATCATTCGCGGAGGTGCCGACCGTTCCTTCGGCATTCAGGTAGCCAGGCTGGCGGGGGTTCCCCGTCCCGTACTGGTGCGCGCCCATGAGATTCAGGCCCGGCTGGAGGTCAGCGACATCAACCAGAACGCCATCGGCCAGAATATCCTGGGTCAGAATCAGGAACGGAAAAAGCCCCTTGAACAGATGGATCTGTTCAATTTTCAGCGGATGGAGATCATTGAGGAACTGCAGAAAATGGATGTGATGGCCATGACTCCCATGGATGCCATGAACCAGCTCTTTCTGCTGAGGGAGAAAGCGAGAAATCTATGAGTCCGTTGATCCGAGTCCTTTCCGATGAGGTCATCGGAAAAATCGCGGCGGGTGAGGTGGTGGAGCGCCCGGCGTCCGCCATCAAGGAACTGGTTGAGAACAGTCTGGACGCGGGCGCCACCCATGTGACGGTGGAGATTCAGGAGGGCGGCATTCATGCCTTCCGGGTTTCCGACAACGGGTCCGGTATATCTTCAGCCAATCTGCGCATGGCTTTTGAGAGGCATGCCACAAGCAAAATCCGAACGGCTGACGATCTTTTCCGGGTCGCCACCATGGGATTCAGGGGAGAAGCACTCTCATCCATCGCATCTGTCAGCCATGTGACATGTACCACCAAGGAACATGATGCTCCCACAGGGATCCGGATCCGGGTAGACGGTGGTGTCAAGGGCGAAATCACGGAAGCCGCCTGTCCAGACGGCACGACCATGCAGGTCAGGGATCTGTTCTATAATACCCCGGTGCGCCTGAAGTTCCTGAAGCGTCCCGGTGCCGAGGCCGCCATGGTTTCAGATGTCATGGTCAACGCCATTCTCTCCAGGCCGGATGTATCCTTTCGTCTGATTCAGGACGGGAAAACCGTTTTCCGCTCACCGGGGGACGGCAAGCTGGAATCTGCTGCCTTCTGCGTGCTGGGGAGAGAACTGCTCCGTCCCACCACAAGGACCGTGAAAGGGAACATGAACGGTCTGCTGATGGAGGGTTATGTGGGCGTGGGGGAAAGCGGACGGGGAAACCGGAGCGCCCAGTGGTTTATCATCAACAACCGGCCCGTACAGGCACCGCTGCTCTCCAGAGCTGTGGAGGAAGCATGCCGGGAAAGGGTCATGATTGGCCACTTTCCCATGTGTATTCTTCATATCACCATGCCCCTGGAAAGCCTGGATGTCAATGTGCATCCCAATAAGCTGGAGGTCCGCTTTCAGAATGAGAGCGATGTAACCCAGGCTGTCGTGACGCTGATCCGGGAGGCACTTCGGGATGAGAGCATTTTTGACCGGCCGGAGACCATGGAACTGGAGGAAAAGCCGCAGGAGACAGCGGCCAGTCCGGGCCTGGTTATCCGGAGGGTGGAAACAGCTGCGGGGAGCGCTCCTTCACGCAGGGAGGAAATCGCTTCTCCCGTATCCCCTCCCATGACGGAGAAGATTCCGGAAACGGCGGATGAACCGGGAGAGATGAACCGGGTACCGAACGCCGCACTTCAGGAGGAACCGGTCCGGACGCGTCCGGACCTCTCAGAGCCTGTTTCCCTGACCCATGCGGAGGAAACCGCATTTCCGTCCCCCGTCTTCTCCGGAGCGGAGACGGCGGCTCAGCCCGCAGGGAGGGGGACAGCCGAAACATCAGGCGGGGAAGCGGCGGCCGGGGAACAGGCCAGTTTTCTGGACGACATGCCGGCACCCATCCGGCTCATCGGGGAGGTCTTTCACACCTATATCCTGCTGGAATATGAGGATCAGTTTCTGATGATTGATCAGCATGCGGCCCATGAGCGCCTGAACTATGACGCCATGATGCAGGCCTGTGAGGAGGATCATCCCGGACAGGAGCTGCTCATGCCCATGGTGATGAGTGTCTCGGCACGGGAAATGGAACTGCTGGAGCGCTACCGGGAGATGCTGGAAAGAATCGGGCT
>CACYGY010000133.1 GCA_902774025.1 uncultured Eubacteriales bacterium
AAAATGATTTTCAGTCATTCCCTTCCCGCCGCTCCGGAGGTACGGATCCATCTTTCTTCATGCCCTGTTTGAAAGATCCGTTTTCATCCTGGAGGGAGAATAGAAGAATCATGGACCCGCGCAGGAAGTCCGGAATGCGCGGACCATGACCGTTTCAGTCTAATCGAAGAAGGGCTTTGAGTCAAGGAAAGAAGTTCGAAAAGGCGGCACTCTGAAAGATTCCTGCAACAAAAAAAGTGGCTTTCGCCACTTTTACTGCCTTACGGTCAGGCCTGAGGTTCTTCAGTATCCACACTGGCAACGGGTTCTTCCGAAGCCAGTTCAAGATCTCCGTTATCGGCATCGAAGGCCTCATCTTCCAGCACCTGACGAATGGAAAGGGAAATGCGCTTGTGCTCGGTATCCACCGCCATGACCTTCACGCGGACGATGTCGCCCACCTGCACGGCGTCTTCCACCTTGGCGATCTTTTCCAGAGCGCACTGAGAGATGTGCACCAGTCCGTCAAGACCGGGCTCCAGTTCCACAAACGCTCCGAAGGTCACGATGCGGACCACTTTTCCTTCCACGACGGAATGCTGAGGATACTTTTCAGCGGCGTTATCCCAGGGCTTGGGCTGCAGCTGCTTGTAACCCAGCTGGATGCGTTCACGCTCACGGTCCAAGCTGAGAATCTTCACATCCACTTCCTGATTCGGCTTGACCACTTCACTGGGATGCTTGATATGGCCCCAGCTCAGATCGGTGATATGCACAAGGCCATCCACACCGCCTACATCCACAAAGGCACCGAAATCCGTAAGACGGCGGACGATACCATGAATCACAATCCCTTCTTCAAGGCGATCCCAGGCTTCCTTCTTGCGGGCGGCCGTTTCCTCCAGGATCACAGCCTTGCGGCTGGCGACAATGCGCTTCTTCTGCTTGTCCACTTCGATGATCTTCAGCTTCATGTCCTTGCCGACGAAATCATCGATCTTTTCCACATAGCGGGGAGCAAGCTGAGAGGCGGGAACGAAAGCGCGCACACCGCCGACATCCGCAATCAGACCGCCCTTGACGGCTTCCTTGCCGACGCCCTCGACGTATTCGCCGTTCTCGTTCTTGGCCATGAGTTCTTCCCAGGCCTTGCGGTTGACAATGTTCCGCTGGGAGAGAATCACATTGCCTTCGCCGTCGTTGACCTTGACCACTTCGACTTCGATCTCGTCACCCAGCTTGACATCCTGCTGCGCAAGATCGGAGCGCTTGATTACGCCATCGGACTTGTAGTTGATGTTCACGCATACCTCGTCATCCGTGATCTGAACCACGGTTCCCGTTACAGTCTGTCCGGGACGGATCTTGACAAGGGTTGCGTCCACTTCAGCCATGAAGTCATTCTTGGAAGTATCTTCCGCGGCGGTCTCCTGGTTCACGTTCTCCATGTTTTCCATGTCGGTCATAAAAGTGACAACCTCCTTCAGTGAATCATCCGGGGTAGAAGCCCCCGCGGTGATTCCTACTTTCCCGGAAATGCTTCGGACAAACGCATGCGTCAGTTCGCTGCCCTTCTCCACCAGAACGGTATTGGGACATTTCTGTGCGCACAGATCAAAGAGCTTTCTGGTGTTCGCACTTTTCCTGCCGCCCACGACGATCATGGTGCTGACACGGCCAGCCAGTTCCACTGCTTCCCGTTGACGGACTGCGGTAGCGGAACAAATGGTGTTATGCTCAGTGAGCTTTTCCACCCTGCGGCGTAAAACTGACAGGACGGCTTCCCATCCGGAAAGAGGAAAGGTTGTCTGTACGCAGGCCAGTGCCTCCTTCATCGGAGGTAGCGCTTCAGCCTCCTGGGGAGAGCTGACCACATACACACATCCCCCTGCCCATCCGGCTGTTCCCTGAACTTCCGGATGATCTTTTTCTCCCACAAGAATCACCGGCGTCCCGTCTTGCGAGGCATCGGCGACAATGTGATGCAGCCGATCCACAAACGGGCACGTCAGATCCATGATTTCGAGTCCCCGATCCGTCAGTTCCTTCAGTACAAAGGGCGATACACCGTGACTGCGAACGAGAACCAGCCGGTCTCCTGCTTCCTCAGGACTGTCAACCGGCAGGATGCCCTGCTGAGACAACTGTTCCACAACCTGAGGATTATGAATCAGTTCCCCCAGAGTGCAGGCTGGTCTTCCTTCCTTCGCAATCTTCCATGCAGCTTCCACGGCACGCCGGACTCCCATACAGAAACCGGCATGAGGGGCAATTTCGATCTGCATGCGAAACTCCTTTCACATTTCCTTCTCCATTACTTCGTGACAGATGGGAAAATTCCTTCCTGTCTCAGAAAAAAAACTTTCCAGGACCTCATCACCTTCAGGGCGTTTTCCGGGCATCACAGATCCTTGACTTCCTGGATCAGTTCCACATAGCATTCCTTGATGCGGCGAACGAGCTCCGCGATGGTATCCCGGTTCATTCCCTGTTCCAGAAGATCATCATAGGGAACCGGTTTTCCGACCATGGCATGCACTTTTCTGAACGGCCTGCAGCGGCCGCTGATATAGATCGGAACAATCGGGACACGGCCGCGGAAGGCCAGAACGGCAAACCCGTCCTGAATTTCCTGCATGACACCCTCATGAAAACGGGTACCTTCAGGGAAGATCCCCAGAATCCCGTTTTCCTTCAGCACCTTCGAGCAGGAGCGCATGGCCTCCATGTCATACTGTCCGCGGCTGACGGGAATCATGCGAGCCCAACCGCTGATGATACGGAAAAATCTGCTTCTGTTCAGTTCGCGTTTTCCCAGAAAAACCACCGGGTGCTTCTTGACGCCATACCCGATAATCATGGGATCAAAAAAGGAAGTATGATTGGCAACAATCATGAAGGGCGGCTCGATATCCAGCCATTCACGATGATGATACCTGACCGGCCAGAGCGTATGAAAACAGACGGCCGCCAGCCCGAAACCGAAGGTGTAGGGAAAATACATTTTCGTATAGTCAATCATAAGCTGCCTCCACAAGCCGCAGGATGGTTTCCACACTTTCATCAAAGGTCATGTCGGATGTATCCACAACGACTGCGTCCTCGGCAATCCGCAGCGGATCCGTTTCCCTTTCCGTATCCTGACGGTCACGCTCCCGCAGGGCGGAAAGAACCGACTCGAAGGATTCCCCACTCCCTTTTTCCTGCATCTGCAGCCACCGTCTCCGGGCTCTGACCTCATCAGAGGCTGTAAGATAGATTTTCACACGTGCATCCGGAAGCACCCGGGTACAGATGTCCCTCCCATCCACCAGCATGGACTGCCGGGAGGCAACCTGCTGCTGAGCGCGAACCATGGCGCGACGTACGCCGGGATAGGTGGCGATTCTGGAGGCGGCCATCCCCGCTTCCTGTGTACGGATCTCTCCGGTCAGGTCCATGCCGTCCGCCAGGGTCCGCTGGCTTCCGTTCTCGTAGAGAACATCCACATGAAGTTTTTCGCAGAACGCTTCCATGGCTTCCTGGTCATTGACGTCCAGTCCCTTCTTCAGGGCGGCAACAGCCGCGCACCGGTACATGGCGCCGGTATCCAGATGAAGAATGCCGAGTCTGGAGGCAACTGCATCGGCAATGGTGGATTTCCCGGCTCCTACCGGGCCATCCATGGCAATATTCAGAGGCATAAACTTGTTTCCTTTCAGAATGAATTGAAATGAATGCGTTCCCCATGGATGTGACCATCCGTCATCATCTAGGCGGACATGCGGAGCGGGAGGACAGACTGCATGATTCCGGCACTTCCGGAAGGTCCGGGCGGTTTCAGGTTATGCCGATGGGTTTATGCTGCCTTGCTCTCAGGGAGCCCTCCACCGCAAAACAGGATACGCCATCCCGGCTACCGGATACAGAAAAGCGGTCCCCTTCCCTTTTCAGACGGAGCTCGACCTGCTGATCCGGCAGAATCTCAGCGTCATAATTGATCACGAAATGACCGATTTCATTTTTCTCCATGCACTCAATGCCCAGACTGTTGCATACCCAGTCCAGATAACGGGCGTTGTTCACGTGCATATTGGCATCCAGATCCGAGTAAACGGGACGGCAGATATGGGTTTCACAGTCGCCCGCCGTCTCATGAACCATGGAAGGAAGATGGTCCATGGGCGGCTCCATATCTGAATTATCGGGCATGAGAGCGGCAATTTCCCTGCCGCTCACCGCTTTGCGTGTTTCCAGATCCATCAGGACCCACATGCTTCCGCAGTATCCAAGGATTTCCCTGGAGTCCATGGTGCGGAACACAAAGTATCTGGGGAAAAACCAGTGCCTGTTCGGCCGGTGAAAGGTTTCAATGCGAATCTTTTGGCCAATGGCGGGATACCGCAGGATTTCAACTTCATTGCGGCTCAGAATCCAGACCAGATTCTTCTCCAGCAGTTCCTTTCTTCCGAGCCCCATGGTCTCGGAATGGTCTCCGGCGATTTCCTGGCAGGCTTCAAGGATGGCACTGGGACGCCACACGCCGCACAGGTCTGAATTCATGGTCCGGATATCCAGGGTTTGTTCCAGACTTTTCATCGAGCATTCACCCTCCCAAAGTGAGTAGAATCCGGGAAAACCGACAGAGCGGTCTGTTCATATGTAAAGGATCGCATTTTCCCTGCTGCCATTCCAGCGGCGAAGGTACTGCTGCGCTTCTCTGACTCCCAGGGCCATGGCGGAGGGAATCGCATGTTCTTCAAGCATGTCCGCGGTCATGGGACATGCTCCGGGAAACAACCGTCCGCCCAGATGGCTTTCCAGGGTGAAGAAAGTCATTTCCCAGATCCTGTGGGTAAAAATGTGACGCGTATGGCCGCAGCACAGAAGACCGCGGGGGGATTCCAACGTATGATCGTAATAATAGGAAGAGATTTCATTTTCAGTATAATGCCCGGGCACCATGGGAAAGAGCCACAGACCCTTCAGAAGACCATCTGTTTTTTTCTCGAGAAGAACCGTGTTCTGATGGAAAATCAGGAGAACGGCGTATTCTTCAAGCGTCTTGCTCTTCTTCTCAGGCAGTCTGGGCAGGTTCTGGGCTGTTCCGTTCTGCTTCCCCAGACACATGCCCTGAAGAGGACACTCTGAACAGCGGGGATGCACGGGGGTGCAGACCATGCTTCCGAGGTCCATCACTGCCTGATTGAACTGTCCGGGATGATCCTCGGGAATGATATCCTCAATGGCCTTTTCCAGTTCCTTTCTGTATGCGCCTTCCAGACAGTGCTCAAAACAGGCGAGGCGGGAGAACACCCGGACGGCGTTCCCGTCCACAGCCGCCTCACGCTTCTGAAAGGCAATGGAGGCAATTGCCCCGGCTGTGTAACTGCCCACGCCGTGAAGGGACATGAGCTCTTTCCGGGTCCGGGGAATCCTTCCATGGAATTCCTGCATGACCTGCCGGGCGCCCTCCTGAAGCCCTTTTGCCCGGCGATAATATCCCAGCCCCTGCCAGGCAAGCATGACTTTTTCCTCGGGTGCCCCGGCAAGGGCTTCCAGGGTGGGAAATGATTCCAGAAACCGGTCGTAGTAGTTCAGAACCGTTTCCACCCGTGTCTGCTGCAGCATGATCTCAGAAACCCATATTCTGTATGGATCCTGATCCCTGCGCCAGGGCAGCTTTCGTCCGTGGCATGCATACCAGTCCAAAAGCGGAAGGACGATCTTCGGGTCCAGCGGTTGCAAACACCTCACCTCGTTGAATACCGGACTGCTTCAGGTAGCAATTATAGGAGAAAAGAAGCAGAAAAGAAAGGGATCGATACGAAATACATTAAATTCATAAGAAAAACTCTATTTGCATCATATATTTGCATGTATCGATGATTCTACTGGAAAAAGCAATGAAAACCGGACGATTCATGAGTTTGCATATCCACGGGAAAAGTCGTATAGTACGACCGTGCATTAGCACTCATCTAACGAGAGTGCTAACAAAGACAACAAGGAGGAACCATTATGACCGTGAAACCTTTGGGTGACCGCGTTGTCATCAAGAATTGCGAAGCGGAAGAAACCACCAAATCCGGAATTATTCTGACCAGCGCCGCGAAAGAAAAGCCCCAGATGGCGATGGTTATCGCTGTCGGCCCCGGCGGAAATGTGGACGGCAAGGAAATCACCATGCACGTGAAGACCGGCGAAAAAGTGATCTATTCCAAGTATGCCGGCACGGAAGTCAAGATTGACGGCGAAGAACTGATCATCGTTCGGCAGAGCGATATCCTGGCCGTCGTGGAATAATCACAAATGAAACAGAGGAGTTGAATGACTATGGCAAAGCAGATTCAGTATGGAGAAGAAGCCCGCCGCAGCCTGGAAAAGGGCGTCAACGCGCTGGCGGATACCGTTA
>CACYGY010000134.1 GCA_902774025.1 uncultured Eubacteriales bacterium
CGAAGACACCGCCCATGAGGGTCGTGTCATTCTCCTGGAAGAAATGCACGCTGCTGTCCTTCAGCTCCAGGCATACGCTTCCCCCCACATTCGCGGTGGGATGCCCGCAGGTTTCTCCGGTCCGGTAGGCTTCTCCGCCGCCGCAGACCTGGTAGACCTTCCGATTCTCCGCGAACAGTGTGACATTTCCGCCCACATTGGCCCTTGCCGTGAATCCAGAGATGGATTCCGCAAGGCCCCCCGCCACCAGGGTATCCATGGAGCCGATCATGGCGCCCCTGAGATCCAGGGTGATGTTTCCGCCCACGTCCGCCACCGCATCCTCTGTCCCGGAGCAGGCCAGTCCGCCGCCCACCAGATCCAGAGACCAGTTGCTGCCCGTGGAGGAAATCCGTACATCCCCCGTGACGCTTCCGTTCAGTCCGCCGCCGTAGACATACATCATCTGGCTTTCCTCAAGGGAAATGGTGACACTGCCCGTCACATCGCCGTAACATCCGCCCCCGAACAGGAAGGAGATGTTGGGGTAAGCCTTCCGCACATTCGTTCCCTTCACGGTGATGCGCACATCCCCCTGAAGCGGAGCGTTGAGACTTCCGCCGAACACTTTGGCGTGTCCGGAAACGTAAACATAATGGATGCCGTCCGGCTCTTCCCAGCAGATCAGGGAACCCGCGCCGGGTCTCTTTTCCGGTCCGTAACCGTTTTCCAGGGCGGACTGAATGTCCCTGTCATGCACCATGCCCTCCGTGTCCGATTTGGGTTCGCGGATCGTGATGGCCGTGCCGTTGGCGAAGAAGGCTTCACAGGTTGTGCTTTCGTCGGTGATCAGGGGCAGCCGCACACCGGAGGGTCTGGAACTTTCCGAAAGAGAAAGGGCGCACAGGCTGACGAGTGCCAGCAGGAGGGCCAGTGCCGGGAATGCTTTTTTCATTTTCATTCTGCTCTCTCCCTTCACAGGCCGCTGCCGCGGTTATCCTGAAGATAGATCAGGCTTTCCGGATCGGTCCACCCCACAATGGATTTCATTTTCTGATGACGCCGCAGAGCGTCCATCATACGGCTCAGCAGGGTGATCTGGCCAACGTGCTCCGAGGTCTGCGCCTGCGCTTCCCGGACTGCAGTCTCTGCCTCTCCGGGGCTCTGGTTCGTCTCACCGGGCCGGGTCAGGTTCCGGATTTTGATCTGATGAACCCTTTTCTCCTGACGCTCCTTCACCAGAACCTGTCCGGTCTCCCCTTCCGCTTTTCTGCGGGATACGCTGAACCGGACCTTCCACGGCTTCCTTCCGGACCGCCGTTTCTTTGCCCTTTTTTCCTTCAGTTCCTCCACATATCCGCCGGAATCCTTGTCGCCCGTCTTTTTCAGTTCCGTCACAAAGGTCTGATCGCCGATCTCCACTTTTTTTGCGGGTTCGAATCCGATGGATTTCAGTTTCTCATCTTCCCCGCCGAAAATGCCCACCAGTTCCCAGACGTACGTTTTTCCGTTATCCCCATGGACGACCTTAACCGTGCGCCCCTCCCCGTCGGCGGTGTTTTCCTGCGGCCAGCTCTCGGCCTGGGCGCAGGGGGGCAGGGCAAGCCCTGCCAGCAGGGAAAGGAGCAGCAGGCAGGAGAGAATCCTGACATATCGTTTCATCTGCGAGAACCTCCCGTTCAGTTTCTTGTTCAGGTCCTTCCCGGGCTTTGCCGGAAAAGACGCGCTCTGACCTGATGCAAAAGGGCCTTTCCCGGAACAGGGGAGAAGGGAATCTGCCCTTTTCAGATCCGGCCTCTGCATCAGCGTCCCCCTCCGCGCTCTCCGGGGGATCCCCGGTCCGGAGAGAGGCGGAAGCGCGTCATGCCTTTGTGCGGGAAGGCGGAGAAAAACCGCGGCATGATCCGGGCTCCCTTCCGGGGATCATGACCTTCCGCAGAGGGCATGTCCCGCGCGTCAGGGCATGTCCGCGCTCAGGGTCAGTTCATAGAATTCATTGTCCCGCTCCATCAAAAGCGTGGCCGGTAAGCCCGATGCGAGGCCGGAAAGGGCCCGGACCAGAAAGTACGGATCCTCCTCGCAGAACAGATCGTTGGCACAGAAGATCAGGTCCCCGCTCTTCAGGCCCATGGTGTCCGAGGGGGAATCCTTCTCCACGGAAAGGATGAGGAGACCACCGAAGGCAAAGCCGTAGGCGGATGCAAGTTCCCCGGTCACGGGGCAGGTGGTGATGCCAAGCCGCATCCTCTTTGCCAGATCAAAGGTTCCCTGATCCGGGGGCGTGTAAGGGTCTGTGCTTTCCGGGATGGAGAGATACGCTTTTTCGGAGGTGGAATACCAGAGCAGACGGTCGTCCGGGAATTCCCTTTCCACGGTTTCCGCACGCTCTTCCCCCTCACGCGCGGTGAGGACGCGGTCAAAGGCGATGGCGGCGCTGACGGCCTCCGGATAGGCGCCTCCGATCCGGAAGGAGGCGGTGGCCGTTCCGCCGGGGGGACAGGGGACGGCTGTGTGATATTCCCGTTCCTCCCCGAGGATTTCCTCCACATATCCGTCGCCGATGAGGAGGTCATTTCCCTCCGCGTCCAGGGGGACAATTCTCAGATCCGCCCCAAGGGATGCGGCCCTGCCGGTATTGAACCAGGTCACGGTCAGGATTCCTTCCCCGGGGTCGTATGCCGCCTCCCGGATCAGAAGGCAGCTTTCCTCGGGGAAGGCTTCCTCCGGGATCTGCACGGACACGGTGAATTTTGCCCCGGCGTCCCTTTTGTCCGCAAGTGTCAGGGACCCTTTCCCGGGGGAAAGGGGAATCAACAGCAGCCCCATCTGTGTACCGTCCCGGATGAGCATGAAGTCGAAGGCTTTGCCTCCCGTGGTGATCCGGACATTTGCATCAAAATCATCGCCGCAGTAGGTGAAAGGATAGATCCTGTCCCATGGGGTGACCACAAAGGTGTCGCCGGAGGGGGAGAGGGTGGGCACATACAGGGTAATCCCTGCGGTTTTTCCGTTCGCTGTTTTCCCGGTGATCTTTGCTCTTCCTGCGGACAGGGCCGTCACCCTGCCGGATTCGTCCACCCGGAGAACATCCTCATGGTCGCTTTCCCAGGTGACGGTTTTGTCCGTGGCGTTCCCGGGCTGCAGGTTATATTCCAGCTGAAGACTCTCCCCGAAGGGAAGGACGGTGTTTGCCCTTGTCTGAATCCTCAGGGCCTGCACCGGAACCGTCACGGTCACGGAAACGGAGGCGGTGAGTACATTGCCATCCTCCAGGGTGGCCGTGCAGGTGATCACGGTGCTGCCGCCGTCCCGGGCCCTGACGGAGCCTTTCGGATCCACCGTGGCGACCTTCGGGTCCGAGGATTCCCAGGTTGTTTTCGCCTTCTTCGGGTTTTCCACATTTTCAAGGGAAGATGTGATTTTCTGCCCTTTGCCTTTTTCCAGGGTCAGCTCAGTCTGATCCAGGGTCAGAGCCGGGTTTCCTTCCCCCAGGGCGGTGCAGAGGGTCATCAGGAGAAGAAGGACGCTGAGAAGGACCAGGGCGGTTCCGGATTTTCTGTATGTCACGGCGGATATCTCTCCTCTCTTGGGATGGATCGGGGAAGACCTTTGAGGATAACAGGGGACGGAGCTGCGGTGAAGAGGGAATGGCTTTAAGGGGAGTGCCTGGGAAGAATCTCCTGCAGGACGGGGAAAAAGTCCGCAGCCTGTCATGATCCGCGGGGATTTACAGGGGGAGGTTCGGAAATGCCATGCAGGAGGCTTTGAAGGATTCCTGGTTTTTTCTGTGGACAGGGAATGCCCCCCCGGAGGGGACGGCGAAGAAGAGCTGTATTTTTCATGGAGCGCTGTGGAATGCGCATCATGACATTTGGCCCGGCGGGCTGAGACAGCGGTTCCGGTTTCTCTGATGTATTCTCATAATACTATACTCTGAACAGAACAGGGATGACAGTTTTTCAGGGGCGACCGGTCAGGAATCACGTCTGAACGGCTTCCTTCGGGCGTTCTCTCCGTGAGGACCGGATCCCGGAACCGCTTAAATCCATCCTGTGTAAGCGTGGGCAGCGGGAAGTGCTTTTCAATCCGCCTCCCGTGTTCCTGAAAAACCGGGAAGGGTTCCCCCGGCTGATTTCAATCCGGAGCGCCTCAGGAAGAGGGGGTGCGGAAGAAACAGAGGAACGAAAATCCGCACTCCGGTTACCGGAGTGCGGAAATCGTGGGTCTGTTCAGCGTTCCCGAATCAAGGAACCATCCCGGATTGTGTAGACCTCATCACAGCGCTGAAGTGCCATGGCGTGATGGGAGATGATCAGAATGGTATGCTTCCCGTACAACTCATTGATGGATTGGATCACGGCGGATTCCGTTTCCGTGTCCAGCGCTGAAGTTGCTTCATCAAAAATCAGGATCTGCGGCCTGGCATATAATGCTCTGGCGATGCCAATCCGCTGGCATTGTCCGGCAGAGAATTTGATGCCTCCCTCTCCGACCCTGGTGTTGACCCCCTCCGGAAGCGACCGGATCAATTCATCAATATGAGCTTCTGCCATGGCTTCCCACAGAAGATCTTCATCGATCTGATCATCACGGATTCCAAAGGCAATATTGGCTTTGACGCTGTCATCCAGCAGGAATACATTCTGCGTCACATAGCCTATGCTTTTCTGCCATTTTTCAAGATCACGGCGGATATCAATCCCGTCAGCGAGTACTTTTCCCTTGTCAAGTGTCAAAAGTCCCAGGAGAATGTCCGCAAGGGTTGTTTTCCCTTCTCCGGAGGGTCCCATAATGCCGATCATTTTTCCGACCGGTATCGTGAAATCCGTATCCTTAAAAATCTGACGGCCGTTTTCATCATACCGAAAAGACATCCCCCGTATCTCAATTGCCCTGTGGTATACTGCCGGAAATTCACCTCTGGATTCTTCGGGATCGTTTTCTTCGGAAATCTCAGCAACTCTTTGTATGGCGGGGATTCTGTACTGAATACTGATGAAATTTGAAATGATGGAATTGATTCCCGGAATCAGTTTCAGGATGGCCACTCCGATGGCACCGATCTGAGGAATGATCACTTCATATCTGCTTCCGCCTGCAGCGATCATGATGACCACAGTGACGAGAATGATGATGCAGAGCATTTCCAGGACGATTTTCGGAATGGCGCTGAGCGTGAGATGCTTTTTTTCTGCTTCGGAGAAGATGAAGTCCTCGTGAGCGGATTTCGATTCAAAGAACTCTTCTTTTCGTGTGATTTTCACTGTTTTGATCCCGGTCAGCGCCTGATGAATCCACTTGTTCCGGATCGCCTGCGCCTGATAGGCCTTTTCTCCGCTTTTCCGTACAACAGGTCGTACCATCCGGGTCAGGATCAGGAAAAAGGCCAGTGTTACGGAAAAAACCAGGAAGGACAGCTTCCAGTCAATGAAAAAAACGGTGGCGAACAGGAAAAGATCCACAATTCCGTCCGTCAGAATGTTCAGAACACTGTCAAAGGTTGCATAGACTTTTCCCACATCATCCAGCAGTCTCCTGTAGATTTCAGAGGAGTGGTTTGAAAAGAAAAACGAATAATTCTTTTTCAGATATTTATGAAAGACTTTTTTCCTGATTTCATATTGAAATGCCAGCGCATAATCCGCATGGTAACGTGTTTTCATCAGCAGGATCCAGTTCTTTACAATGAATACAGTCAACAGGAATCCGAGGCAAAATGCAATGAATCCCTGATGGCTCCGGATGCCCAGAAAAGAGCAGATCCGGGAGGCATAGGGATTGGCATGCATGAATTCCTGGTCAAGGATGGCCGATATCGATGGCAGAACGGCAGAAACTCCGCATACTTCAAGGCAGGCGCCGGCAATCATGAAAAAAAGCAGCTTTGAAACATGTCTTTCATGCCGCATCCGCATCACGGTACGGATGTTTTTCCACATCTCTTTCATGCAGAATTTCTTTCTTGATTCATATTCTCTGTCGCTCCTGCCAAAACAATCTTAAACATTTTTGATTATGTATGGTGGCTCCTGGTATTCTGATTCCACTGATTGTCCATAAAGCATGGGCTATCAGATTTTCTGTTGCCAAAATGTTGCCACGCTGGCAGCATGATGGGTAGTGCTTCAGCGAACGATGATTCCGACATCATCTGCATACCGGGGGTTCTGTTTAAACAGTCCCAGCGTTCTCCTTGCGGCGCCATCGGGTTTACTCCGTCCGCCTTCCCAGGCTTCCACTGCTTTCTTAGTCACCCCGATACAGGAAGCAAAGATGCTCTGGGTCATTTTTGCATTCAGCCGGATCTGTTTGATCTCTTCCGGTGTAAATGCATCAGGGACAGAGGAAACCGACATCCTGTGGACGGTGGCGTTA
>CACYGY010000135.1 GCA_902774025.1 uncultured Eubacteriales bacterium
CTTTGGAAGACATGGTTTCCCTCACCGCCCCTTCGGGCACCGCAGGAAGCCCGTGCCTGCTCTGCAGCCGTACGATGGGAAACCCGCATCCCTCAGGGTGCGGGTAAATGATGCGGAACACATGGTGACGCGACAGGCGCCGGTGCTCAGGAATACAGCAGATGCCGCCTGGGGAGGGAGCCGCAGCCTGAAGCGGCTGCGTCCGATCGTCAGAGATATGTGAGAAGGGAAGATTGACATGAAAGGCTTTTGCGAAAAGAAATTCAGTTCCATGCTGATATCCGGCACCTTCACCAAAGCGGTCATGTACCTGATGCTGCTCAGTGACAGCATCATTGCCGGGCAGTTCATCGGCCAGGCGGGCGTTGCCGGGATCAATGCGATCACACCTCTGACAGCCCTTGTAACCTTCTTCGGAGACCTTCTTTCCACCGGTGTGGGGATCGTCTACACCAGAGAGGTCGGCGCGATGCGAAAGAAGCGGGCAGATGAGATCTACAGCCAGGGCCTGATCATCAGCATCGGCATCGGACTGATTTCTGCGCTGCTGATCTTCGCGATGAAGAATGTCTATTTCAGTGTGAACGGTATCACAGGTGATATTCTGGACAAGGCACTTGAGTACTATCGTCTGCTTCCCGTCAACGCCTTCCTGACCATCGTCGTCTTCTACCTTGAACAGATGGTCTACAGTGACGGAGACGAGCTGTGCAACAACATCTGCTATGGATTCCAGGTGGGCGGGAATATCATCGCTTCCATCATCCTGACCCGCTTCCTCGGAATGAAGGGCATTATTCTGGGGTCTGTGATCGGAAACGGCCTGGGCATCCTTGTCTGCTTCTGGCATTACTTCCGGAAGGAAAACACACTGCATTTTGCCTGGCACCTGTCCTTCAGGGATTTTCTGCTGACTTCCCGCTACAGCATCGTGGATTCCTCCGTCTACATCTGCTGGGGCCTGATGGATTATGTGATGATCTGCTTTGTTTCAGCCCGCTTCGGAGAGGCCGGTCATGTCGTTCTCGCGGTGGTCGTCAGCCTGATTGAGTTCAGTGTCGTGATGGACGGCGTGGGCATGGCGATGCAGCCGCTGATCGGGACCTACTTCGGGGAAAAGAACCATCCGCTGATCCGGCGGGTGATGAAATCCGCCAGGAAAGCCGCCATCCTGGAAGGCATTGTGGCGACCGTGCTGATCTGGGTTTTCTCCCCCCAGTTCTGCTCCCTGTTCGGGATCAAGGGCGGAGATGCGCTTGCCCCGGCGATCTCGGCGATCCGGATTGTATCCCTCGGCTTTACGTTCTGCTCTGCGGTATCCCTGACTACCTCCTACTACATGCTGGTTGACCATATCACCATGGCCACCTGCTTCGCCTGTCTGCAGAACGGAGTGCTGTATATCCTCCTGCCGGCGCTGGGTGCGCTGATCTTTGGCATCAGCGGCATGTGGGCAGGCTTTGTAGCTTCTCCGATCCTGACGCTTGCCTGCGCCTTCCTGTTTGTGTATCTGCGGTTCGGGAAGGACAATTTCCCGTATCTGCTCAGGGACATGGATACGGAAATCGTGGTGCTCGACGAAACGCTGAAGGCTGAAACCGCGGCATCCCTTTCCGAACAGGTCGGAAGCTGCCTGCTTTCGCATCAATATCCGAAAGAGACGGCCAGCCGGGCGGCTCTGTTTACGGAAGAGATCGCTCTGGTGATTCTCGAAAACAACCAGAAGGCCAAGAAACCGGTCATGATCGAGCTTTCTCTGTATCTTGAAAACGATTCCGTTCTGATCATTGAGCGTGATTCAGGAAAGCTGTTTGACCTGACCGACCCCGATGCGCAGATCAGGGGACTGAGTGGATTCATCCTCAGCGGGCTGATGGAAGCGCATCAGGAGAAGGCCTATCTCACCACCACCGGATACAACCGGAACATGATTCGCATTCAACGGGTGCCTGAAAAGACATAAACGGGAGGAATCTGGATGAATGTATATGATTTTGACGGAACGATTTTTCCATCGGACTGCTCCATCGGCTTCTGCATCTGGTGCATGAACCGTCATCCCCGGCTGTGGTTCACATTCTTTCCGAAGACTGTCAGAAACCTCATTCTGAGAAAAAAGGGTAAAATGACGGAAGCACAGATGCAGCGCAAGTTCTTTGGCTATCTGACGCTGGTGGACGATTTCGATGAGCAGATCCAGCGGTACTGGGATAAAAACGAAAAGAAGATTGCCCCGTGGTATCTGGCGCAGAAACGGCCGGATGACCTGATCATCAGCGCATCGCCCACCTGCATCATCGAACCCATTGCGAAAAGGCTGGGCGTGCAGTTCATGGCCACGGAGTTTGACCGGGAGTATGGAATCTATCTCAACAATATGATGTATGCCAAGGAAAAGGCCAAGTACATCATCGATCAGGGCTTTCCGATGATCGAGAATTTCTATTCCGATTCACTCGCCGATACGCCCCTTGCACTGTGTGCGGAAAAGGCGCATCTGGTGAAGGACAAGGCCTCCACCGTGGTGGACTGGCCGGCGCTGGATGCGGAAACCATGAAAAAGGTCAAACGGAAAATCGATACGGGCTGGAATATTCACCTGAAAGAGGAAGAATAAGTGTACATTATCATCTACGACTTTGGGACCAGCACTGTCAAAACCTGCCTGTTTGAAATCGATTCCGGGATCCGTCTTGTGGCAGACTCCACCGCGGAATACGGCCTTTATATTTCCGGGGACGGAGGCGCGGAACAGGATACGGAGGAATGGTGGGCGGCGCTGCGAACGACGACCATGGATCTGTTCAGCAGGTCTCACGTGAAGCCCGCCCAGATCGAAGGGATGGCTTTTTGCTCTCAGATGCAGGGGTCAGTCTTCGTGGACAAAGAGGGGAACGCACTGAGACGTCCGATGAATTATCTGGACCAGAAGGGCGTCAGAGAATACAGGGAATGCATGGGGACGGGACTGATCCGGGTGTCCGGCTGCAGCCTGTATAAACTGCTCCGAAACCTGGCCGTCAATTATGCCGGTTCCACCAGCGCCAAGGATCCGGTCTGGAAATACAAGTGGGTGGAGAACAACGAACCGGAGGTATACGAAAGGATCTACAAATGGCTGGATATCGGTGACTATCTGACTTCGCGCTGTACGGGCAGGATCCTGCGGACTGCCGATACCGCCTTTGCGACCTTCCTCTATGACACGCGAAAGGGAAAGGAAGGCTGGAACAAAGGCCTTCTGAAGATGTACGGGGTGAATCCCGACCACATGCCGGAAATCATAAACTGTACGGACCGGGCAGGCACTCTGACCGGAAAGGCGGCGCAGGAACTGGGGCTGGTGGAGGGCATTCCGGTTTTCGGAGGGGGAGGCGACACGACTTTCGTCAACATCGGCGCCGGAAGCACCCGGCCGGGGGACACCCATATCTACGTGGGAACGTCCGGATGGGTTTCAACCTGCATGGATCATCAGGCGGTGGACATTGACGCCATGATTACCGGTGTCCTGTCGGCAAGAAAGGGATATTTTAATTACTATGCGGAACTGGAAACCGCGGGGAAATGCTTTGAATGGGTTATGAATCATCTTGCCCTTGATGAGATCGGCGTTTATCTGACGCATACCCGGGTGACCAGTGTGGAAAACAGGTATCTGAGCCTGTATGATTACCTCTCCGGAGAGGTCGCGAAAGTCCCTGCGGGAGCAAACGGGGTGATCTTCACGCCGTGGCTTCACGGCAACCGGTGTCCCTTCGAGGATTCCAAAGCCGGCGGCATGTTCTTCAATATCCGGGTTGAAAACGGTAAGCGTGACATGATCCGGGCTGTTCTGGAGGGAATCTGCTACCATCTGCGCTGGCTGCTGGAATGTGAGGCGAGGAAGACAAAAACCTCTGATCCCATCCGTTTTGTCGGCGGAGGTTCTCTCTCTCCCGTGACCTGCCAGATGCTGGCGGACATTACAGGCCGGAGGATCGAGACGGTTGACAATGCCCAGCAGGTCGGTGCGGTAGGTGCTGCGCTTTCCGTTGTGGCAGGCATCCGGGGCATTGACGTGGCAGAGTTGTCACAGCGGATGAT
Organism: uncultured Eubacteriales bacterium; assembly: GCA_902774025.1. Classification (GTDB taxonomy): domain Bacteria; phylum Bacillota; class Clostridia; order Christensenellales; family Aristaeellaceae; genus UBA2943. The sequence goes on from CACYGY010000135.1 coordinate 4,087, forward strand.
CAGGGCAAATCATATCTATGTACCGGATCCTGCGTGCCGGGAGGCGTATGAGCGTAATTACAGGGTATTCAGGCGCCTGTACGGAGCCAATGCCCGGAATTTCAGGGATATAAACGGGTGATTGGAAAACGGGACAGCGCTGCGGGACGTTCTGCATGACATGAAGCCGGATCGGGTGATCCCGCCAGCTCCATCATGGATCCGGATTGATCAGAGATACCTTTCCCGGAAACGGTTTTTCCGCTTCAGGATGGGCAGCGTCTGCTTTTTTTCCGGGGCGTTTCTCATCCCTGCAGGCTGTTGTGTACGATACCTTTCCCGGGACGTCCGGTTCCGTTCCCGGCGGACACGGGCATCCTGACCGGACAGGTCAACGTCCGCATTCTCCGGGATAACCGGCAAATCCATTCCGGATACAGAAAAATTGAAAAAAACGCTGCCATCGGGCCTGACGGCATCGTATCAATCTTCGGAAGAGAAAAGCGGGACGGAGGGTCGCAGACAGGACGAAAAACGGGTCTGCCATCGGGACTGAAGGAACGGTATGGAAGTGACTTCGAAGGATTCCGGTGGTATACTCTTTGAAAAGCCCGTGAAACGGGTCGTCCCGGATGCACGCCGTCTGCAGATCAGGATCCGTGCCGTCCGGGAAAGCGATACGTCATGCGGACGGGAATTCCTCGCTTTTTTCTGCGTGTGATGAGTGAAGGAGGCAACAGAACATGAAGATCACGGAAAATTTGAAGAACAGGCTCAGAAACCCGGAATCGGACAAGAATGTCACGGGTGCTCCGGACCAGACCGGGGACCGGGTTTGCGACGATGTCGTCATCCTTGACGACGGCGCACTGGAAAACGTGGTTGGCGGCGGACTTGGCATAGCCTCGCAGGACTTCATGAAAAAGGGTAAAGCCAAACGCAAGATTGAACCATGACACGGACTGCAGCGCAGCCGGGGAATCACCGGGTCCATGGGGGCAGAACCTGAGTGAAGGAACGTGTTTGCCTGAACATGCCTCCGTCTGGCGGACATCTGCCGGACGGAAAGGGCAGGAAGGATGTCTGTGCTCATTCACGAACGCACGACCTCCGGAACCCTGCAGGTCAGGCGTCACATCCGGCGGTGTTTCAACTCCGGAACTGACTGCCTTGTTGTCGGAAAGGGGAGTCGGCGGGCATTATCTGGCTCGCCGGCTCCCCTCTTTTGGTGATCATGTATTCAGCCCTTTCCGGAGGACGTCCATGCTTCCCGGGCATGAAAACCGGGAACGGTCAACTGTGATGTTCTGTTTCTTCGGTTCAGGGGCACGAGGCTCTTTTACACGGATTCTGTCTGTTCTCACCTTCAGCGCACGCTCAGTCCGGATTCTCCCCTCCCGTGGGGGAAATTCAAAGGAGAAAGGAATGGCTTTGTCCGGCGCGCCTGCGTTTCATGGGGATTATGCCCTCAGCAGGTCTTTGTGTGCCCGCCTGCGTCAGGAAACAGGATACAGGATTTCGGGGTCTTCGTGGCGTCCAGCGGATGAAGTGAAGAAATTCCGGAACCGGCAGTGGAAAAGGTTTCCTCACGGAGGACAGGGGATGCAGACGGTGCCGGCCGGTCAAATACCAGGTATCGGGGTGAGCGTGCACCGCGCGGAAGGTTTTCAGCCTGTTCTGAAGGAAAACGGTGCGGACCGCGTCTGCCACAATCCGCTCACGTCCGCTGTCCTTCCCTGCTGTCATCTGCAGGGAAACAATCATCGCAGACCGGGAATGATTCAGCCTGACAGACCGAATGACGGAAACAGACTCTTCCCGCATGGTGAATCCCGGCATGTCAGGGATTCATCCCTTCGGATGGGTAAGGTTCTGTTCTTTCTTCGCTTTTCCGTTCCGGGGTCGGAAAACCGTGCTAAAATAGGAGAGGTATCCATGGAGATACATCCGTGATTTCATCTGGGGAAGGCTTATGTGGCACTTGAGAAAGAAACAGAGACCGCTGATGGAGGAAAAGTTTTTCAGCATGCTGCTGGGGGGAACGATGATCCTGATTGTGTTCTCCCTGCTTCTCATGTCCGACGCCATCATCGCGGGAGTCATGCTGAACGAGGACGCGGTGAGCGGGATTACTCTGGTCATGCCGCTTTACTGGCTGGGTGTGTTTTTAAGCTCGGTTTTCTCCCTGGGCGTCCCGATCCTTTATTCCAGAGGGATGGGCGCGTTGCGCGTTCCAGAAGAAGAAGGCGGATCAGGCGTTCGGAGTCGGAATCCTGATGTCCCTGATCACCGGTGTGCTCCTGTTTCTGCTGGTCACCTTCGTGGGGCGTGTCTATCTGAACAGCTATGAATCCACAAAGGCGATTCTGGACCAGGCGAAGAACTATCTCTCATGGATGCGCTTTACCCTCCTTATCCTCCCCATGCAGAACCTGATGAGTGAGATGGTCTACTGTGACGGGGATGAGAAAATTTCCATGCTGGCCAACGTGATTCAGTACACCGGAAATCTGATCACCTCCATCCTTCTCAGCCGTGTCTATGGGGTGAGGGGCATCAGCTTTGCCTCCTTTGTCTTTACCACCCTGTCCTTTCTGATTCTGTGCGTGCATCTTCTGAAAAAGGACAACTCCCTGCGCATGAATCTCTTCTTCTCCTGGAAAATACTGGGACGTGTCCTCCGATACAGCGTGATGGACGCCAGTTCCTATCTCTTTATCAGCCTTCTGACCGTCACGCTGAATATCCTTGTCACCCGGCGCTTCGGGCCGGGGGCTCTGGTCCTGGTGACGGCCATCTCCATCATCCGGGAATTCCAGTTCATCTTTGACGGGGTAGGAGCGGCCATCACGCCGGTGATGGGGGTCTATCTGGGGGAGAAATCCGTTTCCGGCGTCCGGAACATCTACCGTCTGGCCCGTAAGGTCTCCGTTCTGGAGGGGATTGTCGTCACCCTGGTGCTGATCGCCTTCTCCTTCTTTGTTCCGGATCTACTGGGAGTCAGAGAACCCGACATGAAAAGGGCGGTTACCCTGGGGGTTGCCCTGATCTCCCTGGGATCCGTCTTTACAGGCGCTCAGTACCTGGACACGTCCTACTATCTGCTTCTTGGCCGGATTCGGCTGGGGTTGATGATCACATTGTGCAGGGATCTGCTGCTGGCCGTTCCCCTGGCCGTCCTTCCGGGGATCGCCTTCGGGGTGTACGGCCTGCTGGCGGGCCTTGCGCTTTCACCCTTTGTGGCCTGGCTGCTCTTCAGAATCTGGCTGCGCCGACGATACGGGGATGACGCGCCCCTGCTCCTGAAGCATTACGCCGGAGAACGGGAAGCGCTCCTGTACAGCCTGAATGTGAAGGATGATGAGATCATCCGGACCAGGGACCGGATCGGACAGGACATGAAAGATTCCGGCTGGGATGAACTCAGTGTTCACCGGGTCATGCTGCTTCTTGAGGAATCGCTGGAGCGGATCCGGGAGAGGAACGGGACAGCGGAGATCCAGGCGGAATGCGCGCTCAGAATGGATGAAGACAGGCTGCAGGTGATCATCCGGGATAACGGTGTCCCCTTCGATCTGTCGGACCCGGACCCGGATCTGTCCTCGCTCAGGGCGTATGTTGCCTCCCTGGTGATGGACAGGGTTTCTTCCCGGAAACAGCATCTTGTTACCATGAGCTTCAACCGGAGTATGTTTGAGATCTGCGGGGAATGTTCCGCACTTTCGGATTCCGCAGGACACCCGTCCACATGATGTTCTTTCCGGGCACCATGGGGCGGGTGACCTTTTTCCGGCGGGCGGAGGACACTTTTTTCCGGAACGCAAAAACAGGAGGCGGCGAAGCCCGGACCTTTCAGGTCCCGGTTTCGCCGCCCGTTTTTTTCTAACCGTAAAGCAACTGTTCAGTTGCCTGCCTGAATAGCTGCCCTGTCATTCGAATTCAGCCTTCAGCCTGGCGTACATCACATCCCTGGGAGCCGGCTGGCCGGTCCAGAGGGTGTAATTGATCGCGCCCTGGTTGACCAGCATCCCCAGGCCGTCTATGGTTCTGGCGCCTCTGGCCGCTGCCCGCGTCAAGAAGGGCGTGTCGACCGGATTGAAGATCACGTCGCAGACCACCATGTTGGGCTGTACGGTGTTGAAATCGATATCCGGACATGCGTCTGCATGGGGATGCAGGCCCACGCACGTGGCGTTGATCAGTATGTCCGTGCCGTCGGGGACGCGCGCCGCGCCCTGCCAGGGAATGAATCGGGCCCCGGCGCGGGTGTTGTCGCGGATGGCTTTGGCGAGCGCCTCTCCGCGCTGGGCGTTTCGGTTGATGACGGCAATGGCGGAGGCCCCGGCCAGGGCGCACTCGACACCGATGCTTCGCGCC
>CACYGY010000136.1 GCA_902774025.1 uncultured Eubacteriales bacterium
CGGTTCCGGAAAGGCGCCTGCCTGTTTCTCCCCTCCCCGGAAGGCATCCCCGAAGTTTGCCAGGCGAACAGAACACGGGCGCTGCCCTGAGGACGGAAGGACTGATTCCCGCATTCCCCTGTCCGATTCAGCCGGATCACAGCCGTGATCCGGTTTTTTCGGCTGCGGGAAAGCGGACCCGGGAGGGAGCCGCCGCTCTGGACAATCCTCTCCCCATCCGGTAGAATGCCGGAAACAGATTTCCGACAGAGAAAACCATCCCATATCCGGTCCCCTTTCCGCAGAGGCGGATCCTGGGAAGGTCAGGTTTTCTCCGGAAATGAGCAAACCGGAAAGGATGAATTCCATGCCCCCGAAACAGTTCATCTTCATCATGACAGACTCCACTGCCGCCAGCATGGTGGGCTGCTACGGCTCCCCTGTGACCACGCCTCAGATCGACACCATGGCCCGGCAGGGCCTGCGTTTTGAGCGGACCTACACCTGTCAGCCGGTCTGCGGGCCCGCCCGCAGCGCGCTGTTCACCGGTCTTTTTCCTCATTCCAACGGAAGCTGGGCCAACTGCATGCCTCTGTCCGCGGACGTCAGAACTCTGGGGCAGCGCCTGAGTGCGGCGGGCTTTCACTGCGCCTATATCGGCAAATGGCATCTGGACGGAGGAGATTATTTCGGAAACGGCATCTGTCCGGAAGGATGGGACAAGGCTTACTGGTATGACATGAAGTGTTATCTGGATGAACTGACACCGGAGGAGCGGCTGCTCTCAAGGGACGGATCCGTTCCCCATCATCTCCCCGCGGATTTCATCTATGGGCACCGGGTCACGGAAAAGGCCCTGGACTTCATGCGCCGGCACGAAAAGGAAGATTACTTCCTGGTCGTATCCTACGATGAACCTCACGGCCCCAGTCTGGTTCCACAGGAATATGAAGATCTCTACCAATGCCGTCTGTGCCCGGACAGCACCGCGGCATCGGACACTCTGGATGGCAAACCCGCCCTTCAGCGCCTGTGGGCGGAGGAAGCCGGCGGACTGGATGTGAGGGACCGCACGCCGGGATTCTGGCCCGCCTTCGCCGCGTGCCAGACCTATATTGACTCAGAGATCGGACGCATTCTGGCATATGCCCGGGAAAAGGCTCCGGACGCCATGCGCCTGTACACCTCCGATCACGGCGAGGCCGGTCATCTCCATGGCCTGTACGCGAAGGGCCCTTCCGTATACGACGAGATCGCCCGGGTCCCCCTTCTCTTTGAAGGGCCCGGTGTGCGCCCCGGATCCACCTGTCCCTGGGTCGTCTCCCAGATCGACCTGCCCGCCACGATTCTTGACTGGTTCGGCCTGAAGCGTCCCGTGATGCTGGAGGGGGAAAGCCTGATGCCCCAGCTCCGGGATCCGCTCCTGCCCACGAACCGTCCGGCCTTTGTGGAATTCGGACGCTATGAGGTGGATCATGACGGGTTCGGCGGATTCCAGCCCATGCGGGCGCTCATCACCGATGAATACAAGCTGGCACTCCATCTGCTGGACAGGGATGAGTTCTATGTGACACGCGATGACCCTCATGACATGGTCAACCGGATCGATGACGATTCCCTTACCGACGCTCGGAACGGACTTCATGACACGCTCCTGGACTGGATGAACCGCACCCGGGACCCCTTCCGGGGCTACCAGTGGGTATGCAGGCCATGGCGCACGGACAGACGTCCTTCCTGGGCCGTGGACGGGTATACCCGGCAGAGGGAAAACGATCCTGGGGAATACCGGCAGCTGGACTACAGCACGGGGCTGACAATGGAAAGCGCCGTGCGGAAAAAGGGCTGAATCCTTCCGCGTCCATCCTTTTCCGGTTTGATGAAAACTTCTTCAGCGGAGCATCCCTGCCCTGCCCAGCGGCCCGGGTGCTCCTTTTTCATGGGATGAAAAGATCACGGCGACGGGACAGGGATGAGGAAACGCTTCCTTACCCGCGCTTCAGCCAGGCGTCCGCCTCCAGAGCGGCAGCCCGGCCGTCCGCAAGGGAGCGCACAACCAGAGAGGGACCTGTGCGCATATCCCCCGCACTGAAGAACCGTCCTCCAAGATAGTGTGTCCCGTCTGCGGGAAGCAGGCGTCCCCGGCGATCGGCGGAGAGTGAGAACCGCTCCAGGGTCCCGTCCTCGCACCCGATGAACCCCGCCGCGATGAGCAGAAGACCGCAGGGCAGGATCTGTTCCGTTCCAGGGACGGGAAGCATTCTTCCGTCCCCGGACTTCGCCACCCTGACCGTCTCGATTTCCCGGATCACGCCCTCCGCGTCCGGAAGAACGCGTTTCACCGTGGTTTCATAGATCCGCGGATCCTTTCCCTGACGGAAAGCGGCTTCCCTCTGTCCGTAATCCGTGCGCAGAACGCGGGGCCATTCAGGCCACGGATTCCCCGCCGTCCGCGAATCAGGCGGTTCCGGCATCATTTCCAGCTGAATCACCGAGGCGCATCCCTGACGCAGAGCGGTGCCCACACAGTCGTTTCCCGTGTCGCCTCCGCCCACCACCACCACATGCAGATCCCTGGCGGTCACCCCGGGCGTTTTCCCCGTCAGCAGGCTCCGGGTCACCTCTGTCAGATAGTTCACCGCATACCATACCCCGGAGGACTCAATGTGCTCCGCCTGAATGGGACGCGGTTTTCCCGAGCCGCAGCACAGCACCACCGCGTCCATCCCCGCCACTTCCTCAGGGGACGCTTCCGTGCCCAGACGGAAGGTAATTCCTTCCGCTTCCATGAGACGGATACGGCGCTCCAGAACGGATTTGGGCAGCTTCATGCAGGGAATTCCGTACATAAGCAGCCCGCCGGGACGGTCCGCCCTTTCCAGCACCGTCACATCATGCCCCAGCTGATTCAGAAGATCGGCCGCCGCCAGCCCCGCGGGCCCGCTGCCCGCCACGACGACCTTCCTTTGTGTGGAAACGCGGGGAATCCGGGGCTGAATCCATTTTTCCTCAAACCCCTTTTCAATCAGATAGAGCTCATTGTCCCGGCTGGTCACCCCCGCATCCGCCAGATTGCAGGCCTTTTCACACAGACCGGGGCATACCCTGCCGGTGAACTCCGGAAAAGGCGCGGTCTGAAGAAGACGTTCCAGGGCCAGCCGCTCCTGCCCCTGAAAGAGCAGGTCGTTCCACTCGGGAATCCGGTTGTGCAGCGGGCACCCGAAATCGGACTGGCAGAAAGGCACCCCGCAGTTCATGCACCGGGACGCCTGCCTTTTCCGCTCCTCTGCTTCCTGGGGGAGATGCAGTTCCCGGAAATCCCGGAGTCTTTCCTCTTCCCCTCTGTAAGGGGTTTCACATCTTTCCACTTCCAGAAATCCTGTGGGCCTGCCCATACCGTCACACTCCCTCCAGATACGCCAGATACTCGTCCGAAAGAACCGCCCTGAAGCGGGGAAGCCAGGCGTCAAAATCCCTCAGGATTTCCCCGGCCTTCCGGGATTCCGTCAGCTTCGCATGTTCCTCCAGAAGCTGTCTCATCTCCTCCGCCTGCGCTGCGGTCACCGGACAGGCCCGCACGTGGCCCCGGTTCAGGTGATCCATCAGCGTGCCGTTTTCATCCAGCACCCAGGCGATTCCCCCGCTCATGCCGGCGGCAAAGTTGTCCCCCACCGGTCCCAGCACGCAGACCCGCCCGCCGGTCATGTACTCACATCCATGGTCTCCCAGTCCCTCCACCACGGCCCGGGCGCCTGAATTGCGCACGGCGAAGCGCTCTCCCGCCATGCCCGCGATCAGGGCGGTGCCGGATGTCGCTCCGTACAGGGCCACATTGCCGATGAGGGTGTCCCCTGCCTTCCACACGCTGTCCGCCGGGGGACAGATGACAAGTCTGCCCCCTGACAGTCCCTTGCCCAGATAATCATTGGCGACGCCGTACAGGGTGATTTCCTGTCCTTTGCGTAGAAACGCCCCGAAGGACTGCCCGCCGCATCCCACCGCCTGAACGGACTGTGCCCCCCTCAGCATGGTCCCGAAGGCCCGGTCCGTGGTCATCAGACTCACATGGTGCTGGAAGAGCCGCGCATCGGTGCGGTCCGGGAGATGGAAATCATGCCTGGCCTCCGGAAGGAAGTGCACATTCCGGGCAAAGCCCGTCAGGTCAGACAGGTCCAGCGCGGCGCCGCTCTTCACCTTCAGCAGATCACTGCGCCCCACCAGTTCGTCCACCGTCCTGGCTCCCAGCCTGGCCATGATCCGGCGCAGCTGTCCGGCGATCATGATCATGAAACGTTCCACATACTCCGGTTTTCCTCTGAACCGTTCCCGGAGGGCGGGAGACTGGGTGGCGATGCCGAAGGGGCAGGTGCCCAGATGGCATACCCGCATCATCCGGCAGCCCAGGGTGATGAGGGGCGCGGTGGCAAAGCCGAATTCCTCCGCCCCCAGTAGCAGGGCCACCATGACGTCATGACCGGTCATGAGCTTTCCGTCCGTCTCCAGGGTCACCTTCTGCCTCAGACGGTTGCGGCACAGGGTCTGGTGGGCTTCCGCCAGGCCGATTTCCCAGGGCAGTCCCGCGTGATGCACGCTGCTCATGGGCGCGGCACCCGTTCCTCCCTCTCCGCCGGAAATGAGGATTCCCCCCGCCCCGGCCTTGGCCACACCGCTGGCGATGGTGCCCACTCCGGTGGAGGAGACCAGCTTCACGGTGATCTTCGCCTGTTCATTGGCGCACTGCAGGTCGTAGATCAGTTCCGCCAGGTCCTCAATGGAATAGATATCATGATGGGGCGGTGGGGAGATGAGGGAAATGCCCGGCGTGGAACAGCGGGTCCTGGCCACGCTCTCCGTCACCTTGGCCCCCGGCAGATGCCCGCCTTCTCCGGGCTTGGCTCCCTGTGCCATCTTGATCTGGATTTCCTGAGCGGAGAGAAGATATTCCCGGGTGACCCCGAAGCGCCCCGAGGCCACCTGCTTGATGGCCGAGTTCAGTTCCGTGCCGAAGCGGTCCGGCAGTTCCCCGCCCTCACCGCTGTTGGATTTTCCTCCCAGGTGGTTCATGGCCTTCGCCAGGCACTCATGGGCCTCCCTGGATATGGACCCGTAGCTCATGGCTCCGGTCCGGAAGCGCCTGACAATGGACGCGGCGCTCTCCACCTCCTCCAGGGGGATTTCCCGGCAGGCCTCGTAGCGGAAGGTCAGCATGGAGCGGATGGTGCGGGGACCTTCCTCCTCCACACGCCGGGCATACTGTTCGAACAGTTCCGGACTGTCCGTCCATACCGCCTGCTGAAGCAGGTGAATGGTCTGGGGCGTGTACAGATGCTCCTCCGTTCCCTGTCCGTCCCGAAGACGGTGCATGCCCACACTGGGGAAGGCGGAAAAGGGGGTTTCCTCAAAGGCGCAGCGATGGTGCCAGCGGCTGTCCGTCTCCACCCGGTCCAGATCCGCCCCGCCCAGGGAGCAGGGCGTGTTGGTAAACCAGGTTTCCACAAGACCCCTGTCCAGTCCCACCGCCTCAAAGAGCTGGGCGCTCTGATAGGCCTGCAGGGTGGAAACGCCCATCTTGGAGGCGATCTTCAGAACCCCGGAGGTGAGGGCCCGGTCATAGTCCTGCAGCGCCTCCTCCTCCCCTTTCCCGATCCGACCCTGAGCACAGAGTTTCCGGACGCATTCGTGGGCCAGGTATGGGTTCACTGCCCTGGCGCCGTAGCCGATGAGCATGGCCAGGTGATGGACATCCCGGGGCTCCCCGCTTTCCAGGATCACGGAGACCGCCGTACGCTTCCGGGTCCGGATCAGGTGCTGTTCCAGCGCCGAAACGGCCAGGAGGGAGGGAATGGCCAGATGCTGCCTGTCCACACCCCGGTCGGAAAGGATCAGGATGTTGACCCTGTCCTGACAGGCTCGGTCACACGCCTCAAAGAGAGCATCCATGGCGTCCCGCAATGAGCAGTCCCGGCCATAGAGCAGGGAAAGGGTGCGCACGGAGAAAGCGGGATGCTTCAGGGACCGGACCCGGGCGATGTCATCCTCCGTCATGACCGGGGTATCCATCTCCAGGACCGTACAGTTGTCCGCCCCCTCCGAAAGAAGGTTTCCGTCATCTCCAAGGCAGACGGAGCAGTCGGTCTTCATCTCCTCCCTCAGGGCGTCAATGGGGGGATTGGTCACCTGGGCAAAGCGCTGCTTGAAATAGTCAAACAGGGAGGGGTGTGTCCCGGACAGAACCGCCAGGGGGATGTCCGCGCCCATGGACACCACAGGCTCCGTGCCCTTTTCCGCCATGGGCAGGATCACATCCTG
>CACYGY010000137.1 GCA_902774025.1 uncultured Eubacteriales bacterium
TTGCCTGCAATCACATTTTGATTTATCATATATAGCAATCAGAGCAAGGCGGTGAATTGCTATATGGCGAGGCACTCAAATGTGATTACTGTTAATGAATCAGATAAAATAGTCCTTGAGAAACTGGCGTTAGGGCTTGATCTCAATCTGGCACTGCGTGCAAATATCATTCTTGAGAGCATAGACCATCCTGCAGCATCTGAAGTTGCGAAGATCCTTGGAATCGATCAGCGTTCAGTGTCCCTGTGGAAGAAAAAATACCAGAAGAATGGCGTTAACGGGTTGGTAAAGACTCACGGTGGAGGGCCCCAGGGGAAACATGTGGATTCCCTGGATAAGCGCCTTTTGGAAAGAGTTCAACAACCTGAGCCATGGACCGTATCATCTCTGGCCCGTGAATTTGAAACCACAGACTATCTGATCAGGACCACACTGAAAAGAATGGGGATTCAGCTGCAGCGGGTTCATGCCTGGCGATGCCAGACAACAGATATCACCCGGCAAAGGTCTTTCTCTGTATATGCCCTCTATTTGTCCTATGATGTGCAGGCAATCGTATTGATCAGTACTGCTCCCTCCGGCGAGGACACGACCAGTTCCTGCGATTGCAGCGAAGGATGCACCGGAGTCTTTGTTACCAATAACCGTCTCCTTGCCAATGATATACATCGATCGGCTACCCCGCTCGGGCTTACAGACATTCTTGTTGCGGCAGCCGACCACAGCCATGATGTTTTACGTGCAAGCCGTCCAACGCTGTCTGCTTTTCTTGAGACAGTGATTCAGGATATTCCCAAAGACGCTTTTACTGAGTATCATGTGTATGCTCACGCAGAAAAACAGCCTGGTTTTCGGGGTGTTTCTGCAGCGCATATCACATATCACAATGTTCAGACAGCAGTTGAGTGGAAGGACCTGGTTACTGTATGGATCAACAGTCTGACTGACTTTTCCCAAAGACAGGACGCAGACGCATTGCACAAAGCCATTCGGAGATATATGGCGCAGTGCAGCCCCTCCACAGAGCCGTTCTGCTGGAACAGGAAAGGTGCTTTTGCAACAAGTATGACAGGCACTGATGCGAAGAAAAGAGTCCGGCAATCAGCGGAACAATTGTTGGGACAGATGGAAGAAAACGGCGAAGATACAACACAGGTAGGAGCCGTTGTTGTCATTCGGGACAAGAATGGTGTCTCCACACGTGAAGTGATCGGGAGCCAGACCTTCCCGGATATGGAAGAACTGGACTTCAGTTCCCCTGCGGCACTGGGCCGTACTCTTGGCAAGGTAGAACGTGCGATTGACAGCTTCGTCCAGGATCTGGCACTCAAACTGGAGAAACAATATGTCGATGAAGCTAAAAAAAAACGAGGTGGAATAGGACCTACCCGGATGGTCCCGGTGGAAAGCTCAAGAGGAAGGTTCCATATTGCGGTCCCTCTCAGTACTGCACGGCAATTGAAGCCCGGACAGCGAATCCTTACCGCTGATTATCAGTACAAGATATCCTCTGTTGCGATTGATGCTTCCTTCCGAAATTCAGTCCATAGTTTCAATATACTGTTGGACCGTGCTGATACAGCAGCCGAGCTGCCAGTTTCTACATTTGCAGATGATATCGTTGCTATAGGCCAGGAACTGATTGCCTGCAAAGTACAGGAGACACGCAGGATACTGACTGAATTCGGATTTGATCCGGACAGCGGTCTGTTTTCTGGCGGAGAGTTACCCGCTGATCTCCGGAACCACCCATGTCAAATGTTGACATTCTCCCCGGCTGAAATTGCTGGAATGACCGAAGAAGAATGGCGCGCAAAGCATGCTGTTCTGTCAGGACCGGAGCAGTGCCCTGCCTCATTGACACACCGGTGGTCTCAGCCGGATACGCAGGAATTCGTGGTTCGCATGAAGCGCAGATTGCCAAGGACTTCTGTCCCGGTCAACGAAAAGACAGCCGTTTGTTCCGATTTCATCAAGCGTGTCAATCAGAGCGTTAAGTCAGACATGGAGGGAATCCTTCATCCATGCAGGATTGAGGCTGATGAAAATGAGGTTCTCTACATTATGGTTGACGCTGTGGTTGTGGATGAACAGGAAGCAACCCGTATAAAAGGCGGAAAGCCTTTTGTGAAAGAAGAGACAACCTGGATCAAGCATTGGAATATACGGGTTGAAACCGAAGAAACAGTATATTCCATTTCCAGCCTGGACGAGAACGAAGCCTACAAGGAATTGATTGCTTTTATCCTCGGGAACAAACTCCAGCATCGATATTTCATCTTCTTTGTCGACGGCGAAAGGGCGATTTTTGATGCCATTGAGAAATACTTCTCCTGTTGGGAATATGTGGTGTATCTGGACTGGTATCATCTTTCTGAAAAGCTGTACATCCTATTAAGCATGGCAATCATCGCACAACGTCTTCCTGATCCTCGCGTCGAACCAGAATTGGTTACTCAGGGGAAGAACAAAGGTAAAGACAGACGAAAGAAGACTTCGTTATCGCGTCTGTACGCCAGAGAACTCGATCGTATTCTGTGGTTTGGCAATGTGACGGAAGCGATTCAGTATATCCGGAACATTGATCCCGATCATATTAAATCCCGGAAAGCCGCGGACGACCTGATAGGTTATCTGGATCGCAAGGAAAAATACATTGCCAACTCAGGCATTCGTAAAAAAGCAGGGCTTCGCAATTCTTCCAACGGTGTTGAAGGGCTGAATATGGTGAATGTAGCAACAAGACAGAAGGCCTCGACCATGAGTTGGCGTAAAGATGGAAGCAGTTCATTGAGTGCGATATCAACATTGTTCGTCAACAAGGAAGAAGAAGACTGGTTCTTTAATCATCATAACAGCTTTACGCCAGTGAGAAAGAAAGGCGAAAAGTCCCCTGAATTCGAAGAAACCGAGATGGACGATGCAGGTATTGTAGATTATCTTCCGGACTCCGCTGAAAAGAACATATACCCAGAGTGAGAAACAGAATAATTACATGTTCGTTTTACAATAGTGAATGCGAACCTGCAGCTCGAAAAATTTCTCACTACGTCTGACGGATCTTAAGTTAATGACATTGTGTAAACACTGGGTTTTCGAGAGAAACAAGTGCTGTTTTTGAAGGAATACTTGCTAATGTATACCCAACATTGCCGGGGACATCCTGAGGGGATGGACTGGCCTGCCGGATCCGGGTGGGATGACGGTGTGTCCTCCAGGCAGACAGGGATTCCTTCCCGGACCGCGGCCGTGCGCGGATTGTCCGGCGGGAGGGCCTTTGAAGAATTCCGATGCAGACAATGACTGACCTGATCACGGCAAAGGCTTCGGCGGGCAGAGTCTGATCTGCCTCCGGCATGCATCCCATGGCACGCCGGCGTCGTCCACCCTCAGCAGGAGGCGGTACAAAACGCCCGCGGATCCCGCAGTCGGGATTGCCCGCCCTCTGCCAGGATCCGGAAACGGCGAACCCTTCCGCCTTGACAAACCGGGGCTTTCTCCGTACCATCATGGAGCAGACCTTTCCGCATCGATAAATGGAAAAGAGGCGTTATGGAATGAGCAAGGCCGGAAGAGGATTCCTTCTCCTTCTCCTTCTGCTGCTTGCAGCTCTCTGCCCGTCTGTTGTGTCAGCTGCCGGAAATTGTGACCATGTCAGCACCCAGGAGCGGGTTGTCCAAGCGCCCACCTGCACAAATTCCGGTGTCATGGGCCTGTTCTGCACGAAGTGCGGAGAGCGGCTCTTTGATTACGTCGTGCCCGCTGACCCCCTTGCGCATGATTTTCAATCTGTGACCCTCCGGGCGCCCACGTGTACCCAGTCCGGCGAGACCTGTGAGGAGTGCTCCCGGTGCGGTCTCCGGGGCAGCACCGTCACAGTGCCTCCCACAGGTCACAGGGCAGGGAATCCCACACAGATCAACGTTGCCGGCAGCACCTGCACGCAGGAAGGCGGATATGATCTGGCTGTCTGCTGCGAGGTCTGCCATGAAGTGCTGGAGAAGACGCACGTTGCAGTGCCGGCTGCAGGCCATGTGCCGGGAAATCCGGTGAAGGAAAACCCGGTGGAGGGCTCCTGCACACAGGAAGGCGGATATGAACAGGTGATCCGCTGCAGTGTCTGCGGCACCGAACTTGAAAGGACGAACGTGTCTGCGGGCGGGGGCGGAGGCCACAGCATGGGGACTTCCTACGTGATTCAGGAACCCACATGTCTGCATGATGGCCTTGCGGCCCGGGACTGTGTGAACTGCGGATATACCGAAACCTGGACGCTGGAGAGGACGGGGCATACGTGGGGCGAAGGCGTGGATGAAAAACAGGTCTATCCCACCTGTGAGAAGATCGGGACCTATGATTATGTTCATTACTGCACGGTGTGCGGCGCGGAACTGAAACGTGAAAAATGCACATGGAAGGCGCTGGGACACAGGTGGGGCGAGTGGGAAACGGTCAGGGAACCCACACAGGATGAAGATGGTCTTGAGCGCCGTGTCTGCGAAAGGGATTCCTCTCACGTGCAGGAGCAAAGACTGGAATCCCCTGACAGGCAGACGGCGAAAGAGGAAGCAAAAGGCAATGATCCGGAAATGAGGCGCACAGCGGAAGAAGCCGCAGGAGAAGCAGCGCGTGAGGCAGCACGTGCGGCAGCGGGGGCAGCACGTGGGGCAGCGGAGGCAGCATATGCAGCAGCACGTGCAGCAGCAGAGGTAGCAGCAGCAGGCAACGTGCCGATTGAACCTGCGACTACCTCCCCGGTCGAATCGCCGACCAGACCGGCTCCTGCTCCGGTGCCTGTCCCTGTGCCACAGCTCCCCTCTGCCCCCATGGCTCCCGCCGGAATCCCATCCCTGCCTGCTTTGGTGAATTATCAGATCGTGAAGATCCAGGATGCGGATGCATTCGCGGACGATCTCATTTCGGAACTCTCAAAAGAGAACAAAACGCCGGCAATCGATGCGGACACTCTGAAGGCGGTACTGAAAGACGCAAAGGATCCGGCACAGAAGTCCGGCGTTGAAAATACGCTGGAAGCCCTTGGCCAAGACTATGCTGTATATCACAGCAACGGACAGGAAGCACCATCGGATCCGGATCTGAGTGCGTACCATTTCCTTTGCGGGTTTGAACAATTCAAACTGGAGAGCGGGCAGCGCGCTGACCAAAACGGAAATCCGCAGCCCTTCGAAATTTCTGTCTTCCTTCCGGCACTTGCTGAACTGAAAGCAGAAGAGATCATCAACACGATGATGTTGGTTTACGACCCGGCAGGCGGGAAAACGGCGCTGATCCAGCTGGGTTTGAACAACCTGAATGACAAAGGGGAACTGAGCGTGAGTCTTCCCTTCGCGGGACTGTTTACATTCATTCAAAAGTGAACAGTCAGAGCATGGAGGAAAATGCGGAGAGCTGAGGCTCTCCCTTTTTTGACTGTGTTCTCCCGGACGGCAGACAGGCGGCATGCATTCCCTGGCGTCCGCCTTCCCGGGGACGGACGCCGCCGGACGATTTCCCGCGGCCCCGCTCCATATCCTGCACAATCCGGTACAAAGCGCCCATGGATCCTGCAGTCGGGATACCGGACTTCTGTCATGATCCGGAAACGACGAAGTCTTCCGTCTTGACAAACCGCGGCTTTTTCCGTACCATCACAGGGTAAGCCTTTTCACATCGGGAATTGGAAAAAAAGGAGTTTTTGAATGAGCAGGACTCGAAGCGGATTTCTTCTCCTCATGCTGTTTGCGGCCCTCTGCCTGTCTGTTGTGTCAGCTTCCGGAGAATGTGCTCATGGCAGCACCCGGGAGAAGGCTGTCATAAC
This sequence comes from uncultured Eubacteriales bacterium, assembly GCA_902774025.1. GTDB lineage: Bacteria > Bacillota > Clostridia > Christensenellales > Aristaeellaceae > UBA2943. Next base: position 5,819 of record CACYGY010000137.1, read on the forward strand.
GCCCACCTGCACAGAACCCGGCGTCATGGGCCTGTTCTGTACAGTCTGCGGGGAGCAGATCATCGACTACGCCGTGCCCATTGACCCCCTGGGACACGATTATCAGATCGTGACTCTTCAGGCACCCACATGTACCCAGCCCGGAGAGGCCGTTGAGGAGTGCTCACGGTGCGGACAGCGGGGCAATACCATTACAAAAACCGCCACAGGGCATATTCCGGGCAGACAGGACCGGGAAAACGAGGTACCGGCTACCTGCACTCAGGAAGGCGGATATGATGAGGTAATCCGCTGCAGTGCCTGCGGTACCGAACTGGAACGGACGCATGTGTCAACGGGCGGGGGAAGCCACAGCCTGGGGTCTCCTTACATCGTGGATGAACCCACATGCCGGCATGAGGGCCTTGCAGCCCAGGACTGCAGGAACTGCGGATATACCGAA
>CACYGY010000138.1 GCA_902774025.1 uncultured Eubacteriales bacterium
CAGATGCTCCCCGAACCTTCCAAGAAAGTGGGAAAGCACCGGTGCGTCTTCATCCTTCAGGTTTCCCAGACGGTGCATATTCCGAAGATCCGCCACTGTATTTTCCGGATGACGGTTATATGTCAGGACAGTCATGCTCTCCCGCAGGATCGCGTCCATATCCGTCTGGGATTCCACCCCCAGCACGCAGGCCAGTCCGTTGGCAACGGATGCGGGACCACAGCCCTCTGAGGAAAAACGGCTGCCCTGGTACCGGTATGATTCTGTCTGATACCGCTGGTCGTACTGCCAGATGAGGGGACAGGAAAGGAGCTGGGACTCATAAACCCGTCCGGCCTGAGCTGTGGCCAGACAAAGGCACAGAACGAGTATCAGAAGAATGCCGCTTCTTTTTCTAGCCATGGCGCCTGGCCAGCTCATCCCAGACATCCCGGGGTTTCACGCCCTGCTGGAACAGAAGGACCAGCAGGTGGTACAGAAGATCCCCCGCTTCATAGGTAACTTCCTCACGGCTGCCCTTCACGGCGGCGATGATGGTTTCACTGGCTTCCTCCCCCAGCTTTTTGGCGGTCTTTTCCACGCCCTTGTCCAGGAGATAGTTGGTATAGCTGCCTTCCCTGGGATGAGCCTGCCTGTCCTCAATGGTCTGATAGACCTCTTCCAGAATGCTGGCACCCCAGGGCATCTCGTCGGGATCCGTTTCCATGAGCTTGCGGAAGAAACAACTGTAGGCACCGGTATGACAGGCGCAGCCCGTCTGCTCCACCTTAAGAAGCAGGGTGTCCCCGTCACAGTCATAACGGATTTCCACCACCTTCTGCACGTTTCCGGATTCCTCGCCCTTGCGCCATCTCTTCTGCCGGGAGCGGCTGAAGTAGGTGGCATAGCCGCTCTCCAGGGTTTCCCTCAGCGTTTCCTCATTCATATAAGCCAGCATGAGGACTTCCCCTGTGCGTGCATCCTGCGCGATGGCAGGCACAAGTCCCTTTTCATCAAAGCGGATTTCACTCAGATCCATCATTCAGCGCCTCCCGTGCTGTTTTCACCGTCAGTTTCCCATCATACAGAGCCCGGCCCAGAATGACACCCGAGCATCCGATATCCCTTGCCCGCCTTACATCCTCCAGACAGGAGACACCGCCGGATATAACGATATTCATGCCCGTTTCCCGGATCATTCTTTCCGTTTCCTGAAAATTGGGTCCCTGCATCATGCCGTCTTTTGAAACATCGGTATAGATGATCCGCTCAATACCCATGTCCCGCATGCGAAGGGCCAGGTCCACTGCCGAAATGTCCGTCTTCTCCACCCAGCCGTGAACGGTGGCCATTCCATCCCGTGCGTCAATGCCCACCACGATTCTTCCCGGGTATTTATCCGCGCCTTCCCGGACAATTTCCGGATGTGTGCAGGCTGCAGAGCCAAGAATGCAGCACTGAACGCCCAGCTGGAACCGCTTCTCCATATCCTCCAGGCTTCGGATTCCGCCGCCCAGTTCAACGTTTCCCTGAAAGGCCCTCACGATTTCCTCAATCAGGGGCAGGGAGAAGGAAGAACCGTCAAAGGCGGCGTCCAGATCCACCAGATGAAGCCATGAAGCGCCTTCCTTCTGATAGATTCTTGCAAAATCAACGCCCTGACCGAATACTTCCCTGGAATTCCGTTCTCCCTTCCGGAGCCGGACCGCCTCTCCCCCCATCAGATCAATGGCAGGATACAGAATCATATGCTTCACCTCAATCCAGAAGACCTTTGGTGGACAGGACCCCCTGTACTCCGCTGTCCCGGCATGCGCCGGAATGCAGGGCAAGGCCGAAAGCCTTAAAGAGCGCTTCCATCCGGTGGTGGTCATTTCTTCCGCTCTCCAGACGCATATGCACCGTCAGTCCTGCCTGGACGGCAAGGGCGCGGAAGAACTCCTCCGCCAGCTGCGTGTCCATTCCGCCGCACATGGGATGGTCAAAGGACGCATCAAAGGCCAGATAAGGGCGACCGGATATATCGATGACGCAGAAAGCCAGGGCTTCGTCCATGGGCATGTAGGCGTGGGCGGCGCGGACGATGCCGCTTCTGTCTCCCAGTGCCTCCCGGATTGCCCGGCCCAGACAGATGCCTGTGTCCTCCACGGTATGATGGCCGTCCACATCAAGATCTCCCTGACAGCGGATCATTACATCCATCCGGGCAAACCGGCTCATGGCTTCCAGCATGTGGTCAAAAAAACCGATGCCTGTATGAATGTCCCCTTTTCCGCTCCCATCCAGGCAGACACTGCATTCGATCTGCGTCTCCCGGCTTCTCCGCTCACAGTGTCCATGGCGTTGTTCATTCATCTCATTTCCCGCCTTCCTGGTCAAACCGGATACACACCGCCCGGGCATGGGCGTCCAGACCCTCGCTCCTGGCAAGGCGCACCACCTGTCCCCCCACCTTCCGAAGTTCCTTTTCGGAGCAGAAGATCACCGAGGATTTGTGGACGAAATCATCCACACTCAGGGGAGAGAAGAAACGAGCCGTGCCGGAGGTGGGAAGCACGTGATTGGGGCCGGCCATGTAATCCCCCAGAGGTTCCGGCGACCAATGCCCCATGAAGACAGCCCCCGCGCAGTCGATCTTCTCCAGCATGCTCCAGGGATCCGTGACGCACAGTTCGCAGTGCTCCGGGGCGAACTCGTTGACCATGTCGGCACAGTCCTGCAGATCCCTGCATACAATCAGGGTGCCGTAAGAGGCGAGACTCTTTTCCGCCACCTCCCGTCTGGGCAGGACGGACGTCTGCTTATCCAGTTCCGCATCCACGCTCCTGGCCATGTCCTCACTGTCAGTGACCAGGATTGCTGCCGCCAGGGGATCGTGCTCCGCCTGAGAAAGAAGGTCCGCGGCCACCCAGTCGGGGCGGGCACCGGAATCCGCCACCACCAGTACCTCGCTGGGGCCAGCGACCATATCAATCCCCACATGGCCGAAGACTTCACGCTTGGCCATGGCGACATAGATGTTTCCGGGGCCGGTGATCTTGTCCACCCTGGGAATGCTCTGTGTTCCGAAAGCCATTGCGGCGATGGCCTGAGCGCCTCCAGCCTTGAAGATCCTGTCCACTCCCGCAATGCGGGCAGCGGCGAGAACCAGGGGATAACTGACATTTCCATCCCGTCCGGGAGGTGTGACCATGATGATGTCCCTTACCCCCGCCACACGGGCCGGTATCACGTTCATGAGCACCGAGGAAGGGTAGGCTGCGGTTCCACCGGGCACATAAAGGCCTACCCGGCGGAGAGGTGAAATCTTCTGCCCCAGGGTGATCCCGTCCTGAAAATCAAGCCATGAATTCTGCCGCTGCTTCTCATGGAATACCCGGATTCGCCCGGCCGCTTCCTCCATGGCCCGGATCCATTCCGGGTCCGCTTCCTTCATGGCCAGATCGATTTCCGCCTCCGTCACCTGAACACTGGAGGCATCAAGGCGGACATGATCCAGCTGCTCCGTGTAGGCGAACAACGCCCGATCGCCCTCCCGGCGCACGTTTTCCACGATTTCCCGGACCCTGGCGGCAACCTCCGGTGAACCCATCCGGGCTCTGGCGCTCAGTCTCTCCCTCAGGGCTTCCGTATCCTCTTTCTTCAGAATCGGCACCATCTTATTCTGCCTCCTTCAGGACTTCTTCAATACCGTGAATCAGGGCCTGCATTCTCTCCCGGTGCGTCTTGAGGCTGACCCGGTTGCAGACCAGCCGGGCGGAACAGGGACAAACCTCCTCCAGAACCTGAAGACCGTTGGCCTTCAGCGTGGCTCCGCTCTCCACAATGTCCAGAATCACATCCGAAAGGCCGATCACCGGTCCCAGTTCCACAGAGCCGTGAAGCTCTATGATTTCAATGGTCTGCCCCTGGGATCCCCAGTAGGAGCGGGCCACATTGGGATACTTGGTGGCCACCCGGAAAGTGGCGTGACTCACGGTGCTTCTTGCAGGGCTGGGATATCCAGCCACACAGAGCCTGCAGGCGCCGAATCCCAGGTCCAGCACCTCATACAGGGGCCTGCCCGCTTCCAGGAGGGTATCTTTTCCCACCACCCCCAGGTCCGCCACTCCGTGATCCACGTAGGTGGGCACATCACTGGGCTTGACCAGAATGAACCGAAGACGGGCATCCGGGTTTTCCACAACCAGCTGCCTTCCCGGATTGCGGGGGGCTGAGCAGTCGATCCCCAGTTTTTCCAGAATGCGGAAGGTTTCCTCAGCCAGACGGCCCTTGGCCAGAGCCATGGTGATCATATCCTGCATGTCTGCCTCCTATTCCACATACCGGAAGTCCCTGCAGAGACCTCTCTTTTTCCGCTCTTCCATGGCGATTTTTTCCGCGTCGTACACAAGGCTGACGCTCAGCCCTTCCAGCCGCGCCTGTCGGGCGGCTTCCGAAGCCTGACGGAGTCTGCCGGGGGCAAAACCGATCTCAAGGTCCGGTACGGGTTCCTGAAAAACCGTTCCCTGCCTCTCCAGGGCAATCAGGCACAGTTTGAGATTGATGGCGAATCCCACCGCGGGCACGTCCCGGCCAAATCTGCCGGGAAGACCATCGTATCTTCCTCCGGAGAGGAGGACCTGCCCCACACCCGGCGTCTGAAAACGGAAGACCGTACCGGAATAATACCCGGCTTCCTGAGCCATGCCCAGGTCCAGGAAAATCTCATCCCCGTATCCGAAATCCCGGAGCATGCGGATAACATCTCTCAGATTCTTCAGAGCCCGCAGGCATCTGGGATGTGAGGTCAGCTTCAGTGCTTTCTCAATCACTTCCTCGCCCCCGTAGAGGCGTGGGAGCTGCATGATTTTCCCGGCCAGCTCTTCTCCGTGCTTTTTAAGGGCCAGCTGAATACCCAGGGCGTTCTTCTCGTCAATCAGGGAGCGGATGAGACTGAAAGAAGAGATGCCGCAGGACCGAAGGGTTTCCACCGCCAGATAGATGGCCTCTGCGTCTGCCTCCGGTCCAGCCTCTCCCATAAGCTCCACTCCGGCCTGAGGACGCTCAGAAAGCATGGACAGGGTGTCTTTCTCATACAGGCATCCGTTCTGAAGGTAACACAGGCGCAGGGGAAGAGGCACATCCCGGAGCCTACCCGCAGCCAGCCTCGCACTTGGCATGGTGGTCTCCGGGCGGATGGCCAGAATTCGACCGTCCCGGTCAAAGGTTTTCCACACGTGTTCCGGCCGGTATCCCCAGGTTTCATCGCTCAGTGTCTCATAGTACTCCAGAACGGGAGTTTCAATTTCTGAATATCCCCAGCTCCGGAACAGCTCCCTCAGCCTGTATTCCAGTTTCCGCTTTGCCTGGCATTCGGCTGGCAGCGTATCCTGCATGCCGCCGGGGATCTGGAGAAGCTGATGCATGAAATCACCTCGATTTAGCGTGATAAAGCGTTAATGCGCTGAATTATACACAGAGATCCGTTCCCTGTCAATCAGGAAACACAGGCGTGATTATACGTGTTTCGTCTTCCGGGAGCAAGTCAGCGACTTGACAGGCATGTGTCTCTTCCTATATTCTGAAAAGGATTTTATCATGAAAGGTGTGAGCCTGCTTGAAGCGTCCTGTTCAGCGTCTGCGGGGAATACGGGATTCTTCCGTTCGCTTTCTGGCAGATCTTCTGCCCTCGGCCAGAAACGGGCAGCCACGGCGTCACACTATACTGCGGGAGAAGTGGGCAGAGAGTCTGAAGAGTGTTCTTCCGGTGACTCTGGTCATTCTCGTTCTGTGCTTTCTTGTGGTGCCTCTCCCCAGTGACTCGCTTCTCGCCTTTGTCTTCGGTTCCATCCTGCTCATAGCGGGCATTGGCATCTTCAACCTGGGTACGGAGATGAGCATGACGCCCATCGGCGAGTCTGTAGGTTCCGCTCTCACCCGCTCCCGGAATCTCCCTCTGATTCTCGCTGTCAGTTTTCTGGTGGGTGTCATGGTAACCCTTGCGGAACCGGACCTGACGGTTCTGGCTGCCCAGGTAGCGGGCGTGCCGGATCTGACGCTGATTCTCTGTGTGGCTCTGGGCGTTGGCTTTTTCCTGATGCTGGGCATGCTGCGCATTCTGTATCAGATTCAAATGCGCTTCCTCCTTCTCATCTGCTATGGCGTAGTCCTTCTCCTGTCCACTCAGGTTCCAGCTTCCTTTCTGGCCGTGGCCTTCGACAGCGGCGGTGTCACCACCGGCCCTATGACCGTTCCCTTCATTCTTTCCCTGGGTCTCGGCGTGGCATCCATCCGCAGCGACTCCAAAGCCGAAAGTGATTCCTTTGGTCTGGTGGCCCTGGCTTCCATAGGGCCTGTGCTGGCAGTGATGATCCTGGGCATGATCTTCCATCCCGAGGAGAGCGGCAGCGCCAGCATCCGCATTGTCCAGGCGCCGGACACCATGAAGCTCTTTGACGCTTTTCTGGGTGAACTTCCGGACTATCTGAAGGAAGTCGGCCTGGCCCTTCTGCCCATCCTGCTCTTTTTCGTTGTTTTCCAGGTGACTTCCCTGCATATCCGGGGCGCTCTTCTCCGCAGGATTCTACTGGGACTGGTCTACACATACACTGGACTGGTACTCTTCCTGCTGGGGGCCAATGTGGGGTTCATGCCCGTGGGCTATGCACTCGGACAGCAGCTGGGAAGCCTGGACATCCGGTGGATCATGGTACCTGTGGGTATGATCATCGGCTGGTACGTGGTCAGCGCGGAACCCGCGGTTCAGATTCTTTGCCATCAGGTTTACAGTATGACAGCCGGCGCCATCCCTCCCCGGGCTCTGTCTCTTTCCCTGTCCGCGGGCGTCTCTCTTTCCGTAGGCCTGGCCATTCTGCGGATCCTCACGGGCACGCCCATCATGGCCTTTCTGATTCCCGGATACTGTCTGGCTCTGATCCTCACGTTTTTCGTTCCTCCGGTTTTCACATCCATCGCCTTTGACTCCGGCGGAGTGGCCAGCGGCCCCATGACCGCCACATTTCTTCTCCCCTTCGCCATGGGCGCCTGCAATGCGCTTGGAGGCAATCTGGCCACGGATGCCTTCGGGGTCGTGGCCATGGTCGCCATGACACCTCTGATCGCCATTCAGTCACTGGGCCTTGTGTATCGCCTGCTGCAAAGGAAGGATGCATCAACGGAGGAAATGATCGAGGAAGAAATCATTGACCTTTAAGGAGTTTGTATGGGTGGAATTGATCTGCTGACCTTGATTATCCCCAGAAATCACGGAGACCGGTATCTGCGCTTTGTTGAGGACTGCGGAGTGAATACCTGTTTCACGATTCCCTGCAACGGAACGGCCGGTCAGAAAATTCTGGATCTGCTGGGACTGGTGGAAACGGAAAAGATCATGCTTCTTACCGTATCCGACCATATGAAGTGCGAAAAAATCATGAAGCTGGCAGTCACCCGCATGGGACTGGAGATGGCGGGCAGCGGAATCGCCTTTACCGTTCCTCTGGACGCTGCCGGCGGACAGAGCAGTCTCAATGAGCTGATGTATGGACAGACATATCATCTTGACGAGGTGAAAAAAATGGATCAGCAGGATTTTCCATATGTGCTGATTGCAGCGATCTCCGAAGCCGGCCATGTGGAGGACGTCATGAACGCCGCACGTTCAGCCGGAGCCGGTGGCGGGACCGTAGTGCACGCCAAGGGCACCGGCGGTGCCATGGCCCGGCGTTTTCTGGGGGTTTCCCTGGCTGATGAGAAGGAAATGATCCTGATACTGGTCAACCGCCACAGACGCAATGACGTTATGCAGGCCATCATGAGGGAGGCCGGTATCCGTTCGGAAGCTCATACAATTCTGTTTACCCTGCCGGTGGAGCATGTGGAGGGGCTTCAGTCCGTGATGAATCCTCCGGATGATGAGGAGAAAAATGAGGCGGAGGAGGTTTCCATTCCATGAAATCCAATTCCTGGAAAGATTTTCTGTCCCGCCTTTGCATCATCGCCATCCCCGTAGCTCTGCAGAATCTGCTGACCATCACCGGGTCCATGATCGATACCATGATGATCTCCTCTCTCGGGGAAACCTCTGTGGGGGCTGTGGGTCTCTGTGCCCAGTTTTCCTCTCTTATGTTCAGTGGATACTGGGGGTTTGTCGGGGGCGGCATGCTTTTCTTCGCCCAGTATTGGGGGGCCGGGGATGAGGAAGGCATTCACCGTTCCTATGGTCTGACCTTCACCTGCATGATGAGTGTCGGCCTTTTGTTTTCTCTCGTATCCATTTTCCGGCCTGATTGGGTCATGAGCCTGTATACGGACAAAGAGTCTGTTCAGGCCATGGGGATTACCTATCTCAGAATTGTGGGCTTTTCCTACCCTCTCACCGTCTATTCCATGGCTATGGCTGCGCTGCTCCGCTCCACGGAGCAGGTGCGGATTCCCCTGTACGGAGCCATCTGCAGCGTTTTGACCAACGTACTGCTCAACTATCTGCTCATTTTCGGTCACCTGGGGCTTCCCGCATTGGGGATCCGCGGGGCTGCGGTGGCCACCGTCAGCGCTTCTCTGGTCAATGTTCTGGTCATCATGTTCCTCTCCCACCTGCGTCATCATCCCTTTGTCCTAAAGGTCCGGAAGCATTTTCACTGGAACCGGACTTTTGTCCGGGCCTATTTTACCAAATGCTATCCGATCCTTCTCAATGAAGTGCTCATAGGCGTGGGAAACATGATCATCAACGTGGTGCTTGGGCGGCAGTCAGAGAAAGCCATCGCGGCCACTGCGGTATTCCGGACGCTGGAAGGGCTGATCATCGGCTTCTTTGCGGGTTTTTCCAATGCAGCGTCGGTCCTGGTGGGAAAGGAAGTCGGGGCCGGATCCCTGGAAACTGCCTGGGTTCGCGCCAGGCGCCTCATCTACCTGTGTATGGGCTTCATTGCTCTGGTTTCCACGCTTCTGGTTCTTCTGCATGACCCGATTCTCCGGGCTATGAACCTGAAGGGTGAAAGCTATGACTTATGTTTCGGTATGCTGATGATCTACGGCGTTGCCTCTATCATCCGCATGGGAAACTGGATTCAGAATGACACTTACCGTTCAGCTGGGGATGCGGCGTACGGCACCATCCTGGAGATCGTTTTCATGTTTGCTCTTGTGGTTCCGGCGGTCTGGTTCAGCGGCATGTCCCGTCACTGGGCGTTCCTACTGATTTTCGCTTTTTGCTATATAGACGAGCCCATCCGGTTCGTTCTCATGCAGATTCATTTCTATACTGGCCGCTGGATCAAGCCGGTCACCCCGGAAGGGCAGGCCGCTCTGCCGGCCTTCCGGGCCCTTCATGAAAAAAAGAAAGCGTAAGATTTGTGCTCTGCTGAGCCTTTCCGAAAATATTACACGATTTGGGATGAGGGTTTTCTGACCTGTTTCGGGGGTATTCTCACGCAACACCTTCTCCATACTGATTGATCTGACGGAACCCCTTCGCCATGCAGCAGGCTTTCCCTGCCTTGGATTGCTGTGAGGTCTTTCCCTGCATGTCATCTCTTCTTTCGAGGTTCACAGGCAATCCTCACTATTGTGACAGTCCGGGTATCGTGACGTGGCGGCTTTCGGCACAGGCGCTTTTGCCGGGACAGCGCACTTACAGTAAATGGGTGTCCCTCAGCTATTTTCGGTTCGCTATGGTGCCATCCAGTGTCTGTCCTGCAATGATCGGTCATCAGCCGGATGCGGTCAAGAGGCGGATGGCAATGTGGCATTTTCATAATGACACGTGGCAATGTCCCGACCAGGAGGAAACTGAAACTCCAGATTCAAAGAAACTCATGCTTGCTTATGCCGCTTTTTCGCAGGCGCTTCAGTCGCACACGGCGTCCGTCGATGACCTGCTTCGTCTGCGTCATGCTGTGGTCCCGAATCACCCGCCTTAATCGGCAAGATGCATCGTTTCATCCACGACATTGGATGGCAGGATCCTATACCTGCATGCAGTCAATATCATGTACAGCATCTGCTGTACACTTGTTTGCACACATTCCCGTGTTTTCCAAATTGATACCTTCGTCAAAAATGAAAACTGCCCTTCGGAGCCGTCAGGTTCTGAAGGGCAGAGTGTGACAGAAAAAATATACATATTCCTTGTTCCGGTTTGCTCATGTTCAGTTTTTCGGTGTCATTTCCGTCTTTACTGGTTTTTGTTTTAATGTAAACGCCAGGACAGCGCCAACGACCATCAGACCCAGGAGCACCATCATAACCACCCCCATAGCGTCCTGATAGACAGTATTGATTATCTTCTGATATGCATCCTGATCCTGCACGGTCAGCTTCAACGGATCAACATGCCCCATTTTCTGCATATATATTTCCGCGTTTGCCCTGAATGCTTCCTCGGACAGTTCCAAGGGGGTATAGGTATTGATTGCCTGCCGAAGCCCGCCGACTGCGCCCAGCGTCATGACCGTGCCGATGATACTGGTTCCCATGGACAGGCCAAGGCTTTGCCCTGTCGAGACAAGCCCGGAGCAACTGTTCTGAGCCTGGCGAGGAACCGTCAGCAGAGGTGCGTCGATGCTGAGGGACATAGGCAAACCCAGCCCGAACCCGAAAATAAGCATGCCGGGGAGAAGGCTTGTCAAGGTGATGTTAGGGGTGAACCGGTTGCGCAGGATGAGACATCCGGCAACGCCGATCGTGAATCCCAGAATCATACTGTATCTGTGCCCGATTTTCACAGCCAGCTTAGGCGCAGCGATGGAGGCTGCCATCATCCCCACCGTCATAGGCACCAGAGTCAAACCCGTTTCAAAGGCTGTCAGTTTCAGGACGGACAGCAGGAATACAGATACGGTGAACAGTACACCTCCCATGATCAGGGATGTGGTTAGGCGCACCAGCGTTCCGTTTCTCAGGTTGAGGTTTTTCAGCAGCCTGATATCAAAAAGCACTGTCCTGCCCGC
>CACYGY010000139.1 GCA_902774025.1 uncultured Eubacteriales bacterium
CCCGCATTTGCTCAGTTGTTCATGGACTTAAGATCGATGTAGGCATTGGCTTCCTTGGCCCATTCCTCCACAGCTGCCGTATAGGCCTCATTCTGCTTGGTGGTCTTCAGGTCGCTCTCGATGGTATCCCGCACGGTCTCCAGTTCTACGGGGCCTTCCTCCACATCGCCCACATACTTGATGATGTAGTAGCCGTAGAGATCACTGGCCACCTTGCCGGACACATCACCCACTTTTTCCAGGGCCAGGGCGGCATCCAGGAAAGCAGCATCGAAGGAAGTCATGGAAGCGTTGACCGCATAGCCGGTCTTCGCGGTTGCCCTGTCTCCCTGCATTCCGGGGTCCTGCGTCTTTTCAGCCATCAGGGTATCCCAGTCCGCACCGTCATTCAGCTGGCTGAGGATCTCGTCCGTCTCCGCGTCGATGAGGGCAAAGGCTTCCGCCAGTGCCCCCTTCTTCATGTTTTCATAGAACTCGGCCCTGGCCATGGCCTCCGCCAGAGAGGTCACCAGCTTCTTCACGTCATCGGCCACGCCCTCATCAAACACGGCATCCACGGAAACGTTCAGCTCAGGCACGGTTCTGGCGATGGTTTCCGCAGCGGCCTTCGCGGCTTCCGTTGCAGCCTCGGTGGCGGCTTCCGTAGCGGCCTTTGCAGCCTCCTCGACGTCACCAGCCTTCTCAGCCACGGCCTGAGCAGCTTCCGTTGCAGCCTGCTCGGCGGCTTCCGTCACGGCCTGAGTCACCTCAGCGGCCTTTTCATCCATCACGGCTTCCGCCTTCACGGTCACATTTGCCAGAAGGGCATCCACGTCCTCCACGCCCGCCTCCGTCAGGGAGGTGCGCAGGGAGGAAACGGTATTGTTCTGGGCCGTGATCCTGCTGGTCAGGTCGCTGATGAACGTCTCATCCTCTTCGTGGAACTTGATGAGAATCTGCTTCACCAGACGGAAACCGGCAGGCCTGTAGTAATAGGTGCTGCCATTGTTAAAGGCTGAGCCGAAGGAAGCGGGACTGTTCTCGTAGTTGGTCTGGGCGTTCATCACCCGGCTGTCATACTCAGTCTTGATTTCTTCCTCACTGACCGTGATATCCTTGACCACTTCAGCCTTCACCTTGTCCTGGATCTTGCTGGCCTTCAGGGTCTCCTTCGTGACGCCGAAATAGGCCGTTACCGTATCGTCCACAGCCTTCTCCAGTTCCTCACCCTGCAGTTCGGAATCGCTGAAGAGATAGTTGTGGATCATCTCATGATATTCATTCCACAACTCGTCCAGCTCCGTCTGCTCTTCTTCCGTCAGGGTGTCCAGGCCCATTTCCTGAGCCTTGTGCTCAATGGCAGCCTGCTGAATCAGAGAATCCACCACGTCCTTCTGTCCCTGCTGGATGGCGGACTCGGTGGTGACGTCCATGTTCATTCCGTAATACTGATAGTAGTAGGACTGCTGCTGCAGAAGATAGCTGTCCACCATGGGCTGAAGCTCACCCTTGGTATAGACCTTATCATAAACGCGGAGAATTTCCGTGGCCGCGTCCACCGCCGCGTCCTTCTTGATCAGCGAGCAGCTGCTGAGCAGCATGGTCAGCGCCAGCAGGCATGCAAGCAGAGCTTTCTTATGCATCGTTAACCGTCTCCCATTCTTCTTTCTTTGGATACCCGAGCATTATAGCGCACAAGCGCCCGGGGCGCAAGCAAGTCTTCACTGCAGCTTCCGGAGATGATACACGGAGCGGGTATACCCGTCCAGGTTTCCGTATTCGCTCACCCTTATCTTTCTCATCCCGAGAACACGCATACAGGCCAGGAGAATGCAGATCCCGTGCACGATAATGTCCGCCCGGTTGGGCTGGATTTCCGGCACTTTTTTCCTTTCCTCCACGGTCATGTCCGCCAGGCGTTTTCCGTGTTCTTCCACCTCGCCCCTCTCCAGCTCCGTCCCGTGCATGCCCTGTCTGTTCGTCCAGGGGACCCCCCGGTTCATGGATGCCAGCGTGGTGAAGGTGCCTCCTGTACCGCACCACGTGTCCGGCATTCGCTCAACGGGGTGGCGCCTCAGATTTTCCTCCAGGACAGCCTCCGCCGCACGGATCACCCGTTCCATATCCCCGCTGTTTTCAAGAGGCCATTCCCTGAAAAACCGAACCGCGCCCATCTGACAGGAAAAGGCACAGGTAAGCTTTTCGGGACTTCCGGTGACAATCTCCGTGGATCCGCCCCCGATATCCACCACGCCGCAGTATCCTTCCTCCACGGCCCCGAGGAAGGAGTACATGGCCTCCTCCTCCCCGGAGCAGATCACCATGTCCATGCCCGTTCTCCGCCTGAGCAGTTCCCCAAAGGCCTCCCGGTTCACCGCGTCCCTTGTGGCCGATGTGGCAAAGAGCAGGAATTCCTCCGCGCCGTCTCTCCGGGCCAGCTCCGCCATGGCTTCCACCGCCTCACAGGTATGAAGCATGGCAGAATCCTGGAGCATGCGGTTTTCATCCAGTCCCGTGAAAAGGCGGGTACCCTCACGCTCCCGGCGTATCCTTCTGCCTTCCTCACCCTGGATCTCCGAAACCAGCATGCGTACCGAATTGGACCCGATCCCGATGACAGCGGTCTTCACGCCTTTTCCTCCTCTCCTCCACGAAAAGAAGCCCATGACCATTCATGGGCTTTCCTGTCCTTATTCTTCCCCGTTCCCGTCCACCAGGCGTTTCCATTCTTCTTCCGTATACCGGTCCAGGGCCTCGGGATTCTGCACCTCAAAGCGGATTTCTCCCGTCTTCAGGTATCCGTACTCCGTACGGGCGTGGCTCTCGATATAGGAATTGCTCCCCACCGCGTCCATTTTCTGCTGCAGGGCAATCTTTTCCATTTCCTTCTGGCTCAGGGATGACTGGAGGGTCTCCTCCTTGATGCGCATTTCCTCCAGATCGCTGGCATTGCGGCTCACGCCAAAGAAAAAGGCAATCAGAAGAACGCCCACCACGGTCAGGAGGAAACGCCATTTGATCTGATAACTGTTCAGTCTTCTCCTGTCCTGCATACCCTCAACTCCTTCTCCCTTTCATTCCATGCGCCCGGCAGGATTCCTGCCTGTCACCCTGCGTTTTCTTCCTCGTCCCATGCCTTCAGCACGGATTCCAGACAGGCCGTCCACTTGCAGAGATGCTGAACTTCCCACAGGTACCACTGGGCGATCAGATACTCAAACTGCCACAGCCGGGCATAGTCCCTCCGTTCCAGACACAGATGCATGGCCTGTCCCAGTTTCTCCGGGTCCGCGCCCGCTTCCGCCAGGCCTCTGAGCAGGTGCATGCAGGAAAGAAGCGTATCCCTGACGCCGGCGTCATACTCTTCCTCCTCCATGATCCTGCCCATTCTTCTCAGCTTTTCCACCGCATCCTCCGGGGGCAGGCCGCAGGTATACTGCTCCATGAGATACAGCCAGCACTCGGTCATGGCATCCCAGTTGTCCCGGACATCCCCGCCCGAAAAGATGACTTCTCCCTTGTCCATGAGGAAATCTTCCGAAGCCCTGAGCGCCACCATGAGCACACGCCCGCAGGCCAGATGCAGATTCAGCCAGTCATGGGGCTGGAAAGCGTGAAGGGAGTCATAGGAAAAGCAGACAGCGTAATAACCGCTTCCGTGTCTTTCCACCGTCATGCGGCAGCTCCCGTCCTCCGCGTCCCCCCACTGCATGGTGGACACCATTTCATACATAAAGGTGTCTCCCTGCCCTCCGTTTTCAAAAGCATACCGCTGCACCTGCTCCTCCAGTTCCCCGATGGAATAGGGCGGGCGGTCCTCCGGGGCGTCATAGGCTCCGGCATTCATGAGCAGGCACGTCAGAAGCCGGCTGACATCCTCTTCTCTGCCTACTGCGCAGACCCGGGCTTTATACAGTGTTGACATATCTCTCTCCCCTCAGAACATGGACATCTGACTGGTCTCGCTCAGTCCCTCCAGGGCTCCGTGCTCCCGCAGGAGCTCAATCACCGCCTGCCCCACGTGCGCCCGCTCCCGCAGGTCCTCCACGGACAGGAAGGGACCCTTTTTCCGGGCCTCCAGGATGGGCATGGCCGCACTCTCCCCCAGTCCCGCAAGACTGGTAAAGGGGCAGCGGAGATGTCCGTTTTCCATGACAAACCTTGTGGCTTCGCTTCTGTACAGGTCCACTCTGAGGAAACGGATGCCCCGCGAGGTCATCTCCAGGACCATTTCCAGGGCCGTGGCCGTTTCCTTATCCCTGGCCGTGGGTTTTTCCAGGGCCCGGATTTCCCTGAGCCTGCTCCGGCACACATCCGGTTCCATGAGCATGGTGGAAGCGTTGAACCCGTCCCCCCGCACCGTGAAATAAGCACAGTAGTAGGCCAGGGGATAGTGCAGTTTATACCATGCCACCCGCAGGCTCATGGTCACATAGGCCACGGCGTGCCCCTTGGGGAACATGTACTGGATTTTCCGGCAGCTGTCCATGAACCATTCGGGTACGTCCGCCTCCACCATGGCCTTTTCCATTTCCGGCTTCAGGCCCTTGCCCTTGCGGACACTTTCCATGGTGGTGAAGGCCATCTTCGGGGCCACGCCCTTGGAGATGAGATAGTTCATGATGTCATCCCGGCAGCATACGCATTCCGACAGGGTGGCCGTGCCCGCACGGATCAGGTCCTGGGCGTTCCCCAGCCACACATCCGTACCATGGGACAATCCGGAAATCCGCAGAAGTTCCTCCATGGTGCTGGGCTGGGTTTCCTGGAGCATGCCCCGGACAAAGCCCGTGCCGAACTCCGGCACGCCATAGGTCCCGGTATTGCAGAGGATATCCTCCTCCGTCACGCCCAGGGCTTCCGGGGAATGGAACAGAGACCGCACCCCCCAGTCGTCCAGAGGGACATCCTTGAAGTTGATGCCCGTCAGTTCCTCCAGCATGTGCATCATGGTGGGGTCATCATGCCCCAGGCAGTCCAGTTTCACCAGGATGTCATGCATGGAGTTGAAATCATAGTGGGTGGTGGTGAAATCACTCTCCAGATCGTCCGCGGGATGCTGGACGGCGGTGAACTGACAGATTTCATACTCCATGGGCACCACCACCATGCCCCCCGGGTGCTGTCCGGTTGTGCGCTTCACACCCACGCAGCCCTGGGCCAGGCGGTCCTTTTCCGTATTCCCGCACTGGATGTTCCGCTCTTCCATGTATTTGCTCACAAATCCGTAGGCCGTCTTGTCCGCCAGAGCGGATATGGTACCGGCCCTGAACACATGGTCCCGGCCGAAGAGCTCCTCCACATAGTGATGGGCCTTGTTCTGGTACTCACCGGAAAAGTTCAGGTCAATATCCGGCACCTTGTCTCCCTCAAAGCCCAGGAAGACCTCAAAGGGAATATCGAAGCCATCCTTGGTGAGCTTCTGTCCGCACTGTGTACAGAATAAGTCAAATTGCTCTTCTTCTGACATTGAACTGCAATTACCATGCGTTATTTTTATAATTAACTAAAAATCGCACTGGCATATCCGACGACTGAATCTTTCATGTAGTTCAGCGAATCCCACGAGTCGGAATGCTTCAAAAGCGTTCCTTCGGTGGGCTGTGTGGCCGTTATCATCGCCGCTATGGGGCCGTAACCGCATGCCGAGATGTCGTATCTCATGATGGCCTCATACATGCCCGGGATATCCAATGCAACAGCTCTGTCCAGAAGCATCATGTCGAACTTCTCTGCGGCCTTCTTGGGAATGTAGTGCGACATGTCGCTCGATGCTATCACAACCACATCATATCCTTCGCACGCTTCCCTGATCTTCTGTCCCAATCTCTCCGCGGATCTGATGTCCTGGCGGCGCATGATTATCGGGACTATGCGCGCATCGGGGTCGATGTACTGCAGAAAAGGAACCTCGA
>CACYGY010000140.1 GCA_902774025.1 uncultured Eubacteriales bacterium
CGGATTAACAAGATTACAGCGAATGGTTTTTAATCAGATGAGCATCTCAGATAGTGATCTGAATGAGCTGCTTGCAGTGATTTCATAGAGGATATTTTTCAGGCGTATATTTTTCAAAAAAGTTCAGGATGACATCACCCTCAGGCTGACGGAACTGGCCCACCGTATCGTGCACATTCCGGAGGTTCTTTACTACTGGCGGGCCCATGAAAAATCCACGGCTATGCACGTGGGCGTCAAATCCTATGCCATTGAGGCAGGTGTGCGCTCCCTTGAAAAACGTCTCAAACGCATGGGCCTTCAGGGTGAGGTGACTCCCATCCAGCCGGGCATTCCCAATTACCGTGTTCGTTTCGCCATTCAGGGCACCCCGAAGGTTTCCATCCTGATCTTCGATTATGACGACCCGACCGCTCTGGATGCCTGTCTGGAGTCCATCACCAGGCAATCCACATGGAGTGCGTATGAAATTGTTGTGGTGAGCCGTTGGGAACAGAAGTGGCAGAGCAGACTTCCAGCAGAGACGAAAAAAAGCCGGAAAAAGAGGAGGAGCAACCGGGAGAAAGAACGGGAGACCGCGGTCAGGCCGGAGGAAAAATGGGGCAGTATCCGTTTCCTGACCTGGAAGGAAAACAGCAATTACCCGGCCATGATCAACACCGGGATGGAATCCTGTGAGGGAGAATACGTCGTCCTTCTGAGCCAGAACACGCAGATCCTCACACCTGACTGGATCCAGGAAATGCTGATGTATGCCCAGCGGGACGACGTGGGCGCTGTGGGCGCGAAGATTTATGACGGGAACAATATGATCCGTCATGCCGGCTACGCCTATGATTATTCCGGCATTCCCCTGCGTATCTTTCATTCCATTGCACGGGAGAACATGGGGTATATGGGCCGGCTGATGGTCGCCCAGAACCTTACCGCCGTCTCATCGGACTGCATGATGTTCCGCCGGAAGCTCCCCGGCCTGGTCAACGGATTTGACGACAGTTTCACGGAGGAATACTACGATGTGGATTTCTGCATCCGTGTCCGACAGGCCGGTTTCCTGATTGTGTGGACGCCCTTCTGCGAGCTGTGTCAGACAGAAAGCGAAGAAACCCTTCAGCCTGAACCTGAGGATGTCAGAAATCGCCGTCTGTCCGACAGAATGCATTTCCTTTATCGCTGGATCAATGAGACGGAAGCGGGAGATCCCTATTTCAATCCCCGGATTCTTCTGACAGAAGATGAAAACCACCCGCTGCAGGTTCGTAAAAGCTACTCGAAATGAGGCACTTTGCATGAAAGGCTTTCTCAGGGATATGCACTGGTCGGAATGCCTGCTGGTCCTGCTTGTTTTCATCATCTGCCTGACAGGCGCGTGCCTTTTGCCCATGGATCAGTGCCCGGATGAACTGGGCCGGCAGCTTCTGTCCAACTGGATGCACAGGACCGGAAAGTTGCCCACAGGAGATGAAGCTGAGACCCTCCTCATGCCCTCCTCCGCGGAATATGCGATCAGTCCCCTGACCCATCCCCCCGTGCGGAGCATCGGCGCCTGGGGATTCTCCTATGCCCTCCGGCCCTATCTCTCCTCCATGGCAGGCGCGTGTTTCATGAAGGTGGTCTCCTTCCTGACCGCCTCCGGGGACGCTCTGCTGACCGCCTCCCGCATGGGCAGTGTCCTTGCCGTCTCCCTCACCTGTTTTTTCTGCCTTCGGCTTGGACATCTGCTGTTCAGAAAACGCATCTCAGCGATTCTGATGGCCGTCATTGTCTGTTTTCTGCCTCAGGTTCTGTTTCTGGGGATGTACCAGAACAACGATGCGCTGACGCTTTGCGCCGTCAGTATGCTTCTGTACTTTTTCATCCGGGGAAACCGTGACCGATGGTCGGTCAGAAGCTGCGCCGGCATGGGGGGCGGGTTTTCGCTGGGCCTTCTGTCTTACTATTCGGTTTATGGCTGGCTCCTGATCTTCGGATTCCTCTGCGTCCTCTCCGTCCTTCTGAACCGGGAGGATCCCCGCAGAATGCGGACATTCCTGAGAATGACCGTCTGGATCGCCGGTATCTGTCTTCTGCTGGCAGGATGGTTTTTCATCCGCAATGCCGTCCTCCACGGCGGGGATTTCCTCGGCATCGCTTCAGAGGCTGCATCCCGCGCCCGCCTTACGGAGCAGGGTGTCCAGGTGGGGCCTTACAACTGCCCCCGCGAGCAGGGGATTTCCCTGACCGAGTTCTTTACGCGGCGGGATCGTGAGTTTACACGGATGACCTTTCGCAGTTTCATCTGCGTCTTCGGATACATGGACATCTACCTGCCCGATGTACGCTACGGGATCTACTATGCCTTCTTTCTCCTGGCCATTGTGCTGTATGCTGCGGTGTTCGTCCGGAAGAAGAAGAGCCGGGAGGACTGGATGCTGTGCCTGCTGATGGCCGCTTCCGGCGTCATTACCCTGTTCCTGACCTGCTGGGGCTCCTACATGCGGGACTATCAGCCTCAGGGGCGATACATCATAACCCTGATCATCCCCATCGCTTTCATGCTTGCCTGGGGTCTGGATCCCATTTCCCCGGAGCTTGATCCTCCTGCGAAGGAGAAGTGCCGCACGCTCCATCCGGGCATCATCCTGACCATTGCGTACCTTCTTATGTCTTTGTGGGCCTTCACGGAAATGGTGCCCCGTCTGCTCTCCTGACCGGAAAGCACCATTCCTGCCCACCCTTTCCCTGTGTCTGAGACGTTCCGACGAACCTGAGACAACAGAGTTTACCGCCAAAGGGAAGACTGATCATGAAAAGCATTTCCATCATCATTCCGACACACAACGCGGAAAAGTTTCTGGAAAGGCAGCTGGAAAGCCTTCTTGCCCAGACCATCGTGCCGGAGATCATCGTCATTGACTCAGAGTCCTCCGACGCCACAAGAGAGATTGCAGGACGGTATGATCAGCACATCCGGTTCCTCCAGATCCCCGCCCGGAACTTTGACCACGGCGGCACCCGGGATCTTGCGCTCCGGCAGAGCACGGGAGAGTTCGTGCTGTTTCTGTCCCAGGACGCAATCCCCATGAGCACACGTTATGTGGAGACCATTCTCTCCCCCTTCACGGAGGAAAAGGTCGGAGGCGTTTTCGGAAGACAGGTGGCCAATCCGGATGCACCGGAATTCGAAAAACTGATCCGGGAAAGGCGTTACCCGGAAAAGGGTTATGCCTGGAATGCCGATATGATTTCCAGCTATGGGGTGAACGCCTTCTTCTTTTCGGACACAAGTTCCGCCTTCCGGCGCTCCGCCTACGAAGCGGTGGGCGGTTTTGACCAGCCCATCCTGACCAATGAGGACATGATGATCTCAGCAAAGCTTCTGCACTCCGGCTACACCCTTGTCTATCAGCCGGAAGCCTCCGTCTGGCATTCCCATACAAGCACACTCACCGCAGACTACCGGCGTTATGTCCGCATCGGGATGGTCATGAAGCAGTATGAGGGAAGACTGAAGGATGTCGCTGTCCGCAGTCAGGGCTTTGACCTGACGGGCTACGTATCCCGCGCTCTGCTGAGGAGGGGAAAAGTCCTGGAATGCCTTGTCTTTCTCACTCATATTACTGTGCGGTTCCTGGGCTTCTGGAGGGGTAAATGCCTGGGGATGAGGAACAGCGGATGAAACTTTGGGTGCTGATCTCCGCCTACAACGGCGAAAAATACCTGAGAGAGCAGCTGGAAAGCCTGCCTCATCAGACCCTGCCGGGCACGGGCATTCTGGTGCGGGATGACGGATCCACGGACGGGACACGGGGCATTCTGGAAGCGTACCGGAAGCAGGGCCTCCTTCAGTGGACGGCGGGGGAAAATCTCGGATGGGCCCGGAGTTTCTGGCATCTCATCCGGAACTGCACGGATGCGGATTTCTATGCCCTGTGTGATCAGGATGACCTCTGGGACGCGGACAAGCTGGAAACGGCGGTCTCCGCCCTTGAGAAGGAAAACCCGGACCTCCCGGCTCTGTACTGCTGTGATGTCCGGGTAGCGGACGAAAACATGCAGCTCCTGAAGCAGCACATGACCCGCCCGGAAAAGACGGACTATCCCCACGCGCTGCTCAGGAACCTTGTACCCGGGGCCACCTTCGTATTCAATCATGCTGCCATGAAGCGCCTGCGGCAGTATGATGCCGATCATCTGGGCATTGAACTTCATGACTGGACGATTTACCAGATCATCGCCTGTTTCGGCCATGTCGTCTATGACCCCCGGCCCCATATGGTTTACCGGCAGCACGCCGGCAATGTGATCGGGCCGGCTTACCGCTCCGCCCGTGAACTTCTCCGGAAAGCCGGAAACTTCTGGAAAGGCTCCAAAAAATGCAGCCGCTCCCGTCAGGCACTCCGGCTGGAGAAGGCCTACGGAGCGGACATGGACGCGGCATGCAGGGAGCTGACCACGGCTTTTGCCCATTATCCGGAGGACCGTGGAAAAAAGCGCATCCTTCTGAAAAGGAACTGTATCGGCCTGAAGGGACTTGAACTGTTTCTCTTCCGTCTGCTGGTCCTGCTGAACCGTCTGTGACCATCATCTGAAAAAATGCATATGCCTGCGGCAGATGAGCCTCCTCTCCCGAGAGGGGGCTTTTTGCCGGGCAGCATCCTGAATCCGCAGAACCTGTCCGCTGTCTCATTCTCTCCCCCATCCTCAGAATCAGCCTGCATCCCGACGCTCTTCCTCCGGGTTCACCGGATCGCGGATAACAGCACCGGGGAAATCCCCATAGGGACGATTCCGTAACGCTCCGTTCCCCATGTTGCGTTCAGAACGGGGCTTCACACTATTTCAGATACCATGAACAGGAAAATACCGCAGGGTCCACTTCATGCCCGCGTCCAAAGGGGAGTGCCTGAAATAGAGTGCTTTCGGGATTCCGGAAAATGAATAATATCTCCCGAAAAAAAGGAATCAGAGAGAAAACAGCGAAAGAATCATGCAGAAGATACCAGTCGAAACTGTCCGGAGACGACGCCGAAGAGGCAGAGTGCTGCAAAGACGGATGGTCAGGTTCATCCATCCGGGCAGACTTCAGAGCTTCACCCCTCTTTGGTAAGATGACCGGGACTGAGAGCCTGACCGTTACGGACAGGTCCGTTTCCCTCCGGACATCCTCCGGGCAGCTGAAACAGCATCCACTATAAAACCGACGGGAAAACCGGAATGCTTCCCATCTCCCGGAAATGCCGGGAACACAGTCCGCCTTCTCATCAGGCGCTGAAAACCCGTTTTCAGAACAACAGACCTGCACAGCAGATGCTGTCACTGCCTCCGGAGTCTGAGAAAGCAGATGACCGGAAGCGACATAGCCATCAGATTCGAGGTGCTGAAGATGAATAAGGAAAAACCATTTTCTGAATCATGGGATCCACCCGGCATCCCATCCGGCGTTCCGGGCGGCTTTTTCGTGTACAACGCCCTTGATGATCAGGAACTGCTTTTCGCCGACAGGAACGTGATTGAACTGTTCGGCTGCGGCAGCATGGAGGAGTTCAGGGCATACACAGGAAACAGTTTCAGGGGCATGGTGCATCCGGAGGACCTGAGCCATGTGGAGAACGCCATTCTGGTACAGACCTTCAACACCAACAGGCGCCATGACTATGTCCGGTACCGCATTGTCCCCAAAGAAGGTCCCTGCCGCTATGTGGAAAACTTCGGACACCTGGTATACGGCAGGGACGGCAGGGTCTACTACTATGTCTTTATCATCGACGTGGAAAAGACAGAGTTTGAGAATCCGGACCAGAACAGCTTTGCCGAAACACAGATCTTTCTGCAGAACCATAAGGTAGACCGCCTCACGGGTCTTTTGAACATGGAAGCCTTCCGGGAGCAGTCAGGGTACCTGA
>CACYGY010000141.1 GCA_902774025.1 uncultured Eubacteriales bacterium
GGTTGAACTCACCCTTTTCATTCTGGAATGAGTCGAACCACTCCGTGACGGCTTCGCTGATTTTTTCGACCTCGCTCATGACCTGTTCCTTGTCCAGACCGAAAAGCTCAAAGAGGGCATCCGGGTTGAACTCACCCTTTTCATTCTGGAATGAGCCGAACCACTCCTTCACGGCATCGCAGTTTTTTTCGCCCTCGCTCATGATCTGCTTCTTGTCCAGACCGAGAAGTTCAAAGAGGGCGTCGGGGTTGAACTCACCCTTTTCATCCTGGAAAGAGCTGAACCACTCCATCGCGGCCTCGCTGACTTTGGCGCCTTCGCTCATGATCTGTTCCTTATCCAGGCCAAGGAATTCAAAGATGGCGTCCGGGTTGAACTCGCCCTGTTCGTTTTTGAAGGAGTCCGCAAATTCCTCGATCGATTTGTCAAGCTTTGCGCTCTCGCTGGACATCTGTTCATCCAGGGCACGGAAGAATGCCTCGAATTCCTTGCCTAGATCGGCCAGATCTTTCTCCATATCCTTCTCTCCCTCACAGGAGAAAACCGCCTGGAGATCTGAGAGCAGTTTGTCCAGTCCGGGAGCTTCTTCCGTCTTTTCTGCCACGGCGACCACGGAGATCAGGCTGAAGGCCATGATGCACGCGAGCAGGACAGCCAACCATGTCTTTTTCATATAACAGCCTCCTTTAATGATTTTGCTTGGGTCCGCTTCGGATTGTATCACCCCGGTGCGGTGGTTGTAAAGTTGGACGGAAAACACGGATACCCTGATTTTCCGGATGGAGAGCATCTGTTCTCCCCGGTGTCCCTGAGGAGGATGAGGATAGTCACGGATCACTGAGGCGTCTGAGTCCTGTCACATCTTCGGGCTTCCCGTTCTACTGAAAGGTATGCCGTCCTTATGGATCGCCCTGTGTTTTTACCCGGAATTCGAGAACAGATTGCCTCCGCTCGTTCCTGATCCGCCGCGGTTTCCCTTGTCCGGGTTCTTCTCCCTCCGCGCTGTACGGGATGCCCTCGTGACAGAGGAGCCTGTCCCTTTCTCCTTTCGGTTTTTTCGCCTGGGGATGCAGCGGGAAATACGGAAAAGGCACCGGAACGATTCCGGTGCCGCAGGTGTCCCCGTATGATCAGATGTCGAAAAGCTCCTCTGAATCCCGCAGAAGCTTCAGCATGACATCTGCGATCTGGGGATCGAACTGGAGGCCCTTGTTGGTTTCAATCTCCCGAAGGATGAGTTCTCTGGTGAGCTTATGTCTGTAGACCCGGTTAGAGTTCATGGCATCAAAGGAATCCGCGACACAGATCATCCGGGCGATCAGGGGGATCGCTTCCCCGGCTCTGCCCTCCGGATAGCCCGTTCCGTCATAACGCTCATGATGATAGAGGGCGCCTTCCCCCACGTTCTCAAGGCTTTTGAAGGAGCGCAGGATATCCCCGCCGATGACGGTGTGGGATTTGATGATCCTGAACTCCTCTTCCGTCAGCTTTCCGGGCTTGCCCAGGATATTGTCGGGAACGCCGATCTTTCCGCAGTCGTGGAGAAGGGCTGTGTAGTAAATCCTGTCAAGCTCTTCTCCCTCATAGCCCATTCTTTCCGCGATCATGCGGGTATAGCGGGCAACCCGCTTGGAGTGGCCGTTGGTGTAGGGGTCCTTGGCATCAATGAACCCGGTGAAGGTTTCGATGGATTCATTGATGATTTCATTATCCCGCTCATGCCGCTGATTGTATTTCCGAACCTGGGCGGTGGTGATCAGGGCGATGGCAAGGGCGATGAGCCAGAGAGCCATGGCTCCGAGGGAAATCCAGAAGAGGGGATCACTGGTCAGCGTTCTGTAGAAGACATACTCAAGTTCCAGCGTTGAAGCCTCAATGGATTCCCCGATGGCCGTGTAGAGGATAAAGCCGGGCGTTGTTCCCTCATGAGGCTCAATGGGCATTTCCACCGCGTTCATGCTGGAGCTTGGAGTATAGATGAAATAATCTCCCGCTTTCATGACCACCAGCGTTTCCCCGTCAAAGGTGACCATTTCCAGCGGGTAGTCAGAGGGCACGAAATCCCGCAGGTCAGGGATGGTGGAAACGATCTCGCCCCCGTTGATCTTCTGATGGATCTCCACGGAACCGTTCCATCCCGACATCAGGAAGACGAGCCGGTTGAAGGTCAGCCTGAAGGAGAAGGATTTCACCTCGTCCCTTGTGTTGTTGGATATGGTGAAATCGTAGGTGTAGGCCTGAAAGTTATGATCCGTCAGGCCTTCGCTGTCCAGGTCAAAAACCTTTGTCCAGGTGCTGCCCCGGGGAACGGCTGAGACCGAGACTTCTGCCGCCTTTGAGTCCTCCGGTGAGAACAGAGTCGGCCCGGAAAAAACCGCTGTGTGCTTCATGCGGTTGAAAGCGTTCGTCCTGATCACGCTCACGGCGAACAGGACGATGATGACGGCAAGAATGAGAGCAAAAACAATCCTGGACTTTTTCGAGCTGAAACTGATCATTGGCATACCTCGATCTTCCTGACCCGGACCGGGTCCTTTCCGCCTCGAACCATAAGGCGGGGCTATCCTTACGGCAATCAGTTTACACGGTCTGTCAAGGGCATATCCGCATGAAAGACAGCCGTAACCCGATCATAAATCCTCAAAGGGCAGAAAGCAAGCCGGATGAATGGGAAAAAACACTGAAAACGCCAATTTACAGGGCCTGAGGGGGAAGGGAATGAACAGCCAAAAAACAATAACGCTCATGGGAGACAGTTGACAAAAACCGGGGGATGGAGTAAAGTCGGCGCGTCATCCGGGGAACCGGATGGAATAGAGGAGCGGCGGACATGAGTAGCGCGCGGGAGCCCGGCCGGGGTTATGATCACGCGGGAAAGGGGAAGCCGCCGAAATGCTTCTGCCTGGCCGGGCAGGGGCGTTGGTCCCGGAGAGAACATCTCCGTGACTGTCATGGTTCAGGCCATGGAGCGCTATTCACAGGCTCTGTTTTTTCGCGGAAAATCAGGGGTGAGTGGCGCAGGCCATTCACCTTTTTTGTGCGGAAAAGGAGGAAACGCGCATGAGAAAACTTCTGGCTGTTCTTCTGTCTGTCCTGCTGATGATGACCGCCGTCACAGCCCTGGGGGAGGGAAAGCTCCGGGTCGGCATGGAATGCGGGTATGCGCCCTACAACTGGCAGCAGACCCGGGAAACGGAATTCACAGCCGCCATCGCCGACGGGAACGGCTTCGCGGATGGCTATGACGTGCAGATTGCCCGGCGCATCGCTGAGGCTCTGGATATGGAACTGGAAGTGGTCAAGACCGAATGGGACGGCCTGATTCCCTCCCTGAATGCGGGGAACATCGACCTGATCATTGCCGGCATGAGCCCCACCGCGGAGCGGAAAATGACCATTGATTTCACGGATTACTACTATCAGAGTGAGCTGGTGGTGGTGGTCCGCGCCGACGGTCCCTACGCCGGGGCAAAGAAGCTGGAAGATCTCTCCGGCGCCGTCATCTGCGCCCAGCTGAACACCTTCCACGACACGGTCATCGACCAGATTCCCGGTGTGATTCACGACATGCCCCGGGAGACGTTCCCTGCCATGATTGTCAACCTTCTGGCCGGCTCCGTGGACGGCTATGTGGCGGAACGCCCCGGTGCCGAGGCGGACGTCATGGCCAATCCCGGCCTGACCTATGTGAAGTTTGACGAAGGCATGGGCTTTGAGGCCAGTGAGGATGACACGGCCATTTCCATCGGCATCGCCTACGGCAGTCCCTACAAGGACGCAATCAATGAGGTGCTTGCCTCCATCAGCGAAGAGGAGCGGGTGCAGATCATGCTGGAAGCCACATCCCGTCAGCCGCTGGTGGCCGAGTAAACTATTCCGGGATAAGGGGCCAGAGTGTCCCTTATCCTTTCCTGTTTTCTGAAAGACAAGAAATTGAGGTTCTGCGATGGCTGCCAATATTCCCACGAACTTTTTTTCCTGGGTCAGCTTCCTGATGGAAAAATACGGAGACCTTTTCCTGAAAGGGACCCTGGTGACCCTTGAGGTCGCCATTTCCGGCACGATTCTGGGCTTTGTGATCGGCCTTCTTGTGGCCATCCTCCGGACGATCCCCCTGCCTCAGGGCAGGTGGTACACCCGTGTGCCCCTGAAAATCCTGCATTTCCTTCTCAATGTGTATATCGAAGTCTTCCGCGGCACCCCCATGATCGTCCAGAGCATGGTGATCTATTACGGTTCCATGATGGTGGGCATCATCGGGCGGGGCACACCGGTCCTGCCGGCTGCCATTTTCATTGTGTCCATCAATACCGGCGCCTACATGGCGGAGATCATCCGGGGCGGTATCATCAGCGTGGATCAGGGACAGAAGGAGGCGGCCACGGCCATCGGTCTGACTCACTGGCAGAGCATGGTGCATGTGATCCTGCCCCAGGCGGTGCGGAACATCATGCCTTCCATCGGCAACGAGTTTGTGGTCAACATCAAGGATTCCAGCGTCCTCAACGTGATCTCCCTCAACGAGCTCTACTTTACCGGAAAGAGCGCGGCAGGCAGCTACGGGCGCTATTTTGAGGCCTTCTTCATCATTGCCCTGGTGTATCTCGTGCTGACCTTCACCGTCACCCGTCTTCTCAGACTCCTGGAGAGGAAAATGGAGGGGAAGAAGCATTACACCATCCACGGCTCCCAGAGCGACAGCGCCAGCCGGATCACGGTATCCATGGACGGGAAAGGAAAGTAAGCATGTCGGAAATCCTTGAAATCAGGCATCTGGAAAAAAGCTTCGGGGATCATCTTGTCCTCAGGGATATCAGCTTCAGCGTGGGGCAGGGGGATGTCATCTGCATCATCGGTTCCTCCGGCTCCGGAAAATCCACCCTGCTCAGATGCATCAACTTTCTGGAGACACCCAGCGGCGGCGAGATCCTCTATCACGGGCAGAACGCCGCCACTAGCATGAAGCGCACCCGGTACAACAGCCGGGTGGGCATGGTGTTTCAGAGCTTCAATCTCTTCGGAAACATGAACGTTCTGTCCAACTGCGTCCTGGGACAGATGCGGGTGCTGGGCAGAAAACGGGATGAGGCGGAGGAACGGGCCCTGACGTATCTGGAAAAGGTGGGCATGAGCGCATACCGGGATGCCCGGCCGGCCCAGCTTTCCGGCGGGCAGAAGCAGCGGGCCGCCATTGCCAGGGCTCTGTGCATGGAGCCGGAGGTGCTTCTCTTTGATGAGCCCACCAGTGCTCTGGATCCGGAAATGGTGGGGGAAGTTCTCAATGTTATGCAGGATCTGGCCGGCGCCGGCATGACCATGCTCATTGTCACCCATGAGATGAGCTTTGCCAGGGACGTGGCCAGCCGGGTGCTCTTCATGGAAGGCGGGGTCATTGTGGAGGATGCTCCACCCTCCAGCCTGTTCACCTCGCCCCGGCAGCCCAGAACCCAGGAATTCCTCCGGCGTGTTCTGGCCAGGCAGCTGTGAGACCGTCCTCTTTCCCCGGGGCGGAATAGAAAAATACCGTGACCCTGGAAAAGATTCCGGATCACGGTATTTTCAGGCAGGGACGGGAAAATCAGTTCGCGCCCCGGCGGTTCTCAAAATGGGCAAGGGTTGAAACCACCACGAGGGTGTCGGAGTAATAGGGCCTGGTCACAATGGTGCCCTCGGGCGTGTCTGTCGTACCGTAAAGGGTAAAGTCCATGAGGTCGTCCAGTTCCCGGAGAACCTCAATCTCCGCATCAGTCATCTGCGCCATGCTCTGTTCCTTCCGCTTTTCCAGCGGTGCGGGTCCAGAACACCACGTCCACGGCTCCGCTGGCCAGGGCGGCGGCACGTCCGATGCTGTCCACCTGAACCAGGCGGATGTTTTTCTGAAGCCGCCTGCTGATTTCGGCAAGCAGCGCTGTGTTGAAGCCGGCGGGGGTTCCGTCGGGGGCAATGTAGTCCATGGGGGGCAGGGAGCCGGTGATGGCCACCCGGATGGTTTCCGCACCCTCAAAGCTGGGCATTTCCACCGGGGTGATGTCGCCCCCGGTGATGGGGGCAAGGATATGCCGGATGGCCAGCTTTTTCAGGGTTTCGTCCCTGTCCTCGCTAATCTCCTGAAGGACCCGGTCAAACTCGTCCCGGAGAGCCGTATTTTTCTCCAGCATCATGAAGGCAAAGTCATTGGACATGATTCCGTCGTTGAGGAACTGGGAAAAATACCCCTCAAGGGAGATGGCGGGGTCGAACATGGCCAGATTGCTGTTATGGGCACAAAGATAACTGGCAGTGGAGAGATAGATCTCCATCAGATCGATCTCTCCCGCGTTCAGGGCCATGAGCATGGCATCCAGGCTGTCGTAATAGATGATCTCCTCATCCCCGCTTATCTCCGGACGCTCCGCACCGCTGCCCGTCTCCAGGTGCCGGGCGGCGATGCGCCGGGCATTGAGATAGAAGATCATTTCCTCCGGGCGTACATTCAGCATGGACAGCATGCCGATCTTTTCCGGGGAACTGCTTTCCGAAAGAGCCGGGACGGCGACGACGGAAAGGGCAAGGAGCAGGGCCAGGATCAGAAATCTCTTCATACAAAGCCTCCTGTCGGTATGGAAATGTGTTTCGGATGTTTCCCGGAAATGGAAACAGGCAGCGTTCAGGGGTAACATGGTTCAGCAGCCGTCCTGAGCGCACGCCCATGGGATTTACGCTTCGCAGGGATTATATCACAGAGGGAAGCGGGGGAGAAAGACGTAAAATGAATCCTGCACCGGGACATGTCCCGGTCCCGGATGCTGCACTTATTTTGTTTTTTCCGTTTCGCACCTTGCCCGGACAGGGCGCTTTCCTTAGAGTCGGTTCCGTCCGGAGGCGCCGCCCCTTGGACATTTCCATTCAGGGACAGAAAGAAATGCATAAGGCATGCATAGAACCGGATGGAAAAACGACGGATCATGGCTTGAATTTACTAATGCAAGGGCTTGACAGGAAACGACGCTTGTGCATAATCATACAGGAAATGTGAATTATTATGCACGAATCTGCATGAGTCACTGAATCTTCAGGGAGGAATGGGAAACCATGAAAACGGTGTTTATTCACGGAGCGGCCGGCACCACGGGGCTGAGAATCCATGAACGGCTGGCGGGACGGAAGGACCTCTCTCTCCTGATTCTTCCGGAGGAGGAGCGAAAGAACCCGGAAAAAATCCGACAGGCCCTGAATGACAGTGATGTGGCCTTCCTGTGCCTTCCGGACGACGCTGCCCGGGAGGCCGTGGAAATGGTGGAAAACCCGGACACGGTCCTTCTGGACACATCCACGGCCCACAGAACCATGGAGAGCTGGGCCTACGGATTCCCTGAGCTCTCCGGTGCGCACCGGGAAAAGATCGCAGCTGGAAAACGGATTGCCGTGCCCGGCTGTCACGCCAGCGGTTTCATTGCCCTCATCTATCCTCTGGTGGAAGCGGGGTTGATCCTGCGGGATACGCCCCTGACATGCTTTTCCCTCACGGGCTATTCCGGAGGCGGGAAGAAGATGATCGCTCAATACGAGAACCCGGAGCGGAGCGGGCTCCTGAAGGCCCCCCGGCAGTATGCGCTCTCGCAGAACCATAAGCATTTAAAGGAAATGACGGTGATCCCCGGCCTTTCCGTATCCCCTGTGTTCTGTCCTATTGTGGCGGATTTCTACAGCGGGATGGAGGTGACGGTGAGTCTCTTCGCGCGGGATCTGAAGGGAACGCCGGAGGACGTCAGGGTCTGTCTTGGGCAGAAGTACGCTTCCCCTGTTCTTCACTATTTGGAATCCGACGAGGAGGAGGGCTTTGCCAGTGCCGCCCGGTATTCGGGGCTGGACAGCATGACAGTTTCCGTCACCGGGAATGCAGAGCGTCTTCTTCTTACCGCCCGGTATGACAATCTGGGAAAGGGCGCCAGCGGCGCCGCGATTCAGTGCATGAATCTTGTCCTCTCCCTTCCGGAAACGGAAGGACTCGAACTTGAATGAAAGGGAGCCGGTTATGAAACTGATTGAAGGCGGCGTGTGCGCCGCGAAGGGATTCAGGGCCAACGGAATTCACTGCGGGATCCGCAGGTCGAGGGAAAAGAAGGATCTCGCCCTGATCCTTGCCGATGTGCCCTGCAGCGCCGGGGCTGTCTTTACCACCAACAAGGTCAAGGGCGCGCCCATTGTGCTGGATATGGAGCATCT
>CACYGY010000142.1 GCA_902774025.1 uncultured Eubacteriales bacterium
CATCATTGCTTTGACCGGAACGATCGATGCCTTTTTGTTCATCGGCATTCTCATGTTCGTAAAGAACCGCCGCCATATGTTTGCATGGCGTTCCATCTGATGCGTACGGGCATGAACACGACATATTCATGATCCCGTCATCGCCGATCAGGATCTTCACCCTGTAATCATCGCTGCCCTCCACCACTGCCTCGATTTTCTTCTCCGTAAAAATCAAATCGCTGACACGATCCTCCAGGTAATAATGAAATCCTCTTTCCAGAATGTGCCGCGGAAATAAGTATTCCCATTCCATCGTATGATTCATCCCTTTCCAGGATAATGATCAGTTTCCCGCCTTCCGGTATGTATCTTCCGGACTTTATCCACACCTTCACCGACAAAGGATCGATTCGTGGTCGAAGGCAGCGCTTTTCACAGGCAATGATCCTGTCACTTTCTCCGTTTCTTCAGAGATCGCAGATACTCTTTCTGTTCCGGTGCAATCCGGCAGCTCTCGATAGATTTTTGGATCGCCTTATTGTGTGTCCACACATTCAGCTGCCTGTTTTCCAGAATCGGCAATACGGCCTGGTACTGTTTGGCCAGTGCAGTAGCGAAATACCATGCGATCATCATATTGACATAGTATTCATCAGACCGAATGCCCGCCACCATCGCCGGAAAGGCCGGATCAAAGTTCTCGTCCAGATAATGCTCCATCAGCATGCCGATCCCGAAGCGGATCGTGTAGGTCTCTTCAGATCGTATCCATCTCTGAATGATTGGCAGAAGTTCTTTCCGATGCTTTCTGAATACTTTGGGCGACATCTGGTCACAGGTTGCCCAGTTATCCACACAGGGCAGGAACCGCTTCAGTGCGTCCATGCACTGAGGAAAGTCCTTCATACCGGAAAGAATGAAAGCGTGCAGCTGATTCTCCTCAAAGTATGTATGCGGCAAATCGTTCAGGAATGCCTCTGTTCCTTCGGATTGGCTGAGTTCCTTTGCCATCTTCCGCAACTCCGGTGTGCGGACGCCAATGATCGTTTCCGGCTTTACCGTTGGAATCGTCCTGATCTGCAATTCCCGATACTGTACATCCTGCAGTTGAAATAACGCGTCCCTGATTTCCGGAACGTTCATGTTCATTCCTTTTTCTCCTGACTTCCCTCACGTATACTCTGATCCGGTATACAGGCAGCATCGCCTTTTGCCGGTTCCCGGTCGCAGCGGACATCGTCTCCGTTCTCATATTCCTGAAATGCGGAACGGGCCGTACTGTTCCGGCAGGAATCTCATTTCCCATTCTCCGCCTTCCTGTCTGGACGTTAACCTCCAATGGACGTGCATTTCCAAAGATTCGTCGGGAACCGTGAATGAACGGGCAAAGGATAAAATCAGGTTCGCTAACGTAAATTCCGGAAATCTGCGTGCACCTTCCTGCTCAAAGCCGTTTCTGCAGTTTATACCTGCTGTTCCCGTTCGGGTAATCTTCGAGTGTGCAGTATACCGTATAGCCGAGTTTCCTGAAGAAGTCCACATTCCAGTCACGGGCATCGGTCAGAACAGTACAGGCGCCGTTTTCCTTCGCTTCCCACCCTATATCCGAAAGGATACAGGAACCCATGCCCTAATTGCGGTGTGGTTCGTCCACCCACAGCATTTCCACAAAAGCGATGTTCCAGAAATTCACACCCGCAAAGCCTGCAGCTGCCGGTTTACCGTCAGTGCCCTGAATCTTTCTCCCAATCCATTCAAAGCCATCATGCACAGCAGGCACCTGTGACCAGTTGCATTCAACGAGTTTATCGTCAATGTACCCGGCATCGTCCTCATCACCAGACTGAATCTCAAATGTGCAGGAAGCAGCGGGAACACCCTCCCCGGAAAAATCATCAAGGCGCTTAATCATATCATAGTGGGTATGTCCCTTTGTCGGACAATCCTCAATCGTCCAGCATACCTCAAATCCAAGTTCCTCACACAGCGGCTTTGTCTGAAAATCAAAAGTGCCAAGCGTTATGAAGCGGCAGCCTTTTTCTGCTGCGATGCGATCAGCCTCGCGGATCAGAACGGAGCCGATTCCCTTATCGGCGATATGTTTCTTCCACCCGCAGAATGTCCAGATCCGCAGCTCTCCAGCGGTCAATGATCAGGTTGCACCCGGCAATGATGTTTCCATCGCTGTCGGTAACCTTGAGCACAACCAGTTCATCCTCAATCGTCTCATCAAAGGCTGTCATTGATTCTGTAACTTCGCTGATCTTTTCAGCAGCCGTTTACCTTCAGCACATGGTATTGTCCTGTATTCCATCTGTATTTTCTCCCTTTTCTTCCGGCAGACTCCTGTTTCATTGATGGGTGTTCATTCGTTATTCGCAGCGTCTTTTCCTCAATGGGTAACCTGTCCGCCCGATCTTTTCCCCGGCTGCCCTCCCGGATTCACATTCGGTCCGTCAGATGCCGCGCACTCCCCCCGCAGGGGCGGAAGCACGAAAAGCCATGCTCTGCGCAAACCTGTCTGCCGGGAGCATTCTGAGCCGCAGCTTCTCCGGGACTCCCATGGTACGCAGTGCACCCGGAATCCCGCCTTCATAACCTTCTGCCCGGGACGGCCGGTTCATTCGTGTCATCCGGAACCATTGAGGGTATGAAAGCGTTGATATCTTTCCCCCGATCCGAGCCCGGCCCGGATGAGCGCGGCATGGAAGCGCTTCAGGGCAGCCCCGCAGCGGGATGCGTTTTCATCCCATCAGTATGGAGACGGTTCTGTCTGGTTCCTCACTTCGCTGCGTCCTGTCTCCCCTTCCTTTTCAAGAACATGCCGGGCCTCCCTGGTTTCCGCACCCGTTCGGGCGAGGTCAGTCCACTTTTCCGGTGATCTCATCATGTTCTGCCTGAGACACGTACCCTTTCTCCTCCGGTCCGCCGAACAGACGGGATTTCATCAGGAGCACATAGACCAGAAAGGCCACCGCGAAGGAGAAAAAGTAGCCATTGGCCGCGATCATATCCAGGAAATCGGGGGTGACGCGCACGGAGGAGGCATAGGCAAATACCGTGTTTCCCAGCAGAGGCGGGATGACGGAGATCACCCAGGCAATAATGGCGCACCAGTTCCATCCTCCCGTATAGTGATATCTGCCCTCATTCCCCAGGTACAGGGCATAGATGTCAACCCGCATCTTCTTGCAGACAAAGTAATCCCCGCAGAGAATGGCTGCCACCGGCGCGATGACCATGCCGTAGTTGTTCAGCCAGGTAAAGATAAAGGAAGACCCCGAGCCATAGATGAACCAGGGCTGGGTGACAAACACGGAGATCAGGAGGGTGATGATGACCCCCTTCCTGTAGGAAATCCTTCTGGGCGACAGATTGGACCATCCGTTGGCGGGAGCCACGATATTGGCCGCCACGCAGGTGGTGAGGGTCGCAATGATCACCCCCAGGGAGCACACCAGAATCGCAATTTTGTTGTCCACAAAGTAGAAGATGGAAGTGGGATCGAAATGCGCTTCCCCGTATTTGTAATAGGTTGCCAGGCCGAAGAGGGCGCCTGCAATGGCACACAATGCCATGGGCAGGGGCATCCCGATCATCTGTCCCCGGAACTGATCCTTCTGGGACCTGGCCATTTTGGAAAAATCGGGGATGTTCAGGGCGATGGTGGCCCAGTATGCAATATTCCCCGTCAGGCCCGCCAGATAGATGAACCAGAAACCACCGTTGCGGGCAATGATCTCCTCGTTGTTGCCGACAGTAAAGATTTCCAGAACCGAGTGTCCGGTTTCCCGGATGGTCACGGCGCTCCAGACCGTCAGTCCCAGAATGGCCAGAATCAGGAGGGGACCGCCGATATTCTGGACCAGACGGATCTTGTTCATGCCGTGATAGGACACCCAGCCGCAGGACAGGATAAAAAGAAAGAATCCCACCAGCTGCCCGGCCACCACATGATCGTTTCCGGGCATGGAGATAATCGCGTTCCGGTCCGAAAAGAAGGGGATCACAATCCCCAGCAGGGCCGCCACGGCGCCTCCTCCCACCCAGCACTGGATGGAAGCCCAGCCGCAGCCCACAATGGACCTGGAGACACTGGAAAGATGGGCGCCCCGGACACCGAAGGTCAGCCGGGCATAGATGGGGTATGGAATCCCGTACTTCGTGCCCACATGGGCATTGAGCTGGATGGGGATGAGCACGATCAGGTTGCCCAGAATGACGTTGATAATGGAAAGCAGCGGGGACACCCCCAGAGCGACCAGGGAAGAGGCCAGGGCCAGGGCCGGGATGGACACCGCAAGCCCGAACCAGAGAACCGCTACGTCCCGTGTTTTCCATGTCCTGTTTTTCACGCTCACGGGGGCAAGGTCATCGTTATAGTGCCTGGAACTCTTCAGTTCCTCTTCGGCAGAAGGGGAAAGCTCAATCAGTTGCCCTTCCTGACGCTGCGTGATTTTCCGCATATCCCTTTTTCCTCTCAGATGTCGATTGGGGCTGTACCGTATTTCCTGCCGGACGCGCCCCTTCCCGGAACAGAAGGGACATGAGCCGGAGCGGAAGTTCCTGGGCCGCCGGGATGGTCCCATGGATGATCATTATTCTACATACGCATTCCTGCAAATGCAACCGGTTTTCTGCCGCAGGCCTGACGGTCCCTCTGCATCTGTCTCATTCCTTCCCAGGCACATCGGAAGTGGAAGATTCCGCAGGCAGAGAAAAGGGAAGGCACTTGACACAACGGCGGTGAAAATGTATACAGAGGAGGGCATACGGATCATTCTCGGGAATATCCGGTCCCTCCATAAATCAGGCGCCCCCTGAGACACGGAAGAGGATGCTGAAAATGAACGGATCCATCCGGACCAGTCGTGACAGCCGCATGCTCACGCGGCAGTTTTTCCGGCTTCTGCCGATTCAGATTCTTGTTGTCGCCATGAACTCCGCCAACATCGTCGTGGACGGAATCATCGCAGCCCGGTATATCCGGCCCGAATCCCTGGGCGTGATGGGTCTGTACTACAGCATGGTTCTGATCATGGAGTCCGTGAGCACGGTTCTCATGGGGGGAACCACCGTGCTGTGCGGCCGGCACATGGGCAGCGGCAGGCTCGACCGCACCCGGGGACTGTTTTCCCTGAACCTCACCCTTTCCTTCCTGATCGGTCTCTTCCTGACCCTTTTCAGTGTATTCTTCCCGAAGCTGACCGCCGCATTCCTGGGGGCCGGTCCGGACCAGATGCACGACCTGATCGACTATACGACCCGCATGGCCATCGGGTTCATCCCCCACATGCTCTCCGTTCAGCTGGTCTATTTCCTTTCCCTGGAAAGACAGCAGAATCGGGGATACATCGGCGTGGGCGTCATGATCGCCGTCAACGCAGGGATGGATTTTCTCTTCATCGGCGCCCTGAACATGGGCATGTCCGGGCTTGCCCTGGCCTCCGCCCTCTTCGTCCTTCCCCTGGCCGCCGCCGGGCAGTCGTCCTACCCGCTCGAAGGAGGGACGCGGACGTTCCTCGGCAACGACATCGTGAACACGTTCACGAATTCCGGCACGCTCGTCGTGTCGGCCGCGACCACGGTCCGCGCGCTGTTCGTCGCGGGCGGCGGCGGCGGCGGCACCGGCGTGGGCGGCGGCGGCGGCGGCGG
>CACYGY010000143.1 GCA_902774025.1 uncultured Eubacteriales bacterium
GTTCGGAGAAAAATAGTATATTTGCAAACGAAATGAGATCATATATGAGAAAATATGTTTTGGCTATAATCCTATTTCTTGCAGTGGTGCCCATATGGTCAGTTACCAAACGGGCTTTACTGGTGGGTATTGCCGGCGGAAGCGGCAGCGGAAAGACGGAACT
Source organism: uncultured Eubacteriales bacterium (assembly GCA_902774025.1). Taxonomy (GTDB): domain Bacteria; phylum Bacillota; class Clostridia; order Christensenellales; family Aristaeellaceae; genus UBA2943. Next base: position 164 of record CACYGY010000143.1, read on the forward strand.
GGCCAATGCCCTGAAGCGCCATTACGGGGATCGTCTTTCCGTGATATGTTATGACAACTATTACAGGGAGAGACATCACCTTACCCTTGAGGAAAGAAAGCAGGTCAATCTCGACGAGCCGGCAGCCTTTGACAACGGGCTTCTGCGGCAGCACCTGATCATGCTCAGAAGCGGAAGGAGCATTCAGTGCCCTGTCTATGATTATTTCACCTTCGACTGCGCGGACGTTTGCCTTGAGATCCCCCTGCCCCCGTCGTCGTCATTGACGGGTTTCTGCTGCTGGCCGTTCCGGAAATCCGCGATCTTCCGGATCTGAAGATCTATATGGATGTGGATGCCGATATCCGGGTTCTCAGATGCATCCGGCGCGATCTGGAAGAGCGGAACATGAATGTCCTGGACTCCATCGGGTTCTATCTGCGCCTTGTGAGGCCGATGCATCTGCTGCATGTGGAACCCTCGAAACAGTATGCTGACCTCCTCGTGAAGGAAGGCGGCAGAAATCCCGAAGCCCTCAGGCAGATCGTTTCAAGGATTGACGGGCTCCTTTCCCCCGATCCGGTTTCGGGGAAATGACGGGTGCCGCCGCCTGAAAAAGAAACACATGGAGGAGGAAGAAGAAAGCTGGTTCCCCGCAAAGCCAGAGAAACCGCAGGCCTGAAAACAGAATGCAGCCCTGCCCGCCGCACTGATCCGCTGTTATCATCGGGAGGATGGTTCCTCACGGTTTTCATGATGAAGGGTGGTCCGAATGGCAGAAAAACTGATCTTTGAAAAGATTGTCGACAAGTCCGCTTTGTCAGACGGGATCACCATTCCTCTGGCTTACCATGAAGCACTCTATGCGCATCTGAACCGGCGTCTTCAGCGCGGAGAGTCGATGCCGGTACAGCTTCGGATGAACGGAACCGTCTATACCGTTCAGCTGAAGAATCAGTCCTTTGATGCACAGAAATACAACCGCAGTGACATCCTTCAGATCCGGTATTCCCGGAAAAGCCCCATCGCCGGCACACTGCGGACGGTTTTCAGTCAGACGCGTGAAAAAGTGGACCTGAACACTGCTGCCCGTATGTCCGGGGAGCGGATCATCCTGCCGGCAAAGGAGCAGGAATACATCATGATCTATGCCGCTCAGGGGCAGCCGGGGCTTCTGCTGGAGCCCGTAACGGCCGGTGACCTTTCCCAGGAAATGGATCAGCTGCACGTGCTTCCGGAGATGATGATTGAAGAAATGCTTTCCGCGGACGAAAATGCCGGGATCGACGAAAAGGTCCGGCTCACAAAGGTCCGCAGGATGAACCGTGCCATCGGTGACGCACTGAAGGCTCTGTATGGATACCGCTGTCAGATCTGCGGGGCTTTCATCGGTGAATCCTATGGCGCGCAGGTGATCCGCGCTCACCATATTGATTACTTCTCCCGGAGCATGAACAATGACGCTTCCAACATCATGATTGTCTGCCCCAACCACCACGCCGTCATCCATGACAGGAATCCCGAATTCAATGTCAGGAACAAAACTTACAGATACCCCAACGGATTTGTGGAGGGGCTGGTGCTGAATCAGCACCTGTGAAGGGGAGGGTGGAACCGGATGCCGGCCGGGCCGGTGAAACGGTTCTTCCCGCATCGCTTCAGACAGAGCCCTGCATGAATCACTGCCTTTTTAAGAGGCGGCCGGGTGTTCATCCAGGCATGAACAGAAATCCCCGGACGTTCCCCTGCCGCAGGGGCATCACGGCCGGGAGGGGACAGGGGGATCACGGAAAACAGTCAGGGGCCTCCCGGGAATTCGCCGGGAGGCCCTGTGTTATCCGCGGATGACAAGGGGAACCAGGATCTGATCCACGCGTCCGGGGGAATCGATCCGGATTACCCCGCGGTTCAGCGCCTGCACGTCCTCTCCTGCCCGGATGATGAAATCCGTGCGGGTGTTCTGCTCTGCTCTGGAATTCAGGGCAGGGGTAAAGAGATTCTTCCGGCACTGCACGCCAAAGCCCTCCGGCAGCTGGAAATCCAGATGATAATGCTTCTGTTCCGGCAGGGTATGGCATGTCATGGTAATGGATCCCCTGAGTTCCCCCAGGGGCTGAATCACCGGCTCCTTCTCAAACTCCACCGTCACATCCGCAAAGATTCCGCTGACCCTGAAGCTGTAGGGAGAAAGTTCGCTGAGGAATTTCGTGAAAGGACTGTCGGTCATGCGCCGCATGTCCAGGTCCGAAAAGTCATTCTCCTCTCCCAGGCTCACCCACTTCCGGTGCTCGTACAGGGTGACCGGCAGAAGGGCCATGACCCGGTCGGTGAGCTCCGTGCAGCTTTCCGGCCATCTCCCGTGCCCGTTGGTCATGCACTTGGAGACAATGCCGTCCCCGATGTAGTTCCTCCAGTCCTCCGGAATCCCCTCCATGCCGTTGATGATCCCCAGCAGGGCTCCCAGGGTGGCGCCTGTGCAGTCCGCGTCGTCCGTGCAGTCCACCGCGCAGATCAGGGACTTTTTGAAATCATTCTCCCCGTAAAGGAGGCCCAGCACCACGTACCCGATGTTGGACGGGGCCTGGAACCATCCCAGATCGGCACTGTCCTGCACCAGAAGCGGCCGCACCTGCCGCCAGGGGATCCCCTCCCGGTAGGCATCGCGGACAAGGTTCACGCTTCTGGCCACCCGGCAGTCCTTCGGGATATGGGACAGCCCGATGTCCAGAAGGGTGTCCCGGTCATGGATGACAAAGGCCGCGCTCTCCATGGAAGCGGTGAACATGGCCGCCCAGGTGCCCTCATTGAGGCCGTGGTCCACACTGGCGTCCTCGTACCCCTTCCGGACCGCCGCACCGGGCAGGCCGGGATAGAGGGACGCCCAGATTTCACTGCGGATCCAGGCACCGTTGGAATTCTTCCACTCGTCGTTGTCAATCTCCCCGGACATGGGGGGCAGGATGCCGTCCCGCATGTTCGCCTTGCCCACACCGTATTCGTTCCAGTTGGGATTGATGTAGCTGAGCCAGTATTCCCCCAGAAGCTTTGCGTTGATGGCCCAGGGCCCGTTTTCCTCCACGGCCCGGAGCCAGACCAGCTGCAGGTCCAGATCGTCATTGGGCAGAGGCTCCCCGGGAGGCGATGTGAACCCCTGGATGTCCGCCATCTCATGTCTGCCCTCAAAGGGCGTTCCCAGTGTGCCGCCGATGTTCTTCCCCACCCAGCAGGCATAGATACGGTCCCTCAGATACTCCCTGGAAAAACGAATCATGGACTCCCCTCCTGTTTGTTCTTTTTTATTCGGGGCCGGTCACCCCGGTGTGTCACATTCTGCGGTAAAACAGCACCCGGCTCTCCCCGGGATGCGGAATCTGCATTTCAAGCCCGTGCTCACGGATGAAATCCGTGCTGTATACGTATGTCTCTCCCCTGTCCCTGTCCTCAAAACGGCAGACCCCGCCGGGTTTCAGGGCCCTGGGGAAAAGAAGGACTGAGGCATAGGGACTGCGGGATCTGCGGAACAGAAGGATCACCCCGTCCCCCGCATCCGGCCGGTCATACTGCCAGGCGGTCCAGGTGTCCTTCTCATAGTCCGGCCGGATGAGGGCATAGAAATCCCCGGAGAAATACGGGGCCAGGGTGTGGTATTCCCCCGCGGCGCGTCTGAACCACGCCCAGTCCCAGCCTTCCATGTCCGCCTCCTCATACCCCCAGTTCAGGAAGACATAACTGCTCCCGCAGCCGCTGCGAAGGGCATACGTGTTCAGATTGAATCTGCCCCCGGTGGCCCCGGAGTATGGAAGGAAATGGCTGATACTTCCCTGCATGCCCTGCAGCATCTCCGGATCACAGTCCCAGGTGCAGGTATAGTCCGTGCGCCACATGGCCAGGGACCGGGAAAGGGTTTCAATGTCCAGACGCCGCCCGCCGCTGGAGCAGTTGTCAATGAGCAGGCCCGGAAAGCGCTGAAGCAGCGTGTCCCACAGGTCATACAGGCCCATGACATACCGGATCTGCGTCATGCCCCTGCGGCGGGGCTCATCCGCACCCTCCCAGTACCCTTCGGGGTCCATGTTGAAATCCTGCCGCCAGACGCGGAGATTGAGCTGCCGGATCTGCGTGGAAATCCACTCCGCGCAGAAATTCCTGGCCTCCTCCATCCCAAGGTTCAGAAGCAGGTTCTCACCGCCCTCCGGGGATTCGAGGAAATACTCCGGATGCAGGCGCGGCCAGTCCGTTCCCTTCCGGGCCCGCTCCGGCTCCCCCCAGAGCATGAACCCCATGCCGGCATGCTCCGCGGCCGCGGAAACATCCCTGAGGCCGTCGGGATGCAGGCGGGCACTGGGCACCCAGCTCCCCGTATGCGCCGCCCAGTCCCCCTCGTGCTCATTGGGACAGGCCTCACGAGAATGACCGTACCAGCCCGCGTCCATCCAGAGGAGGTCAAAGTCCAGTCCCGCTTCCTTCACCCTCCGGATGCGGCGGATCTGTTCCCTGCTGTCCATGCCGCCCCACAGGAACATGCACAGCATGCCCTCCGGATGCGCCCGGACCGCATCCGGGGTGTAATGGGCCCGGATCAGGCGGCGCAGGCGGTTGTGTCCTTCCTCCACCCCGCCCGTATAGGGCATGAGCAGCACCTGGCTGGTGCGGATCCTTTCCCCGGGGCGCAGGACGGTTTCCACGCCGGCAACGCCGCACCGCACCCGGACACCGTCCTTTTCCCTTGTCATATCGCAGAACCAGCTGCCCGTCCACCCGATGGCCAGCATGACCCCCCTGTCCCCTCTGAAAAGGCTGAAAAAGGGCAGGTCCGGCTGGCTGCTGCGTCCCCCCTGAGCAGCAAAGCGCAGGGTCTTTCCCATGGGAAGGGGGATGTCCCTTAAACGGAAATCATCCCCATGTCCCATCCCGCCTTTGGCGGTTCTGACCCGCAGCCTGGGTTCCGGATTCAGTGTGCCCGCCCTGCCCGGGCTGTCCGCCTCAAATGGCAGAAGAACGTCCAGATCCATGAGGCCGCCGATGAGGGGCGAATCGTGATCGCCGGGGTTTTCCAGGATCAGGGTCACGGCCTCGGCATGAAATGCCCCAAAGCGCCTCCGGCACCGGGTCACGCTCAGGGTATCCGCGATTTCATGGCATTCCTCCCGTCCCTCATCCGTTTCCCGAACCGAAGGGAAAGGCACGGAAACAGGCAGGCCCTCCAGGGTCATGGAAAAATCACACACAGGCATTCCTCTCACCGCCGTGCTTTTCAATTTTGGCACTCCCACTGCGCTGATTGTACAGGATGGGCGGGACAAAATCAATCCGGAAGGCGCTGCCTGTCCTTCCCTTCGGAGGGAATGCGGTGCATCTATGACTCACGTAAATTCTCAGAGTAACGTCCACAGTGTTAAGAGGGGTTGACGTAAGGTTGGAATTGAGGACGTTACTAAGAGAAATTCAAGAGATACAGGCTTCGC
>CACYGY010000144.1 GCA_902774025.1 uncultured Eubacteriales bacterium
ATGGACACCACGGGCTCCGTGCCCTTTTCCGCCATGGGCAGGATCACATCCTGCAGATCCTCCCAGGTGTAATGGAAGGACCTGCAGAGCCTGGAGAGTTCCTCCTCCTCCATGGCGGGGCGTTCCCGGACCTCAAGGGGCACCTGATTCAGACTGATGAGATGCCGGATCCATTCCGAATAGGGCCGGGCGGAGGCGAACCGGGTTTTCAGGTTCTCGCTCTCCGTCAGGATGCCCGTGTGAAGATCCGCCTCCAGCACATCTCCCGCCTTCAGCTTCCACCGCCGCAGGATATGGGCGTTTTCCTCAATGAGCACCCCCGCCTCGGAGGACAGGATCAGACGCCTGTCGTCCGTCAGGGCACATCTGAGGGGCCGCAGCCCGTTCCGGTCCAGGGATGCGCAGACCACATCCCCGTCAGAATACAGAATGGCTGCCGGTCCGTCCCATGGCTCCATCATGGTGGCGTAATACCGGTACAGATCCCGCCAGGGACTGTCCTGCTTCCGGCCCTGCCAGGGTTCCGGCAGGAGCACCATCCCCGCCAGGGAGAGAGGAAAGCCGTTCATGGCCAGGAACTCCAGGGTGTTGTCCAGCATCTGGCTGTCACTGCCTCCCTCTGTCACCACCGGCAGCACCCGGGCCATTTCCTCCCCCATGGTTTCCGAGCGCATGGTTTCCTCCCGTGCTTTCATCCGGTCATGATTCCCCCGGATGGTGTTGATCTCTCCGTTGTGCAGAAGGAAACGCTGGGGATGAGCCTTGCTCCAGGATGGAAAGGTGTTGGTGGAGAAGCGGGAATGCACCATGGCCATGGGAGAAACGTAGCGCACATCCTGCAGGTCGTCATAGAAGGAGCGGAGCTGGTTCACCAGCATCATGCCCTTGTAGACAATGGTCCGGCAGGAAAGGGAACACACATAGGTATCCGTATCCTGATGCTCAAAGACCCTGCGCAGGATATAGAGCCGCCGGTCAAAGGCAAGGCCGGCTTCCACGCCGTCGGGCCTTTTCAGAAAGCACTGCCGGATCTGGGGCATGGTGCGCCGGGCGCCCGCCCCCAGCTGCGCCGGATGACAGGGCACATCCCGCCAACCCAGCACGGTCATGCCCTCGGAGGCAGAGAGCTGATCAAAGATCCGGCAGACATTCTCCGCCCCCACCTCATCCTCCGGCAGGAAGAACATGCCCACGCCATAGTCCCCGGGACTGCCCAGATGGATTCCCTCCTCCCGGGCCCAGGCGGAGAACAGAGCGTGGGGCAGGCAGGTCATGATTCCCACGCCGTCCCCCGTGGTGCCCAGGGCATCGCTCCCCGCCCGGTGGGCCAGACGCTCCACAATGGACAGCGCCTGATCCACCGTGCGGTGACTGGCTCTGCCGGACAGGTCCACAATGGCGCCCACGCCGCAGCTCTCATGTTCCATCTCCTCATGATACAGAGGATACCGCTGATCCTTCATGCCTTTCCCTCCACTTCCTGCCCTCTTCACGGGGTCCGTCAGCCATTGCGCCCCATCTTCCGCCCTTTTCCACATTCTGTCCTGTCCATCCCGGAGACAAAGACGCGGAGACGGGAATATGGCTGATTTCCGGGATCTGCCTTCTTTCCTGAACCGGCCGGGCCTGCCCGGTGACGGATTTGCGTTTCTTCACTGCCGGTCTGCATCGCCGATGTCCGTCCACGCCCATGCCTGTCCCTGGGTCCCGGGGAAAGACATCCCTGTCCGATCCTCATCGCATCGGGAAGAGCGGCAGATGCCATGACCGTGTTTCCAGCGCCTGCGGGCGTTCTTTCCCTCCCCCGGCGGACGGCAGGCCCCTGAACCGGGGAAAAGAAAAAGGCAGGGGAACACGCAACAACGCTCCCTTGCCTTGTCTGGTTCATCCTATCATTTTCCGTCAGATCCTGTCAAGAAACCTCCGGGAGGTCCCCAATCCCTCCATTTTCCGGAAAAAGGCTCAGATTCCGCCCCTCTGTGCCTCCCGGTCACGCTTGTTTTTTCTGTGTGTTTTGCGCGCCCCGCAGCTTTTCTCCGCCGGATTCCACCCCTCCGGTGTGATCCGCAATGGATGCTGCCTGGCAGGAGCCTCCACCTGCCGCTCCGTGCACCGAACGGATCGGACCGATGTTTTCCCCGCAGTCAAAGGTTCTCAGAATGATCCGGCTGTATCCGCATCCGGCACGGACCTGATATATTCCATAATGATCCCTGCGGTCTTTTCCTCGCTCTGTGCCTCATTGTTGATAAACAGCTGATACTTTCCCCGGTTTCTTCCGATCCACTGGTTGTATTCAATGTGCGGCCGGATCACTTCCTCCGAAGTGAATCCCCTCTCCTTCGGCCGTGCGCGCAGACGCTGCCGGATCACCTCATCCGGCGCCCACAGGGCGATATGGTACGTTGCCTTCAGCGTCTCCGGAACCACAGCCCGGGTCATGTAATCCTGCGGCACCATGCAGGTGACAAAGATCAGGTCCCTTCTGCCGGCGATCCGGAAGGCCTCCGTCAAAGTATCCGGACCGTATTGAGCTTCACGGTCAGTACCGGCGTAATCCCACCAGTTCAGCCCGGTCTCATCCGTATCCACACACGCGTACCGCTCCGGATCCAGTTTTTTCGCCAGCCTTTCCCGGATGGTGGACTTTCCCGCTCCGCAGGTGCCTGTAATGATCCATAATGTCATGCCATTCCACCGCCTTCTCTTCAGTTGACCCCGCATGTTCAGACAAGCCTGCCGAATGGACCCATGAAGTCATCCGGTTCTTCCGGATGATGACCCTGCCTTTTCCATTCCCTGCTTCTTCCGTACCCTGCGGCGATGGTTTCCGCCGTACGGCTGAGATTTCCCTCCGTGTCACGGACAGCAGAGGACAACCGGTCCTTCTTATCCCAGTCAGTCTTCCACATTCTCAGCCGGATGCGCATGCGGGAAAAATCCGTTCACAGCGAACAATTCCGTGATACACCCCTGTATTTCCATCCTTCATTTCCACATCCAGCAGATCAGGCGGTGAGATACGGTCAGCCCCAGCTTCCTTTGCAGTTCCATGGAAGCGCTGTTGCTCTTCTCAATCTGGCATACGGGAATACAGCCCTCCTGAAGCGTCCTTTTTATCACGGCCTTTTCCAGTTCCGTTGCATACCCTCTGCGCCGGAATTCCGGGAAAACATGCAAAAGACCCATACTGCCTTCCAGGTGTTCTCCCATGAAGCCGGCCAGCCTTCCGTCCGCAAAGCCGAGGATGAGCTTCCTGCGCTGCACAATGAGCCGCAGATCGTCCTCACTCACAAGATCATACGTGTTGGTCAGCACCGGAAGATCTGCCTCTTCCGCGTCTCTCAGCGCAAGACAGCCTGTCATCTCCGGCATACCGCCGTAATATGCAGACTGATAACACTCCATCATGCCCTCAAAGCCGTATCGGGCAAAGGTTTCCAGCCCCAGATCGTGGTCCGATACCATGAGCAGATGGCAGCCACCTTTCAGATTCCTCAGCAGAAGATCCCTGCCCAATTCGGCGTCCTCACAGCCCAGCATGCAGGCGCCGCTGATCCTGTCGTGAACCAGCAGCGCGGTATCGTGCCGTTCAATCACCTTTCCGGTGCCGCGCCTTAAAACACGGTCAATGCCAAGGAAATCAATGCCTGTCAGATCCATGCCATTCCACCCATCCTTTTTCATCCTTTGGAAAAACGACGGACGTATCTTTCCTCCGCGCACTCCGCTGCCGTCATGCCATGCGTATCCTGTCCATCCCCGGGGCAAAGACCATCCCTGCAGGACATTGCATCCCGCAGAGGAGGCGATCCGGACAGCCATTCCCGAACCCGCCCGGCGTCAGGTTCCGGTCATGCAGCCTGCCGGTCTGGTGCTGCAGGGATTGTTCCTGTTCCCTGTCTGATATCGGATTCATCATGACCTGCGGAGATCACGGGCGGCCGATGACCGGGCTATGATTCCGCCCTGCAGATCCGGTGCCCAGAAACCGCTCAGATATCAGGGCCCATCCATTTCCCTGTTTTCACGTAGTGATCCGCCCGCTTGTGTGCGGCATCCACGATTGACGGATCAAAACCCATCAGTTTCAGAAGATGTATGGCGTTGCGGGTTTCTGCAGGTCCCTTTTTCAGTTTGTAATCAAAGTCAATACCGGCATCGCTGACTGTCTCTTCAAAATGCGCCAGCTGATATTTCTCTCCGATGAGTGAGCAGAGTTCCGCGTCATGGGTGGCAATCAGGCAAAGGGTCCCGGGTTTGTCCAGCGATTTCAGAATCTCCACGGACGCAGAAATCCGTTCAATTGTATTTGTGCCTTTCAGCACTTCGTCAAGAGCGCAGAGAATGAAACCACTCTGTTTCTGCGCATCCAGGATTCTCTTGAGGGATCTGATTTCCGCTATGTAGTAGCTTTCACCTGCCATCAGATCATCCGAAAGGGCAATGGAGGTATAGATCCTGAAAAAACTGCCCCTGTATTTGTCGCATGTGCATGTGCACAAAGTTTCAGCCATGAGTGCGCAGAGGACCGATGAGCGGAGATACGTGGATTTTCCGGAGGCATTTGAGCCGGTGATCAGCAATGATTTCCCCATTGCAAGATCGTTGGGCACAGGTTCCTTCAGCATGGGATGGACAATGCCTTCTGCCTGCAGGGTCGGCTGATCGGATGAATACTCAATTTCAGGGGCACACCATCTGTCCAGACCTGCCCGATAGGATGCGATTGCGATGGAGGCATCCATCCTGCCAATCGCTTCATGGATGGACAGAAAGTGGTTATGGTACTTTGCCAGACGCTTTTTCAGTATCTCAAAGGAGATCAGATCCAGCAGAAAGATATTGATCATTGCCGCCTGAGCAGGATCAGAATTCAGACCTGACATAACCGGTCCGGAGCGAAGAACAGCCTTCAGGGGGCTCAGATGCTCATACGCGTCCCGCAGATATACATCCAGTTCCCGGATTTTCCATTTCTGTATCTTCCGAAGTGCAAGAGCTAGCGAGACACAGTAATTCACACGATGGATTTCATGTTCGCATCTGGTCCGGCGGACTTCATGAAACAGAGGATTGACAATCAGAAGTATGATGGGAATCATAACCAGCGCTCTGCCGAAGAGGAAAGCAGCCAGAACGGACATGAGAAAAAGCAATCCCATGGAACAGTACAGCACAAGCCAGAACGATGATGTTTCTGCCGGATGAAAAACAGATGTCAGATCAATATGTCTGTAGTTACCGATCCCGTTCAGCAGCAGCTGAAGCCTGATCCTGTTGTTTTCGTCCTTCCCGAAGAGATGAATAAGCCCACGCTGCCGGACATAAGTGTTTTCACGCATGGGTCTTCGAAGCATATAATACAGATACTGCTCTCCGGATGTGCTCCGGCAGGTATTGATCTGTCTGTAAAGAGATTCCAGATTCAGGTCATTCCAGGTGGTATCATCCACATAGAACGGGTCCCTGCCATCTTTCTGACAGGCATCATAATATGTCCGGATCCAGTCCATATCTC
>CACYGY010000145.1 GCA_902774025.1 uncultured Eubacteriales bacterium
TGCCCTATCTGATGGAAGCTTCCATGCAGGCTCATGAGCACGGCACTCCGCTGATGCGGCCCATGATGATGGAGTTTCCGGATGACCCTGCCTGTGATACACTGGACAGGCAGTACATGCTCGGTGATTCGCTCCTTGTGGCACCTGTTTTCCGGAAGGACGGTACCGTGACATTTTACCTGCCGAACGGAAAATGGACACATCTTCTGGATGGGCATGTGGTGCAGGGCGGAAGATGGGTGCAGGAAAAGTACGATTTCATGAGTCTGCCCCTCTTCGTACGGTCCGGGGCTGTTCTGCCCCTGGGGACCTGCGATGACCGGCCGGATTATGACTATGTGAGTCACCTGGAGATTCACGTATATCAGCATCCGGATGCGCCCGGACCGATCCGGATCCCCGATACGAATGGAAACCTTGCTGACTGCATCCACCTGTCCGTGCAGGATGATGACATCCTTCTCCGGTCCGAACAGAATCGGACTTATTCCATCGTCCGCCATATCTGATTCACATTCTGAAAATGAGCCGCGACATGCACTGCCGCGGCTCATTTTCAATTTCTCCGGTTCTCTTTTACACCGGTCGGACAAAGGAACGGGTCACTTCCCATTCCCGCAGGGCGGATGCCACAAGAGACGCCACCTCAGCAGCCCCCTGTTCATTGAAATGCGTGCGGTCATCATGTCCGTCCGGAAAATCCGGGTGTTCCCTCGGCATGAGGCGGACAAAAAGCCGTGCAGTCCCCTCCTCACCCAGTGCCAGGTACAGGGAGCGCGTCATCTTCTCCAGATCAATCAGCAGTACCTGTTCATCCTCTGCCAGTTTGCGGATCGCCCCCGCATACTCTCCATGGGTATAGAGAAGACTTCCGTCTCCTGTAAAAAAGCGTCTGGATACCGGCGTACAGAGCACAGGAACCGCACCACGCTCCGCCGCTGCGCGAAGATAGATTTTCAGGGTTTCCGGAAATGTCGTTGCAGGATCTGTATGACGCTCCTCATCATCCTTTTCATCATTATGTCCGAACTGAATCAGAAGAAGGTCACCGGAAGTCATTTTATCCAGAGCTTCCTGAAACAGATGCCTGTTCAGGAAGCTCCGGGATGAGCATCCGGATACGGCCAGATTACGAACTTCCACCCCTTCCGCTGCCCATTTCCGCATGGCATAACCCCATCCGCGAAAAGGCGGCGTATTGTCATCCACAGTGCTGTCACCCACAAGATACATGACAGGCACGGTCATCACTCCTGTTCACTGCCTGATTTTTCTCACAAAGAGCGGCAGATCCGCCCCGTCAGACCAGGACGGATCTGCCGAATCTGTCAGTTCGGCGCATACAGATCCAGATCCAGCAGAATCGCCGGCCGGATGCCAATGCCCTCTTCTGATTCAAGACGAATGATGCTTCCATCGGGATTCACTGCCTGCCTCCAGCCGTCCGCGTCGACACCCCGGAGGTACCAGGTCGCGAGATAGTCCTTCTGCGCCGTGACAGCGCCATGAGACCTCGCATAACGGGTGGCTGAACACTTCGCACGATTCCGCCATACGCTGTTCTGCAGGTACATATTCACTTCCTGCGGGCTGAGAAGGAACACTTTCCCTTCCATACCCTCCGGCTGTGCGAGCGCGTTCCGGATGACTCCGCTGAGGGCGGAGGATACAAACGGACCGTTGAGCCAGTTACTGACCTGGTCAAAGGGGAGTGTCTCCAGCACATACCGGCTGACCAGAAGTACCTGATCATTCTCCACTCTGAGAACCATCCACTGAATATCATCATTACGGGTATTGGAGTCCATATCCTGTTCGAAACTGCCCAGGCGCACATACGTACCCACCTTGAAAGAATTGCGGAGATTGTTCCGCTTTTCTTCCGCCGCGTGGACTCCACCGGTCCGGCTGATGATGCTTTCCACATCCTTGTAGTCCCGGATGGTGCGATAGAGATCAAAGGCCTCCTCATAAGCCCCCTTCTTCACCAGAGACCGGGCAATCTGATAAATGCATTCCTTCATGCGGTCTTCCGCATCTTCGTAGGTGCCGGCCTTCCGGAAAGCATCCGCCGCGCCTTCGAGGTCACCCCTTTCTTCCATCTCTTCCCCGCGCAGATACCAGATGCCGGCTATTCTCTGTGCCTGCTCCTCATCCGGATAAGCTGCCTCATAAGCCTTCTGGGCCTCATCATACAAGCCCTGTTCCAGCAGCTGATCGCCGATTGTCAGCATCGCTGACTGGACCCGTTCCGGCGCGTCCAGATAGTCACCGGCCTCTTCGAAAGCCTGACTGGCCTCTTTATATTTCCCGGCCGCATGAAACTCAAGTCCCATCTGATAGAGCGCGGCACTGATCATCTCGCTGCCCGCATCATTCTGATCGGCTTTGGCGAAGTACTCCCTGGCGCTATCCCAGTCACCGGCCCGCAGAGCATCCTCAGCCTCCATGACATACAGCTTCTGGACTCTCTGTTCCTTTTCGGTGCTGTCTTCCGCTTCCAGGTACTTCTCCAAAGCTTCCCTGCGCATGCCGCTTTCCAGGAGCTGGTCCCCCGCAAGAAGAATGCATTCCTGCACACGCCGGGGCGCATCCATGCAATCACCGGCAAGCATGAATTCCTTCTGTGCCTGCAAACAGTCTCCATTGGCAAGCAGGGAAGCGCCTGTCTCATAGTGAGAAATCTGAATCAGCAGCCTTCCTTCGTTTTCAGCGCCCGCCAAGGTAAAGTAATCCAGTGCGGTCTCCTCATCACCCTGTTCAAGGAGCAGATACGCCTCAGTTCGATAGGCCTCCAGGACTCTTTCGTGCGCGTCCAGGTACGTCCCTGCGTTCTGGAAGGCTTCCCTGGCTTCCTGCCACAGACCTTCTCCCAGCAGGTTTTCGGCTTCACTGTACCAGACTTTTCCGACCCGATCAGCCTTTTCCGGCGTATCCTCCGCCGTTTCATAGATCTTCAGCGCCTTCTCCTGGTCCCCCTGTCTGAAGACTTCATCACCCATGCGGAGAATGTATGCCTGAATCCGGTCCTGAGCATCCTTCCAGTTTCCGGCCAGTCTCATCTCCTGAACAGCGGTTTCATAATCTCCCGACGCAGCCCTCTGGACACCCGCCATATAATGGCGTTCCGCGATCTTCTCAATGCCTTCCTCTTCCCTCTGGGCCTTCCTGAACGCCTCCATCGCGTCCGCGTCCCGCCCATCCGCCACCAGGCGTTCTGCCTGAATGAAGAAGGGCTCAAGGACTCTGCTCTGGGCATCCATATAGTCTCCGGCATTCGCAAACGCGCTGCTGGCCGCCTCCCATTCACCGTCTTTCAGATACTTTTCCGCCAGGGCATACCAGGTTCTGCGGATCCGTATCCCGCTGTCTTCTCCGGAATCCGATTTCTGGTAGTACTCCATGGCTTCCATCAGATGGTTCCTGAGATACAGGGCATCTCCCTGATGCAGCATCGCTTCCTTCAGATACCGTTCCGCATCCAGGTACTGGCCGGCCAGCTGGAACTCGCCAATCGCTTCGATCCAGTTTTCCTCCGCGTAGGCCCTGATGCCAAGCTTGTAATGAGCACTGCTGATCTGTTCCAGTCCTTCCTCCCGGATTCCGGACCGGGTGTACACGTCCAGTGCTTCATCATAACGGCCAAGAGCGATCATTTCCTCCGCAATCCGGCGATCCGGATCCAGAGCCCGATCCTCGGCATCCTTGTAAGTCCCGCAACGGAGGAAAGCTTCTCTGGCGCCCACCCAGTCTCCCGCTTCGAGGCATGCCTCGCCCATCTGGTAATCCAGTGCGAGAATCCTGGATGTTCTGGTTTCTTCATCCCTGATTTTCCGATACCACGTCCTTGCGTTCTCAAATTCTTCATTCTGGAGCAGCCGGCTGCCAATCCTGTCATACAGACTGTCGGCACGCAGAAGCGAGTCTTTCCATCCGTCCGCCCGCTCATATTCTTCCGCGGCCTTCTCCATGCTGCCTTCCATGGACAGCATGACGGCACGGTTATAGTGGGCTTCCTGAATCAGCTGTCTTCCTTCTCCGGACATACCCGCCTTTTCATAGTATTCCAGTGCTTCCGCATCTCTGCCCGCGTTCTTCAGCTTTTCGGCAAGGATTCTGTAGGGTTCAAGTCTCTGCGCTTCATCTGTGCCCAGCCGCGCATACACTTCAGAAGCTGAATCAGCATCATCAGCCTTCATGAAGGAATCCGCCAGAGCGTAGAGAGATTCCGTAAGCAGACTCTCACTGTCCCGGAAATTACAGAGCTTTTCGAATCCGTCAGCCGCCCTGTCGTATTCTCCCTGTTTCAGGTATTCCGAGGCCGTGCGGTAGTCTTCCTGGATTTTTGAGATCTTCCCGCGCACGGTTTCATCGTTGGAGACCAGCACATAATTCCGATAGGCTCCCGCAAGATCCTTCTCCGCAAGACATGCATCCGCCAGGGTAATATAACACGCGTTCCGGAACTGCTGATCCTCCTCATCCTCAGACTGCAGGCTGTCCATGACTTCCAGTGCCCTTTCAGGTTCCATGGCGTCCAGAAGAGCCCGGGCCTTCTTCAGAATCGTCCCGTGCAGCATCATTTCCGCATCCTGGACTCCTGCCTGTGCAAGACATCCCCACAGACCGATTGCCGTGTCCATATCCTCTGTTTCGGAAGCGAACTGCGCCATACGGGTAAAAAGTTCCTCCCTGTGGGTGCTGAGCTGAATCAGCGCCTGGAAAGCAGCTTCTGTTTCATCACTCCAGGGAGCGTCAAGCATCTGGAACGTGTCGTGCTCGCGGTTTTCCTCCCACTGGCTGAGAATCGCGCTTCTCCGCTCCCCGCTGTCCAGGAAGGAGCCCAGACCGACATACAGTTCTTCCGCTTCCGCATCCCTGTCTTCGCTTTCCAGTTTTCTGGCTTCCAGATAGATACAGTAGTCTTCCGCGTCCAGGAAATGACTGAGTTCCGCAAAGGTTTCACGGGCGGAATCTGGGTCTTCATTCATCAGGATCCGTGCTTTGACGTAGGTTACATATTCCGGTGCATCCTGATAAGCACCGACTTTCTCAAACAGTTCCTGAGCCTTCTTCAGGTTCCCCGCCAGCAGGGCGTTCAGGGCATCATGATAATTCCGGTTCTGCCAGACGGGCAGCACTTTCTGTGCCCGCTCCTGGCTGTCCAGCACATCCAGTCCCGAAAATGCCTCGTAGGCTTCCACATACCGGCCCGCGTTGATCATTTCCAGTGCTTCCAGGTATTTCCCGTACTGCCGGCTGACTTCCTCCCCGTCCTGTTTCTCCCAGACGGAAAGTGCCTCCCGCACCGTTTCCACGGCCTGTGTGTCTCCGCTCAGCGTCGCGCTCTTCAGAAGTTCTTCCGCGCGCTCCCTCACCTGCTCCTTCGCCTTCAGGTCACACGCCTCAGACCGGGCGGCGCTGTCCAGATAGTCTCCCAGCAGGGCATAGTTCACCGCTGCTTCTTCAAAGGCGCC
>CACYGY010000146.1 GCA_902774025.1 uncultured Eubacteriales bacterium
TCTCCAGTTCCTCCGGAGAGACCGCCCCGGCAGCGGCGGGGAAAAGAGCGGTGAGCAGACAGAGCACCAGCAGAAAAGACATGAGAACACGCGCCGGGCGGATTTTCTGATAAAGCATGGACAAACCTCCTTTTTTGATCGTCACACCGGAACGGGAGACCGTGACAGGCATGGGCATAAAAGAGGAAACACCGGGCTGATCCCACGCCCCCCGTCGCAGGGAACCGGACGGGTCCGGAAGACGAAGGGGCGGGAAGAGATTTCTTCCAGCCCCTCCGCGCGGAAATCAGGCATGATGGATGATCGTCGGATCCATGTGGGCAAGATCCCGGCAGCCCGTGAACGCCATGGCCTTGGCAAGCTCCCCGCGGGCGCGGTTGAGGTAATCCCGGACGCCGTGCTCCGGATCCCCCTGCATGGCCGCGATCAGGGGACGGCCGATACAGACACCCTTTGCCCCCAGGCACAGGGCCTTGAAGGCGTCCATCCCCGTCTGGATCATGCAGTCCACGAAGAGGGGAACCTCTCCCCCTGTCACCTCCGCGATCTCTCCCAGCAGCTGAAGCGGCGGCAGGGCGTACTCGATACGGTTGTTGTGGTGGGAAAGAACCATCCCCCTGACGCCTGCCTTCAGGGTCTCCTCCGCGTCATAGCGGCTCAGAACACCCTTGACGATCACCGGCAGCCTGGTGGAGGCGCAGATGTCCGCAAGCTCCTGCGTGGTCACGGCCCGCATCTCAAAACCGCTGCAGATATCCGGCGAGCCGTCCCCTCCAAAGGCATGATCAATGTCGATGCCCACCGCCATCAGTCCCAGTCTTTCCGCCTGAGCGATCTTCCGGGCAAGAATGGAACGGTCCGCGTAGGGTTTGATGATCTCAATCATCCTGGCGCCGGTGGCGGCCAGTTTTTCAATCTCCTCGTCGGGACCCATGCCGTACCACAGCACACATCCGGCGTCTCTCGCGCCTTCCGCAAGGGACCGGGCATTTCTGAACTGGCCATCGTGATCCAGATGGGAAAGGGCGGCGGTCATAATGGGTGAAGCGAAGCGTTCCCCGAAAAGCTCGAAGGCAGTGTCAGGCACCACCGCGTTCATGTAGCGGGTTTCAATCCGCAGGGAGTCCAGATACTCCCGGGTCAGGGTGTTGGAATTGCCGTCCATAAACGTCTCCTCTCGTTTTCTGTCGTGCCGGATGGTGGGTCGGGAAAGAAAGTCAAATCAGGGCACGGGCTGCCCGTTCGCGGGATCGCCGCCCGGGCTTTCGAAAGCATATGCCCCCGGGATTGTTCGCCGCGGGGGAAAGAGAAGATAGGCAGGGGATCATCTGAAAAAGGGGTGGCCCCGGGACCCGGAAATCTTCTCTGAAAACGCGGGGACAGAGCGGGAAACGCGGAGACGGAAACCGAAAAGCATCAAGGCGCGTCTGTCCGGTCTCCGCCATCTCCGGGAAAACCGCCCCGGGTGATCCATTCCTCCATCCGCCCCTTCTCCGGGACAGGAATGCGATCATCATGGGGATAGGCTCATCTGTGAGGGCAGACAAAACGGGTGCGATTCATCCGGCGCATGGGATCCCCGTTTCTCACCGGGAGGATCCGACGCAGAAGCTAAGGATGTCCGGTCCGGGGCAGTCATGATGCGCCGGCACCATCGTCACGCCCTTCATAACAGGCTTTCCGATCCTGCGCTTCATCCTCTCAGTTGGTCACATACTCAATGGGATGCACCTGCTCGGTCGTTCCGTCCGGGGCGGTGGCTTCCACCGTGCCAAATACACTCCAGGCCAGAATGCCCAGCAGCAGAATCATCAGCGCCGCCAGCACCAGCCAGATGCTGGGCCGGGTGACACGGATGTAGTCATTGAGCTGTTCCGGACTGGATACGCGTTCAAGGCTCTTCTGTCGGAAGATTTTGCTGTTGTCCTGCTGATCCATGCGTAACCTGCACCTCCTCATGGGGCGTGTCTGTTGATCCTTTTTTCTCAAAGCGCCCCGTTTACTATACAGCATCCCACCTGCCCTGTCATCACCCGGATCGAAAAAAGTCACCTTTCCGCCTTCTCCGCAGCACAAAGTCCGGACGGAATCCGGGAAAAAACGAAGAAAGTGATTCACTCTGCGGTAAAATGCGGTATCATTTCCGTCGGAAAGCCTTCCGTTCCCCGCGGGAAAGGAAGGGATACGATCATGACCGGAGGCTGCATATGGAACTGAGGAAAATCAACACACGGGACGCTGCGGCGCAATGGGAATACACAACCGCCCTCCCCGCCGATGAGAACGGACTGACAAACCCGCATCACGGCGTGAGCTTTGAGGATTACGTGTCCAGGGTTCTTCCGGACCTGATTTCCCATGAGCATCCCGTGAACATGCCGGACTGGTTTGTTCCGGAGACCTATTACTATCTGTGGGACGGGGGCCGTCTGGTGGGAGAATTCAGAATCCGTCATTATCTCACAGAGGCCCTGCGCCAGGGTGCAGGACACATCGGCTACAGTATCCGCCGTGAGGAGCGGGGGAAGGGTTACGGAACGGAGGGTCTGAGACTGACACTGCAGATCGCCAGGAAGATCATTCCGGAGGAGGAGATCTACCTGCGGGTGAACCGGGAGAATATCGCGTCCCGGAAAGTCATGCTGAAGAACGGGGCCTATATGGCAGTAGAAGACGAGGAGCACTGTTTTTACCGGATTCCGAAATGAAGAACGGCTCACCTGCCCCGCCGCATCCGGTAACAGACTGCGTGAGGGGAAACTCATGAAACCCTTGCGAAAAGTGATATCCTGTCTGCCCTTCACACCCCGGTCCCTGAGAAGAGACAGTTACGATTCCCTGCCCGGAACCGGGCTCGTGTGCGGCGGTACTCAGACGGTCACGGGATGCTCCTGGAATCCGCCGGGGAGAAGGGGACTGTCATGATGCTCCTCCGTTCATGGAAAAGCCTGGATCCGACGTATGGTCATCATCTGGAAATCCGGGGCTTTCATCATTCCGTCCCGGTATCTATTCTCCGCCCTGGCAGGCCGCCCCGATAGAGGCGTCATGGACAGACAAATCCTCCGCCTGCGTCGTTCGCCCTTCCCCATCCGCTCACCTCGGCAGACATCCATACAAGGTTCCCGACAGATGGGGAGGTCCGGGAGCAGGTCCTGCATCCGATATGGATCACTGCACAGGGCAGACAGAAAAACTCCCGCAAGGTGATATGACCCTGCAGGAGCTGCATTTTTACCGGAAAGATGCATCATTCGCTCATGCCCCTGTCACATGAACCGTTTCCGCTTTGTCAAACCATGTTTCCCGCATATGCTTGAATCTGCGACCTCGCAACACTATCATGGAAAGGAAAGGCGGATTGGACGATCATGAATACTCTATTTGCAGAAACGCTGAAAAAGCGAAGGAAAGAAAAGGGACTTTCACAGATTCAGCTGGGAAAACAGATGTTTGTGAACCATTCCACGGTCGCCAGATGGGAAAGCGGCACACGTCTTCCGGACGCTGCCATGATCACCCGTCTCTCCAGGATTCTGGAAGTGGATGCCGGCACACTCCTCGCCACCATGACCGAGGAGTATGAGTCACCGAAGATTATCATGGTGGACGACAATAAGGTCTTCCTCTCCGACAGTCTGACCGTTCTGGAGGAAGTCCTGCCCGGTGCGACGATCACGGGCTTTATCTGGCCTCTGGAGGCGATTGAATACGCGAAAAAGAACCAGGTTGCCCTGGCGATTCTGGATATCGAGCTTGGTTCGGCCAGCGGGCTTGACCTCTGCCACGAACTGGTGGAGATCAATTCCCGCACCAATGTGGTCTTTCTGACTGCCTATCCCGATTATTCCCTCGACGCCTGGAACACCAAAGCCTGCGGTTTCATGGTCAAGCCTCTGACAGCGGAGAACGTTCGCAGACAGCTGGAAAAACTTCGTTTCCCTTTTCTGAGAGGTGCTGATCCGTGAACGACATGATGGGTTACCTGTACACTTTCATATTCGCCATGACGCTGCTGCTGAGCACGCTGGGATTATGGTTTGCCGCCATCATTCCGGGGATCGACCGCTGGAGCAAGTGCTTCTTCATGGGCTATTTCGGCATTTTCCTGCTGTGCTGCCTCACCAGTGTTCTGGAAATGGTCCTGATCCATTATGTCATCACAGGCCCACTGTTCTTCGCCGTACTGATGGCGGAATCCCTGGTCCTGTCCGTGCCGCTGCCCATGCTGACGACCTATCTTCTTCACAGTTGCGGGGAAGACATACGCTCTGCCGGACTTTTTCGGGCGGTTCTGGGCCTGTGGGCAGTCTATCTGCTCATGATCGCAGGTTCTTCCTTCATCGAGGGCTTCATATACGTCTTTCCGGACAATCGTTATTTCCGGGGTCCTCTGTATCCCCTTCTGGTGCTGCCTCTGATCCTGATTCAGCTGCTCAGCCTTATGTACGCAATACGGCACCAGGCGCGGCTTTCCCGGAAAATCCTCCTTGGATTTCTCGTTGCTCTGGTGCCCACAACAGCCGCGCTGATCATGCATCTGTTCGAGGATGTCTTTCCTCTCATTGACACCGGGTATATTCTCGCCGCCCTGTCCATGTACAGCTTCGCCCTGTCGGATCAGATTGAGCAGGACCGACGCCATCAGCGGGAAATTCTCCGGCAGCAGCAGGAAATCGCTCATGAGCGCGCCAGCGTCATGGTCCTGCAGATGCGGCCTCACTTTATCTATAACACCCTGATGACCATCTACAGCCTCTGCAACCTTGACCCGCAGAAGGCACGGCAGGTCACGATGGATTTCACCAACTACCTGCGGAAAAACTTCAACGCCGTGGCCAGTGACAGTCTCATTCCTTTTTCCACAGAGCTGGAACATACCCGCGCCTACCTTGCCGTGGAGCAGGCGCAGTTTGAGGATATGCTCCTGGTGGACTACGATACGGCGTTTACCCGATTCCGCCTGCCTCCCATGACCCTGCAGCCCATTGTGGAAAACGCTGTCAAGCATGGCATGAATCCGTATTCAGGACCGCTTCATGTCTCCATCCGGACACAGCGCATGGATTCCGGGGTTCAGATCACCGTTGAGGACAACGGTCCCGGTTTTGATCCCTCCGACGAAAGCAAACCTCATCCCACACTGACAAACATCCGTCAGCGTCTGGAGATGATGTGCAGCGGCAGTATGATCATCCGGTCCCGAAGCGGCGAGGGAACCGTGGTGTCGATTTCGATTCCCCGGGCACAGCTCCTTTCCGAATAAAACAGGCAGTGTTTCCGCCTTCCTGGTTTTCCCTGAAGGCGGAAACACTGCCCGTCT
>CACYGY010000147.1 GCA_902774025.1 uncultured Eubacteriales bacterium
ACTTCCTTTCTTCAACCCACTGGTCGAGCGCTGAAAGCTTAACTTAACGCCTGTATTCGCTATAGAGCTGATGGTTCGGCCCTAATTAAATGACATTGATCCGGCGATAGGCCGTCATCATGGGGAGCGGTTTGAAATGCACATTCGCCATGACGCCCCGTTCCGCCATCGCTGAAATGACGGCATTCCTCTCCGCTTCCGTCCTTCCGGGAAGCCGGGTCATATACAGGTGCGCGGAACTCTTCATGTCCTCTGTTTCATGCCGGACATGCCAGATGCCGATTTCATCCATGGCCCGGTCGTAGCGGGCGATCAGTTCCCTGCGCCGCCTGATCATTTCCGGGTATCTGTCCAGCTGCCTGAGACCCATGGCCGCCGACAGATCGGTCATGTTGCACTTGTACCAGGGTCCGATGATGTCATATTCCCAGCTGTTGTCCTGCATGCGGCTCAGAGCGCTTCGGTCCTGCCCGTGCAGAGACAGAAGCTGCAGCATTTTCCGGATTTCCTCATCCGGGATGCCCGGTATGCTGCGCCAGAGGGCTGCCCCGCCCTCGGCCGTGGTAAAGTTCTTGACCGCGTGAAAGCTGAATGTTGAAAAATCAGCCAGGTTCCCGCATCCGAGCCATTTCCCCCGCACACATCTGGAGCCTCCCAGACTGTGGGCACAGTCAGCCAGAACAGCCACCCGTCCAAGAGTTTTCTGGATGCGTTCGCCCAGGGAGGAAAGAACGTCTCCCTGCCCGGTCATGGGGCGGAACAGGTGCCGGGTGCTTTCCGCAACGTCAAAAAGCCGTTCATAGTCACACACGAGCCCGCCGATATCCACGGCAATCACGGCTTTTGTGCGTTCCGTTACGGCATCCGCCAGCCGGTCATAGTCCATCTCCGGCGCACGCGTCAGAGGAGATCCTTCCCTGCGGATGTCCAGCATCACCGGTGTGGCTCCGCAGTGCACCACGGCGGAAACCGTTGCCGTGTATGTATAGGCGGGAACAATGACTTCATCTCCCGGACCCACGCCCAGAATCCGAAGCAGCATCTCCTCCGCGGCTGTGGCGGAATTCAGACAGACCGCGCGTTCGCAGCCCTCATCTCCGGTCACAAAACAAGCCAGTCTTTTTTCCAGTTCCCGGACCTTCGGCCCGGTTGTGATCCACAGGGAATGGATTGCCTCGCTGACTGCCTCTGCCTCCGCGTCTCCGACATCCGGCCGGCTGAAAGGGATCATTTTCATCATATTACAGCCCCTGTCCCGTATCACTTGCGCCCTTGTGTACCCTTATTCCGGTGCTCAGAAGCACCGGCCGTCATGGTGAAACAGACTGCGTCTGCCGCCAAAAAATCGACGGTATTGTATCACTAACTAACCGCTGCCGCAACAGGCCGTGAACACCGCAGATGTCCTGATCCTTGACAGCGACGGACCCGTTGTCACCGGTCTCATCCATCGGCATGCCGCAGCACAGGGGCAGGTGAAGAGCACAGCGGAAGGATCACGGCATCATCTTCCGGAATCTGCCCGTTCAGGACAACGGATGCGTATTCCGCGTCTCACAGCAACGAAAAAGGGGCCGTGAAGGAAAGGCATCACAGGGACACCTCTTCCTCACGGCCCCGGATCATGTCCAAACAGGCCTGCGAATCCCGCTCTCAGCGAACCCGCTCTTCCAGCACAAAAGTCTGGCCGACCAGTGCCTGCGCAGCAGCGTTATCCATTCTGCCCTCAATCAGGGGAATGATTTTCTCCGCCAGTTCCGTTCTTGCGGGACTGCGGTGGCGAATATCCTCCGCCTTCAGTTCACCGTACGTCCGGCGCGTATAGCATCGTCTGTTCAGGGGCAGAAGAAAGGCATTGCCGGGCAGGCTGAGACTCTTTCTCACAATCTCCGCTCCATACAGTTCCTTTGGACGGGGCAGGTAAACGGAAAGACCGCACAGCAGCAGAACCACCGCAACGATGGGCAGGACAACCGGCATGGAGGCGATTTCCTTCCGGATATTCCGGTTCGGTCTGGCCGTAAACATGGACAGAACCGTCAGGACCGCCGTCGCGCCCAGCGTGATGGGGATGGTCATCAGCGTTGCCCTGGTTTTGGCCTTCCGCGCACAAGACGGACAAACGGACTTATGAACGATTTCCGTCAGCGTCTCCCGGGTCACCTTTTTCCTGTCTTTCCCGCCCTCCGGCCTGCATATCTCAGTCTCACTGACCACACAGGCATAGTCCATTCCCTCAGAGGTTTCACACCCGCATCTGACACATTTACCCACAGCGCTTCCTCTCCTTTCTGTCCGGTTTCAGAAGACGAGGGTGGGAACCGGGGTGTTCTCAGATTCCCGCTTCCCGTCTCAGTGCGTCCACATAATCCGTCTTTTCCCATGGCAGATCCAGGTCTGTCCTGCCAAAGTGGCCATAAGCGGCAGTCTGGCGGTAAATCGGACGCTGCAGATCGAACCGGCGGATAATGGATGCAGGTCTCAGATCGAAGAGACGCTGAACAATCTCCACGAGCTTCTCGTCCGAAATTCTGCCGGTACCCCGGGTGTCCACAAACAGACTCACGGGCCTGGCAACACCGATGGCATAGGCTACCTGAATGGCGCATTCCCTGGCCAGACCGGCGGCCACAATGTTCTTCGCCACGTGGCGGGCAGCATAGGCGGCGCTTCTGTCCACCTTGGTAGGATCCTTGCCTGAGAAGGCGCCGCCGCCATGAGGCGCGTAGCCGCCATAGGTATCCACGATGATCTTCCGTCCCGTCAGGCCCGTGTCGCCGGCCGGACCGCCGATGACGAAACGTCCTGTGGGATTGATCAGGAAACGGGTGTCCTTAAGAAGTTCCCCGGGAATCACCACGCGGATGACCTTTTCGATCATATCCCGTTCAATGGTGGCATGGTCAGCCTCCGGTGCGTGCTGTGTGGAAAGAACCACGGTATCCACAGCCACGGGGCGGTTGTCTTCATAGCGAACCGTCACCTGGCTTTTCCCGTCAGGACGGAGATAAGGCACCTCACCATTCCTGCGGACTTCGGCAAGCCTGCGGGTCAGCCGGTGTGCCAGGGCTATGGGCATGGGCATCATCTCCGGTGTTTCATCACAGGCAAAACCGAACATCATCCCCTGATCACCGGCGCCGGTGTCCTCTTCTCCCCTGCCCCGGGTTTCCATGGCGTCGTTCACACCCATGGCGATATCAGGACTCTGGGCATGAATGGCGGTCATCACCGCGCAGTTGTTCCCGTCAAAACACATTTCGGAGGAATTGTACCCGATATCCAGCGTGACTTTCCTGGCTATGTCCGCAATGTCCACCTGGGCTGTAGTGGTGATTTCCCCCATCACGGTAATCATACCGGTGGTTGTGAAGGTTTCGCATGCCACACGGGCCCGGGGATCCTGCGCCAGAATGGCATCCAGCACCGCATCGCTGATCTGGTCGCAGAGTTTGTCGGGATGTCCCTCCGTGACGGATTCAGAAGTAAACAGTCTGAGCATACATTTTCCTTTCCCGCTTCATAACCCTTTGAAAAAGCCGCCTGATCGCACAGTATCAGACGGCTTTCAATCTCTCGATTGTCCTTATCTGTCAGCGTCCCCTGCGGGTTGTGCAACGCTGTGGGATTTGGCACCAGTCGCTGAAGCGTCTTCAACCGGCTGCCGTGACTTCACAGGGCCCTTCCCTCCGCCACTCATGATAAGGTATTCAGTTGACGCAGTGAGTATACCATACATTTGGAATGGGTCAACAGGGTTTTTCCATGTTCCGGAATTCCGCCCCTCAGCAGGTTCTGACCTGCCGTTCCAGGACTCTGGCCGGCCGCTTCTCCGCTTCCCCGGTCTCCACCTTCAGAGAGCGGATCCAGAGCCCGTCCACGTACCGGGCCCAAAGTTCATAAGCCGGCGCGTCTCCCCTGTCGTCAATCATGTGGGCATCCGGATAGATTCCCCGCATATCGTCAAAATCCTCATCCCTTGTGACAGGCTTCAGGGATGCATTCTGTCTGAGGGTAATCCGGTTCAGCACCACATCCATGATCGGTTTCTCCGGAATGCCCAGCATGTAGGAACCCCGGGGACCGTTATCCTCCCCTGTCAGGTCCTCCAGAATCACTCTCCGCAGCGTGCCCGCCTGCGGCCTGGGCTGATCCGGACGCCTGCGTCCCCGGTCCTCCAGACGGAGGAACACAGGGCTCCAGGCGCGGTGAATCTGCATGTCATGGATCCAGATCTCCTCCACGGTGCCCCCGTCCACCATTTCCAGGGATATGCCGGAATCCGAATAAGGGTGTTTGATCCCCAGAGGATCCTGCGCCACCCCGCCAATCTCACAGTTCCTCACCAGGATTTCCCGGAAATCTCCCTGGGTGTCCGTGCCGATTTTCAGGGCGTTGCACGAACTGTACAGCCTGCAGTTTTCCACAAGCACCTTCTCCGTGTTCCGTTCGGAGGCACCCTTGAAACACAGGGCGTCATCCCCGCTCTGCACATCACATCCCCGGACGATGACATGCCGGCATCCGTCAATGTCGATACCATCATTGTTGTAGTTTACCTGATTGCGCACCGTGAGGTTCTCAAGCAGCACATGATCGCAGTTGAAGTAGTTCTCCATCCAGCAGGCGGCATCCCGCAGTTTGAGATCATGGACATGCACATTCCTGCAGTCCACAAGACGGATCAGGAAGGGTCTCCCCGGCGTCCCGTGCTGCGTTTCATCTCCCGGAAAGTTTTCCTGTGTTCCTCTTCCGCAGATTTCTCCGGGACCGCAGATGGCGATATTCTCGCAGTCTTCGGCGAAAATCAGTGCCTGGTTCATGCCCATGTGGGTATCCTGCACCGTCACTCTCCGGCATATGTGTTCCGGATAGTCCTTCAGATCCAGGCTCCCAAGCAGACGGCATCCTCTGTCCACCTGAAGACATACACGACTGCGCATGACCAGGGTTCCGGTTACATAATCACCATGAGACAGGCGCAGTGTACCGCCGCCTTCACGGCTCAGCCGGTCCATGGCTGCCTGTATGCTTTCCGTAGCCATGCCTCCCTGATACCCCATGTCCTCCGGACGCAGAACTCGGTCCGGCCCCTGCCAGGGCTGTACCTGAGAGGGAAGCTTCTCCGCCATATCGGAAAGGCGCCTGCGGAGATCCTCATACCATTCGGGAAGCGCTGTCTGTTTCATGGTAACCTCCTTCTTTGGGCGGAAAAGTAAAAAGAAGCCTTTCGGCTTCTAAGTGGAATCCGGCAGCGACCTATCCTCCCGGGCCGTCTCCAGCCAAGTACTTTCGGCACTGAAGGGCTTAACTTCT
>CACYGY010000148.1 GCA_902774025.1 uncultured Eubacteriales bacterium
TTTCACCTATGAGCCCATCCCTGCGGCCACTCCCCAGCCTGTCCTGGTCCCCGTTCTCTGCAAGGCCGGAGAGGAGATCCTCTTTGAGGGCAGCATCACGCTGGAGGCCGGCCAGTTCCTGGATTACACGGCTCCTCCCCTGGAAGGCTTTGCTGCAGCAGGACCCACTACCGTACGGATTTCCTGTTCTTCCGAAGGTATTGTCTCCCCGGAATCTGTCATCATAAACTACCGGCGTATCGAAAATGCTCTGATACGGATTATCTGCCGTGATGCCGAAACCGGACAGACCATTCGCGAGATCCCGCTTTCCCTCGCACCCGGCACGGATATTTTTTACTCTGCCCCGGATGTAGAAGGTTATCTCCCATCTCAGGAAGCAGGCAGCACCCGGATTCAGGTCAATGATCTCGGGGAAGCAAATCCTGCCGCCATCATCTTTGATTTTCAAAAAATACCAGATGCCATACAGGTTCCTGTTCATTACATGCTGGGAGACAGTATCCTTTTTTCCGATTCCGTAGCACTTTCTGTTCCTTCCAACTCTGAGGTGCGCGCTGACACATCCATCATCGGTTCATATGTGATGACCGGTGAAAGTTCGATGATTGTGGATGTGGATGCCCGGGGACAGGCTTCTCCTTCCTCTGTCGTCTTCCATATTCAGAATCCGTGTTTGGTGAGCGTTCAGCATGTGGATGTGAACAATGATGAACCTGTTGCACCCTCCCAGACGCTGCTGCTGGGAGATGGGATTCACGAGATTTTTGCTGAACCGGATGATCTGGCGCCGGGATATGAGCTCTCAGGGGCCAGCCACTTCACCGTTGAAATCCAGAATGGACAGGCCATTCCGGATGAGGTCATTTTCCGATATCGCTATACCGGATGGGATGCCGTATACGTTTCCACCAACTGGATGAATGGTCAGTTGCTTGAGAGATGGTCCCAGACTGCAAAAACAGACGTCAATGTCCGAACACAGCCCACGACGGATTCCAAATGGATCAACTCCATACCCAGCCGGGGCATCTACATCTGGGTGGTCAGATCGGTTGACGGTCTGGACGGAAAGCTCTGGTATCAGGTGATCTACAATGGTCAGGAAGGCTTTATCCGCGGAGATCTGCTCAATCTTCTGACCGCGGAGGATAGCCAGATGTATCAGAGGCGTCTGCCATCCCCGGTTCCCACCATAACACCTGTCCCCACACCGACACCTTCAAATACGCCCACTCCGGCACCTACGCAGTCGCCGGTTCCCACAGAAGTGCCCACTCCGACACCTACAAAGTCGCCGGTTCCCACCGAGGTACCCACTCCGACGCCTACGCAGTCGCCGGTTCCCACAGAAGTACCCACTCCGACACCTACGCAGTCGCCGATTCCCACGGAAGTGCCCACTCCGGCGCCCACACAGTCGCCAATCCCCACAAAGGCACCCACTCCGGTGCCCACACAGTCACCAGCCCCCACAAAGGCACCCACTTTGGTGCCTACGCAGTCGCCAACTCCCACAAAGGTACCCACTCCGGCAGCTACACAGTCGCCAACTCCCACAAAAATACCGACTCCGGTGCCTTCGCAGTCGCCACCCCCCACAAAAGCACCCACTCCGGTGCCTTCGCAGTCACCAACCCCCACAAAAGTGCCCACTCCTGTGCCTGTACAGTCGCCAACCCCGACACCCATTCCAACGCACACGTTCACTCCGGCATCCATGCAGACAACGGCGCCCACGCAGACACCGGATCCGGCGTCTGCAAAGACCCCGCTTCCCTCAGATTCAACTGCGACCGCTGCACCTGCTGACCCTTCGGCCCCTCCCATGATGACGGCTCTGCCGGACGGTCAGTATGCCTTTGCCCGGACAAAACACGCGCTGACTGCCTATCGGGCACCTGATTCGCACTCCGGGATCGCCATGTTCCTGAAGGAAAATGTGCACGTGGAAATCCTGGATCAGGTGTATGGCACGGACAGCCAGGTCTGGACACATGTGAGAAGTCTGGGCGGCACGGAAGGGTATATCCCCGACATGGATCTCATCCACCTGAGTCCTGAACAGGCTGATCTTTACCAGCTCGTTCCTTATGCTTTGCCCGACCCGGATGAACCGGATTCTGACTGGGGCCGGATCGTCCGGCGTACGGGACTGCGTTCCGGCACCTATGACGCCGACAGTACGCTGATCCAGATGCTGGACGCAGGTGACACCCTCCGGCTGATCGCCCGCCTGGACGGGGATGACGCGGACCTCTGGTATCTGGTTCAGGGCACGGATGGTACTGTAGGATATGTACGGACCAGCGCCGTGCGGAAAATCAGCCGTCAGGAGGGAGAAGCGCTCTTCAGCACCCCTTCCGTACCTGCTTCATCTCCCTCTGCCGTCTATACGGGCACAGCCCAGATCATCTCCGAAGACGCATGGCTGTTCTCGATCCCCAGCGAAAAGGGCGTCCGCATACAGAAATGTTCTCAGGGACAGAATGTTACGGTTCTCGGGCAGACGGCGGGAGATGATGAATGGATCTGGCATGAGGTTTCCGTGCAGGGGCAGAAAGGTTACATCCGCGCGGACATGCTGACCATGATCCCCGTCACCATCGTACCCTTCGCCACCGCCGCGGGGGCAATTTCCGAACCTTTCGCGGTCTGGGCCACACCGGTCCGGAAGGACACGCCCGCGGTCACCGCCGCCACGTTTCCCTCCCCCTCGGCAGACCCGTCCCCCACACCGGCCGTTTCCCCGGTTGTCACGGCGCCTGCGGTGGATGTGCAGCCGGATCCCGGAAACCCTGAGAATGTTCAGACGGATATCCGCCGCATTCTGATCCCTGCTCTGCTGGGCTTACTGATGATCGGCATCGGCATCGGCGCCCTTAACGCACGGCGCAGAAAAAAACGGGCGGAAGCCGCCCGGCGCGCCGGCATCAGGAACCGTCGTCCCGCAGGTTCTGCTTTCCGGAACAATACGAAGGATTCCGATGAGGATCCGTGATTCTGCCCGGCCGGAAACTCAGCGCCTCATCATCGGCAATGAGATCCGGGTCTGCGGTTCCGTCAGTCTCCTCAGCGTATCTGACGACATTCCATGAAAAGTGACGAGCCGGACAAACCGTATGCTCATCCGGAAGCCCCGGGGGCAGGACCCTTCGGTCTGTTGTCCGGTTCCGCCATATGCCATCCCGCGCACCCCTGCCCGTTGGTCCGGCACTTCCTGCTGCATGGCGCCCATGGCAGAGGTACATCCGAAAGCTTCTCCCGACCAGGTTAGGTTCTTCGGGAGAGGCTTTCTCTTTCCCCTGCCTTTCGCATGGACACACAGAAACCATTCCGCCGGGCCCATACAGCCGACCGTCCCGCATTGTGATTTTCCTTCCCCGGTGAACCTCCTGTTCCTCCGCATCATGGCACCTGAAGCAGACAAAGAAGGCAGCGGATTCCGCACGTCCGCTGCCTTCTTTCTCACAGTATTATGACAAGTCAAAGGTCATCTGCCGGTCCACCCAACTCTCCTGCTTTACTTCGTGCACCTCATCGCCCGGCATGAGGTGGCCGATGAGAAGCGGCGATTCAGGATCATGCCTTGCCATATTGGCCCTTACGGTCTGTGCATCATAATTGGCGTAACAGTACCGGCACAGATGGCCGCAGGTATTATATGCCCCGATGTCTCCCCCCAGATAGCACGCACACTGTTTCCGGGCCGGCGCCCAGGCAGGAGCCCTGAGACGCTGGTGGATTGCCTTTTCATACATGTCCATGGTCATGCAGCCCCTGCAGTCCGCGCCGAAAACAGCCAGTTCGTCCCCCTCCGCACAGGGACGAAGCGTCATGCCGTTCTCATTCGCGATTTCCGCCATTACCTTGCCCAGTACCATCCGGTCTTCCCTGGAAACGCCTGTCGCCTCCGGGAAATTCCGCCGGGTTTTTACATACAGGTCCAGAAAGCTGATCACCACCGTATGCGTATACCCCGCCAGTTCCCGGGCCATGAAGGAAAAAGCCCGGATATGCCGTTCCACCGGGTAGTCTTCGCTTATGAAAATCGGGTCATACCGCCATCCGATCCTGTCCGCCCCCACTTTCCCGGAAAGCTTCCGGAAACTCACCAGGGCCTGGCGTTTTCCGGGCACCCGGGGTTCAATCTCCCTCCCATAGGGGGTGATGGTGACATACCAGTATTGCCCGAAGGGATCCAGCAGGTGCATATAGGGCAGCATGGGCGCAGGATTCTTTGTGCAGAAACCGATCACATCCACCACATCCGGAGACAGCCGGTACCGGCTCACGGAAGTGGGCTGATAAGGATTCCGTACCAGTACATGGCCCTCTTCCAGCCGGCGGGCGAACCATCTGGCATAGAACGCTGGAATGTCCGTGCGCTGACCCGTGTTCAGGATCATGTCTGTTCCGCCATCCTTTCCGTTTCACGCCCTCATCCCCTGCCATGCCCCGCAGAACCGGAAAGCCGCCTCAGGATCCCGGGGGAACTGCGCGTCATGGTGTTCCTTCCTGTGCTTTTTTGCTGAATGCGCCCATCTGAAACAGACTCCTGTCTCTGACCCGCAGCGTGTCTGATACAGGCAGAATCGGGAACAATCCGTTCACTGCCCGGAGCATCCCCGGGTGCTCCCCGCAGGCGCTGTGGTAAGCACAACTATTCGGGTTTTTAGGTCGGCATGAGTTCTAAACTTTTTCCTTTGCCTATGAAAGACGCTCGAGAGTATTGATATTTCTGCACTTATCCCATATAATGACTAGGCCGTCTTAGGTCGTTACTTTATGGTCGGCAAGGTCGGTGAAAAATAGGCCGTTATAGGTCAGTTGATTTGTTTAGGGGGATAAATGCATGGGAGAATATTCTGTGCCAAAGGAAATTCGGGATCTGCGTCCACCTGGAACCATGGTAAAGAAGCAAGGCAACAAGTATTACGC
>CACYGY010000149.1 GCA_902774025.1 uncultured Eubacteriales bacterium
GGGAATATCACGGAGAGCGGGGAGGCCGGTCTGATCCTGTGCCGCTTCCGTCTGTCCGAAGGATGGGAAACTCTGGTCCGGCTGTGCACGGTACTGAGGGATCAGGGATATCCGGACGCTGTGGTCAGTGTTTCCCATGTGTCTGTGGGCACCCGGGCCGTTCAGGCGCCTTTCCGGTACAGGAACGGGCATTATGTGGCCTTCTGTCTGCACGCAGGCACGCTCCTTGAGCGGGGAACCGTTTATCTTCTGGACTCCTATCCGAGGGCGCTGACGGGGGAAACGGTCGACAACAGAGTTTATACGGACCGGTACGAGCTCATGGTCACTCCGGAGGAATCCCTCCTTTCCACATTCTCTCTTCGCCATCTGAAGCCGACGCTTCTGCGCGTGGAGATCGAAGAGCGGCGCTGGGGCATGTGGATGGGGCTGGAGGAGAAGGAGCGTCTGTCCGCTCTGTCCTCGGCCCTGATGAAGATCAGAACTTTCGGGAGCGGTCTGCTCGCCGTGATGATTCCTGAAAGCCTGTAGGAACGGGAAGGGTGTACAGCGCCTTTTCCGTCCTTTTCTGCGTGATCATTCCCGTTTCTCTCCGGTTTGACGCCCTCCGGCAGGCGTGATATCATTCCGTGGACAAACGAGAGGGAGGCAGGCATGATTGTACTGGGAATAGACCCTGGGTATGCCCTGATGGGCTGGGGCGCGGTGCAGGGCGAGGGAAGCCGTATGCGGCTGCTGGGCTATGGCTGTATCGAGACCCATGCGGGCACACCCATGCAGTACAGGCTCAGGACGCTTCAGATGGGCGTCCGGGATCTGATTGCCATGTACCATCCCGATGATGTAGCCTTTGAGGAACTGTTTTTTGCCCGGAATGTCACCACCGCCCTGATGGTCGGGGCCGCCCGCGGCGCAGCGATCATTGCGGCGGTGGAAAGCACGGACCAGCTGTATGAATACACCCCCATGCAGATCAAGCAGGCGGTTGCCGGCCACGGCAAGGCAGACAAGCGTCAGGTGCAGGAAATGGTGAAGCTTCTTTTAAATATGAAGGAGCTTCCCCGACCGGATGACGCTGCCGATGCCATCGCCTGTGCCATTACCCACCTGCAGAGCGGCAGGGGAAAGGAACAGTTCAGAATGAAATGAGGAGGGCCGAATATGATCGCGGTCATTGAAGGAACGGTTCTGGAAAAGGGCAGGGGAAATCTCGTGCTCATGGCCGGCGGCATCGGCTGGCTTCTGAACTGTTCCATGAACACCCTCCAGGCGGCTCCGGCTGTGGGAGAAACCATGCGCTGCCATACCTTCCTGAGTGTCCGGGAAGATGCCATGGAACTGTTTGGCTTCAGCACCCAGGAGGAAAAGCGGATGTTCATGTCCCTGACAGGCGTGAGTGGTGTGGGACCGCGAACCGCTCTGGGGGTTCTGGGCACGCTGTCTGTCCGGGATCTTTCCATGGCCATCGCCATGGATGACGTGACAGCCATCAGCAGGGCTCCAGGGGTGGGAAAGAAAACCGCTCAGCGCATCGTCATGGAACTGAAGGAAAAAGTCGCCCCGGGGGACATGACGGCATCTGCCGTCCCGGGACAGGCTGCATCCACGACGGGAGATCCGGTGGCGGAGGCCATGGAGGCACTGACCGTGCTCGGTTATACAGGCCAGGAGGCCAGGGACGCCCTGATGCGGGTCAGAAATCAGAGCCAGAACACCGAGGAACTGATCCGACTGGCCCTGCGCTCCATGGCGGGTGCCTGATGACACAGAGAAAGCGGAGACCGAAGGGAAACGGGCAGGTGAGGAAAAATGGAAGAAGAGAGACTGGTGGGCGGGGGCCTGCAGGCAGAGGACATGCAGATCGAAAACAGTCTGAGGCCGCACAACCTGAGGGAATATGTAGGGCAGCAGGCCCTGAAGGACCGTCTGAATATTTCCATTCAGGCTGCCCTGAAGCGTCATGAGCCGCTGGACCACATCCTGCTCTACGGCCCTCCGGGGCTGGGGAAGACAACGCTGGCCAGCATTGTGGCCAGTGAAATGGGGCAGAACATCCGGATCACCTCCGGCCCGGCCATTGAGCGTCCCGGAGATCTGGCGGCCATGCTGAACAACCTGAATCAGGGGGATGTCCTGTTCATTGACGAGATTCACCGTCTCAGCCGAAGTGTGGAGGAGATCCTCTACCCCGCCATGGAAGATTTCGGGATTGATATCATGCTGGGGAAAGGGCCCACAGCCCGCTCGCTGCGGGTGGACATTCCGCATTTCACCCTGGTGGGTGCCACCACAAGGGTAGGCATGCTTTCGGCTCCTCTGCGGGACCGGTTCGGCATCATCTATCACCTGGAAATGTACTCCCCTGAGGAACTGGCCCGGATCGTTACCCGTTCCGCCGGCATTCTGAAGGTCAGGGAAGTCCATAAGGAAGCCATGCTGGAGATCGCCCGCCGCTCCCGGGGAACCCCCAGGATCGCCAACCGTATGCTGAAGCGTGCCAGGGATTTTGCAGAGGTGCGGGGGGATGGTATCATTACCCTGGACTGCGCCCGGGATGCCCTGCAAATGGAAGGGGTGGATGAGCTGGGACTGGACAAAACGGACCGGACCATGCTCACCACCATGATGGAACGCTTCGCCGGCGGCCCGGTGGGACTGGATACCCTGGCGGCCACCACAGGAGAGGACGCAGGAACCATTGAGGACGTCTATGAGCCTTATCTCATGCAGTTGGGCTTTCTGGTGAAAACACCCCGGGGCAGAATCTGCACGGAGCTTGCCTGGAAGCACATGGGAAAAACCATGCCCGGCGGAAAAGGGGAATGATGAAATCAGTATGGATGGCATGAAAACCAGGGATTATGATTACGATCTTCCGGAGGAGCTCATCGCCCAGACACCCGTGGAGCCCCGGGACCATTCCCGGCTGATGGTCATTCACCGGGATACGCACAGGCGGGAAGACCTCCATTTCTATGATCTCCCCGCTCAGCTTCACAGGGGAGACGTTCTGGTGGTCAACGAAACCCGTGTGATCCCTGCCCGGCTGCTGGGCAGCAAGGAGGGCACAGAGGTCCCTGTGGAAGTCCTTCTGCTGAAGCGTCTGAACCAGACGGACTGGGAGGCCCTGGTGCGCCCGGGGAGACGGCTGAAACCCGGGACGGAATGTACCTTCGGGGACGGACGGCTTCGCTGCCGGATTCTGGACTTCGTGCCCGAGACCGGCGGCCGCCTGGTCCGCTTTCTTTTTGAGGGCGTGTTTGAGGATCTGCTCAGTCAGTTGGGAGAGATGCCCCTTCCTCCCTACATCCATGAAAAGCTTATGGACCGGGAACGGTATCAGACCGTATATGCCCGGGAAGAAGGCAGCGCCGCGGCACCCACGGCGGGACTGCATTTCACCCCGGAACTGATGGACAGGATCCGGGCAATGGGCGTGGACATCGTGCCCGTGCTTCTGCACGTGGGTCTGGGTACTTTCCGCCCCGTGAAGGAAGAGAACATTCTGGATCACGCCATGCATTCGGAGTTCTATCAGGTGTCCCGGGAAGCGGCGGAGCGGATCAACCGGGCGAGGGAAAGCGGCGGACGGGTGATCTGCGTAGGGACCACCTCCGTCAGAACGCTGGAAAGTGCCTGTGATGAAAACGGGCGCATTCAGCCGGGCAGCGGCAATACCTCCATCTTTATCTATCCGGGTGTGCCCATCCGTGCGGTGGATGCCCTGATCACCAATTTTCATCTGCCCCAGTCCACCCTGCTCATGCTGGTCTCCGCTTTCCTTGGAAGGGAACAGGCGTTGGATATCTACCGTGAGGCGGTGGAGAAGCGCTACCGTTTCTTCTCCTTCGGTGACGCCATGATGATTCAGTAAGTCTCCTGAAATGCCCCGGAGAAATGGAATCTGCGGCTTTTTTTCTGAAAAAACGGAAGCTTTGATAAGAATTTCCTGATTTCAGGGGAAGCGAACGGAAAAAATACACTTGACACTTGCCCAAAATACGTTACAATAGGCAATGTCGCAAGTCTGTTTAGGCTTGTTGATGCGGTCATGCAGGTGTAGCTCAATGGTAGAGCTTCGGCTTCCCAAGCCGACTACGTGGGTTCGATTCCCATCACCTGCTCCATCCCGCATCAACCGCCATGAACAGCGACAGGATAGCTGCAGTTTCTGCAGCAGGCGGTTCCGTGCGTACGGGACGCAAAAAAACCTTCGCAGTTTGTGCGAAAACGAGGAGGAGATTTCCCATGGCTAAGGAACATTTCCAAAGGACGAAGCCCCATGTCAACATCGGCACCATCGGCCATGTTGACCACGGCAAGACCACGCTGACCGCCGCCATCACCATGACCCTCGCTCAGAAGGGCGAAGCTCAGGCCATGAAGTATGACGACATCGACAAGGCCCCCGAAGAGAAGGCCCGTGGAATTACCATCAATACCGCTCACGTGGAATATGAGACGGCCAAGCGTCACTATGCCCATGTGGACTGCCCCGGCCACGCTGACTATGTGAAGAACATGATCACCGGTGCCGCCCAGATGGACGGTGCCATTCTGGTGGTTTCCGCTCCCGACGGTCCC
>CACYGY010000150.1 GCA_902774025.1 uncultured Eubacteriales bacterium
AGTGCGGCGTATGTACACACTGGGCATGGACATCGGGACCTCCTGCGCCAAATGTCTCCTGATGACCCCTGACGGGCAGGTCATTGCCAGGGCATCCGGGGATTATCCCCTTCTCACGCCCCGCCCGGGTTGGGCGGAGCAGGATCCAGAGTGGTGGATCACCGCGGCCCTGGAAAGCATCCGCTGCCTCCTGAACACCTCCGGCGTTTCCCCCTCCGAGATTGAGGGAATCAGCTTTTCCGGACAGATGCACGGCCTGGTTCCCCTGGACCGGGAAGGCAGGGTCATCCGCAGATCCATCCTCTGGTGCGATCAGAGGACGGAACAGCAGTGCAGAGAAATTGAGGACACGGCCGGAGGCCGGGACAAACTGCTGTCCATGACCAACAACGTGATGCTCCCCGGATATACCGGAGGCAAGCTGTTGTGGCTTCGGGAGCATGAACCGGAAAACTTCCGGCGCATGACCGTTTTCCTCTGCCCCAAGGATTACCTCCGCTACCGCCTCACGGGAGAAATCTGCATGGACGTTTCGGAAGCCTCCGGCACGGGCCTGTTTGATACCCGGAACCGCAGGTGGTGCACGCCATTGATTGCCGCTCTGGGTCTGGATGCGGGCCTGTTCCCGCCGGTGATGGAATCCACGGAGGAGGCGGGCAGGATTACACCGGAAGCGTCGGAGCTGACCGGTTTGATAGCGGGCACGCCCTGCTTCGCCGGAGGCGGGGACGCGGTGGTTCAGTCCTTTGGCAGCGGGCTGATCCGGGAAGGCCGGGTGGGCTCGGTCATCGGGACGGCGGGCAATGTGTCCATGGGCTTTACCCGCTATACCCCCAATCCCGGCGGAAAACTGCAGGCCTTCTGCGGCGTGACCCCCGGATCCTACATGAGCTTCGGGGCCACCCAGACCGCCGGCGGCGCCCTCCGCTGGTTCCGGGATGAGCTGTGCGGGGAAATCCTTGAGGAGGCAAAAGCCACGGAATCGGATGCCTTTGACCTCATGGCCCGGCAGGCCCGGAGCTCCCCTCCCGGTGCCGGAGGTGTCGTTTTCGCCCCGTATCTGAGCGGCGAGCGCTGTCCCTACCCGGATGCTGCCGCAAGGGGTGTTCTCTACGGCCTGAGCCTGAACACGAAAAAGGCGGACATGATCCGGGCCGTGATGGAGGGCATTGTCTATTCCCTCCGGCAGATCGTGGACATCTACCGGACCTTTGCACACGTGGATTCCGCAGCCGCCTCCGGGGGCGGTGCAAAGGGCAGTCTGTTCCTGCAGATGCAGGCGGACATTTTCCGCGTGCCGGTGGTGACCCTGTCCGCCGCATCGGAAGGGGGCGCCTACGGAGCCGCCCTCATCGCCGGGATCGGCACCGGGTGGTACCGGAGTGCGGAGGAGGCGGTGAGCGTGCTGAAAACGGAACAGGAGATTCTCCCGGATCCCGCCCGGCAGGACGCCTATGAAGCCGCCTTCCGTCTGTACAGTGAGATCTACCCGGCCCTGAGGGATGTCTATCAGCTGGGGAAACAGGAGGGGCGCTTGATAAGCGCCGGAAAGGAAGCATATGGAAAAGCATCTGAGTGAAATGAGCCTTGAGGAACTGACACGGGAGGAAGGCATTCCCTGTTCCTGCGGGAAGATCCACCGCTGCGGCCTGCGGTTTTTCCGCGCAGGTCCCGGCGCTGTCCGGACGCTTCCGGAAGCTCTCCGGGAGCGCGGCCGCCATCGTCCCATGGTGGTCATGGACGTGAATACCGAAAAGGCTGCCGGAGAAAAAGTGCGCAGTGTGCTCCGGGAAGCCGGAATTCCCTGGACCGAGTTCGTCTTCCCCGCCCAGGAGGGAAAGATGGAGCCGGATGAATATGCCATGGGGGCCCTGACCATGGCCATGGATCCCGCCTGTGACGTGATCCTTGCGGTGGGCAGCGGGGTCATCAACGACTGCTGCAAGGTCATGGCCCATGCCTGCAGACTGCCCAGCATGGTGGTCTGCACCGCGCCTTCCATGGACGGATACTGTTCCAATTCCGCCTCCATGATCCAGAATCATCTCAAGGTCAGCCTTTACAACGCCTGTCCGGAGGCCATCATCGCGGACACGGATATTCTGGCCACTGCGCCGGATATCATGCTGCAGGCGGGGCTCGGGGACATGCTGGCCAAGTATGTCTCCATCTGCGAATGGCGGATCAGCCATCTGGTGCATGGGGATCCCTACTGTGAGGAGATTGCCGGCATGGTCCGTGCCTGTCTGAAAAAGATTGTGGACCAGGCGGACGGGCTTATGAAGCGGGAGCCGGAAGCCCTGAAGGCTGTGCTGGAGGGTCTGGTGATCAGCGGGATTTCCATGGCCTTTGCGGAGATCAGCCGTCCCGCCAGCGGACTGGAGCACTATTTCAGCCATCTGTGGGAAATGCAGGCTCTGCAGCGTGGCAAGCCCTCGGATCTCCACGGTATCCAGGTGGGCGTGGGCACCCTGCTGACGCTGTGGATCTACGAGCACATGCTGAACATGGAAAAGGTGGACACGGACAAGGCGGAACGCGCCATGGCCTCTTTTGACCCGGAGGCCTGGAAGGCAAGAATCGAGGCACTCTTCGGTTCCATCGCGCCCTCCGTCCTGGAGATCGAGGAAAAAGCAGGCAAGAACCTGCCGGAAACCCAGAAGGCGCATCTGAAAATCATCTCTGAAAACTGGGAGGAAATCAGAAAGATCATCCGGGAAGAGCTGCCGAAACGGGAACAGGTTTATGCCCTGATGAAGCGCTGCGGGATGCCCCTCACCCCCGCGGATCTGAATCTGACCATGCAGGATACCATGGATGCCCTCATGGGCAGCCGGGAAATCCGGGACAAGTACCTCACCAGCAGTCTTCTGTGGGACCTGGGCCTTCTGGATGACACAGCGGACAGACTCAGGGAAGCGCTGAAAGAGACCCACGGTGTTTCTGACGCATAAGCCGCAACGGGAAGGCGCCCCGCGAAAACGGTCGTGGGGCGTCTTCTCTTCTGTTCATTCCATCTGCGGGTTTTCTCTTCTAAGGAGGAAGTCTCCATGATTTGTTTCCCGGATCCGTGAAGTTGCAGAGCCATAAACCAACGCAGTAGTATTGCCGTTCTGAATCTCGTGGTTGTTTCTTCTGCTTTTTCCTTTTCCCTTCCGGGCGACCTTTGTTCAGCCTGTTCCGGTACCGGAATCGTATGGGCCATGAGACCGAAAAACAGTTTCACAGAGAACTGAAAACGGCTGTGGAGGTCGAATGTCTTCCTTCCTGCTGGTTTGCAGACGGCACGCTTGTTCTGCAATCTCTTCCTGAGCTCCGCTTCAGAGAGTATGCACGCCAGGGCTTTCCCGGAAAAAAACGGTTCGCTGATCAGTTCAATTGTTCATCGCCGTCGTCTTCGCACTGTACTCCCGGCCTGATTCATTTTCCCGCCTGAAAAAAAGGCACAAAGTTCACACCAAGAGGATGCTAGGAGTTTGAGATTTCCCAGTAAGCAGGCGTCTGGACTGAAACTGTCAGTCTGTTGCAGAAGACTATGCCATAAAAAAGCTGTTGCGCATTGGCCCGAAAAAATAAGTAGCCCCAGATTGACTTTGTTCGATCAAATGCATATGATGTGGAATGAGTTATTATATGTTCCTGTTGTTCAAAACAAGGTGCAGGATAGAGCACGCATCAATCAAAGATATGTCTGAACGATGATGTGTCTTAATTTTTGGAACCCAAATTCCTTGCGGAGAAGATCGAATTCCATCTGGTTTTCGAGCAGGCAGCCCGCGGGCAAACCCAAAGACAGCAGAATTAAACCATATGGGGGGGAATAAATATGCAGGAAACCATTTTGCTGCCTTTTGCTCCTATCCTCGTTGAATCAACAAGGTCTATAGGGTATACATTTGAGGCTGCACTAGCAGATATCATTGATAACAGTATCGGTAAAAATGCTACCGAGATAAGAGTAATGTATTCTTCTGTCTCTCCCCAATATGTCGCTGTTATTGATAATGCCTGTGGCATGAGTTCCTCTGAACTTGAGACGGCAATGAGATATGGCAGTAGGAGTTCTTTAGAGGTTCGTGATAAGGAAGACCTGGGCCGCTTCGGCCTTGGCCTGAAAACGGCATCAATGTCTCAATGCCGAAAGCTTACGGTTATCTCAAAAAAAGATGGAGATATGAATGCTGCCTGTTGGGATCTGGATGTAGTAATCGACAGGGGTGACTGGATTCTATTAAAATATGGTTCCGAAGAGATTGCTTCTCTTCCTTTTGTTGATATGCTTTCCGCGCAGGAGTCGGGAACAATCGTGTTATGGCAAGAATTTCGACCTGTGCGGTTAGGAAAATGACCGATGCTATCCTGGAACTCAAGCCGTTAACTTGAGATCAAACACATTCCCGTAATTGCGGTACATCTGGTATGCGCCGTTAACTTGAGATCAAACACATTCCCGTAATTGCGGTACATCTGGTATGCGAGCTTATGCACAGTATGAAAGGCTTCATCCTCGTGATTCAAGTACATCGCAGTGACGTTTGCCAGTGCCCAGCTTCCTTCCCTGGACCAGCTCATGGAATCGCCCTTCTGCCGGGATGAAACCAGCATGTCATTGGCCTTTTCCACCTTGTTGCTTGAAATTCGAAGCCCCAGCTTCTGCCTGACCACGTAGCAGGCTATGCAGTAAGATTTCCTGTCCAGGTACTTTATCAGCTCCTGAAGGTACGTTTCAGACTTGATCCACTTCTTATCCAGGCTTTCCAGATACAGTTTGGCACTCTCAACATTTCCTGCCCAAAGGATATGGAAAAGGCGCCGTTTTACCGTGTACTGCATGTCGCGATTGGCTTTG
This sequence comes from uncultured Eubacteriales bacterium, assembly GCA_902774025.1. Taxonomy (GTDB): domain Bacteria; phylum Bacillota; class Clostridia; order Christensenellales; family Aristaeellaceae; genus UBA2943. Next base: position 4,850 of record CACYGY010000150.1, read on the forward strand.
CCGCCAGTCAGAGCCATGCTGAGCAATTCGCAGCAGTACTTTTTCAGATGAAACCAATCCAGAACAACAGTGAAGGGGCAGAAAGCGAAGATGCGCTCAATGCAGGCTTTGATATCCTTCCCGCCGTCCGTAAAGAAGACAAGTTTTCTGTCGACCAGAAGATTGCTCTCCAGAAGGAAGGCAAGTACAAACCTGAAGGTCTCAAACATGTTTCTGCCGGCAAAGACATACTTCAGGCCATCCGCTTCGATATGGGCCACCGCGGTTTCGACTTTGGGGCGCTTTCTTGGGTCAGGAGCCCTGGAGTAATCCGCCGGACCGTCATTTGTGTCATGGGTAAAAGGATTCCCTTCGTTCTTCTTCCGGGGAACCCGGTGATCCTTTTGTCTCTTCGAACTGACTCCGTCAAAGGACACCATAACAACTCTGGAACTGTCCTGTTCTGCTTCGTATGGTGCTGCTGCCTCCGACGGAATCCGGGCATCCGCATCCCGCCTGCTGTTAACGTCAGCAATCAAATCAGCTATCTGTGCATGGAACCCGGTGGTATCGCCGGGGTCAACACCATAACGCGGATTTGGAATCGTTCCAGGCAGAGGCAGGAGGGTATCTGCATTCCATCCATGCCCGGTCAAAACCTGGTTTGCATGACTGACCTGGTATTCACAGTACGCTGTTCCTTCCCGCTCAACCATGTCAGTCATGGTGCGCAGCCTGATGTCGTCCAGGTCTGTTTGACGGTGCAGCAGAGTGTTGAGGAGCCGGTTGGTTATCCGTCCACTGTTCTCAATCATTCCCTGCTCCATGTACCCCTTCATGGAGTGACTCCACAGATACTCTCTTCCTTTCCTGCCGCACTGCTGCAGAAGTGTGGCTTCGGCGGGCACCCGAAGAATTCCGTTTTCGCTCTGGACTTTGACAATCTGGATTTCAGATCCTGCTTCTACCGTTTTTTTTTACCGCCTCCACCAGGTATTGTTCATTGATTCTCCGGGCAGCTTCACGGCTGACGCGCACAATACCCTGTTCCAGCTTGTCGAAGGCTTTCATGTAGTCATTGAGATTGACAGATTGAAAAGCCGCTTGATTGATATGACAGTTTTCAATTGCCCGGGATGTGATCCACTGGCCGTCATCTCCCATGATTCGGGCAGTAAATTCAATGGTTCCCGGGGATACAGTCCCAGTGCTTTCTTCCTGAGTGGCCGGGTTCCCGCGGGGTTCAAAGCTTCTTGACCATTCAAACGGACCGCGGGAAGCAGACTGTCGAAGATAACTGTAAATCCCCTGAATGACGGCAATCGACACCTCTCGATCCGAACGGGATCCTGAAGACAGGATACCAACAAGTTCTTCAACTTCTGTCATCCACTGTTCTTTGGTCTGGGTGTAGTGAACCTGAACGTCCTTGATCAGCGTGTTTCCATTTTCTGCCAGGGTTTCTCCGCAGGAAAAGAGGTGAATGTCCGCATGCTCCCTGTCGGGAAGGGATTCCAGGACAGACAGGATAAATTCCAGCGGTTTCGAGGCTCTCTTATGGCCTTTGATTTCCGATGAACCAGCAATCTTCAACGCTTCGGAAAGCTGGATCATTCCTTCTGATTTGCCGGTATTCGCAATCTCTTCTGCAATCCCTCGGTTGTAAATCCGAATGGTACCATCCTGACTCGAATACGCAGGGGAAACCATTGGACGTACAGCCACAATCATGAACTGCCGGGATTCAGAAATGAAGAAGCCCACGATATCGACCTGGCTGTTCTGAAAACCTGCCTGGGATTCGAAGTCCCATGTGCTCTGTCTGCTTTTGACGATTTCCCGTTTCTTCAGCATTTCGCGGACTACAGCTTCAGGCACATTGATGGCAGCTGCAACATCCTTCACATTAGGAACAGCCTTTCCTTCCGCAAGAGCCTCCGCAATGAGAGCATCCAGCTTTGCCTCGGCATCTTTCGCCGAATATGTCTGAGGTCTGCCGGGACTTCGCGGGCTGTTCAGGGAATCAATGCCGTGTTCAAGAAATCTCCTGCGGATTTCAGTGATGGTGTTCTCTCTCATGGAGAGGTTCGCTGCGACATCCTTAATCTGAGTTCCTGCTGCAAGCTGCTTGATTGCCTGAGCTCTCTTCAGGACATTCTCTCCGCATGCAGTGTTCCCGGAAATGATTTGATCCAGCACAATGGCATCGGTATTATTGATGATAATCGGATCTACTTTCTTCGGCATGACGTTTCCCTCCTGTATGAATCCACATAGAGTCATTATATGGGAAACGACGCGAAATGGCAATATCAGCGGTATAATAAGCGAATAATCTTCCGCATGCCGCTTGACAGGTCAGGTCAAGAGTTTATCCGGAAATCGGGCATATGGTCGGCGCTCAATAACATCGGTTTAATATCTAACCGCACAGGTCGAA
>CACYGY010000151.1 GCA_902774025.1 uncultured Eubacteriales bacterium
TTTTTCTTTACGCCGGGTTCCTCATGGGAAGCCTGACCGTAGCCCGCTGCATATTGAAGCACAGCCCCGCCTGTCTGCCGATCGGAAGGATAATCGCGTCAATCGTGTGGCGGTATCCCTTCTTCCTGCCAGCCCGTCCCATGAGCCGGGCAAGATCCCGCTGCCTGTACCGGTTGAGCGGATCGATCCCGGTGTCGCTGACACGAAGGCTGTCAGGCCCCTGGTACTCCGTTCCGATCAGCAGAAGCGTCAGGTCATCCATGCTCATCAACAGCTGAACGTAGGTGGGATTGTTTAGCGCCCGGATCGTCATGCTATGGGATTGATCGAGTCGATAAAGAAATATCCCAAGAGTCACCATGCAGGATCTGCATACTCTGAACAACTGAAAAACGAGCACAGAAAAACCTTGCAGGCTTTGATCTGCAAGGTTTTCTGGTGGGACTAACGGAGCTGTACTCGAACTATCACCATGTTTCCATGGAGCGTTATTTCAAGTCATACAGCGCGTTTTCATAGTCTTTGACATAGTATCTGATATTTGTTCTTCCTCGCTGAATAATAGTGTGCCCCTCAGCTTCCAGCAGATTCTTTTGCTGTGCCGCTCCCCCGGGATACTTTTCATTCAGTTCGCCATTGGCTTTCAGTGTTCTCCAATAAGGGGTCTTGTCATCATCTCTCTGATGACTGGCCCAAGCAGCGATAGAGACAAAAATACCAGCCGTAATCGGTTCCGTGAAATCTGCGCCGGATTGTTTGGCAAAGTATTCTCTTATCTTTCCAACGGTCGTCAGCTTTCCGCAGGGGATCCTTTTCATAACTGCGTCGTAATCAATAGGCGGCGCAAAATACATCCTGTCTCCGCCATATTTCTCAATACTGGCTCGGTCCGTAATCGTCTGAAACTTTGGCATATCCTTGCTGTCATGCAGCATCGCGTTAAAATCTTTTTTCTTTTCATTCGCCATACTTGTCACCTCTGAGTAAAGTATACATACGAAATGTACCATATGCAATGAGACGGTTTTGAAAAAGGACAACTTTAGAAGCGACCGTTCGATAGACTTATCGCGTCGTTCACAATGCCCAGACTTGCCGGACAATAGGCACTATACATGCAATTAGGGGAAACGACGCTTTCCGAAATGCAATGAAAAAGTCCTCGCCCGACACCTTGCTTTTAGACAAGGGTTCGAGTAAGGACTTTTTGGTGGAGCATAGGGGAGTCGAACCCCTGACCTCGACAATGCGAATGTCGCGCGCTACCAACTGTGCTAATGCCCCGTATGGGTTCCCGGAGGTTTTCCGGGGGAGTTCCGGAGGTTTTCCGGGGGAGTTCCCCGCGTTTTACGTCTGCGGGTCGGCTGACGTTTCCCTTCATTTTGAAGGGGGTTCCTTGATTTACAAGGGTTTGTCTGGGGCGACAGTACGGAAGGCTTGTCCTACCAACTGTGCTAATGCTCCAAAGTGGATTCCGAAGACCTTCTGGAAATATCCCGAACCTTCCCTCTGAGCAACCCTAACTGAGCAATCCATGGTGACACTCTTGACGCCTCAAACGCCAATCATCAGCGAATATCCCTGATGCCCGCTCATTGTATCACGAAAGCACTTTCTTGGCAAGCCCGCTGTCAGGAACCCGTCATTCGAGCAGATTCTCTTCCCTGAACGAACCTATTTCCCGATCAATCCTGTACTCGTACATTGCATGTCTGATTCTGTATTGACCAGTCTGTTTGCAGTCAATATAATGCCTACGCCCATCTCTGGTCCCTGTCTACTGATGGAGTACCCCCAGGAGAAGACGATGAAAGAAAAAGGTCACGATTTTACGGAAGGCAGAATTGTCAGTCCTCTGATGCGTTTCGCTCTCCCCATTATCCTCGCCCTGTTTCTACAGGCCATGTACGGAGCCGTAGACCTTCTGGTCGTGGGCAAATTTGCGTCTCCGGAAGATGTTTCTGCTGTGTCCACAGGTTCCCAGATTATGATGACGTTCACAAGCCTCGTCACCAGCCTTGCCATGGGCACAACGATTTTCTTCGCTCAGCAGTTGGGCATGGGCCACAGAAAGGAAGGCGGAGAGATCGTCGGTGCCAGTATCGCGTTTTTTACCCTCCTCGGTCTCCTCATGACATTCCTGATCCCCCTGTTTTCCAGACCCATTGCCTCCCTTATGCAGGCTCCTGCAGACGCCTTTGAGCAGACAGTCCAGTATATCCGGATCTGCGGAGCAGGCATGCTGGCCATTGTTGCCTACAACCTCATCGGCGCTGTCTTCCGCAGCATGGGCGATTCCAAGACGCCTCTGATCACAGTAGCCATTGCCTGTGCAGTCAACATTCTGGGTGATCTTCTTTTGATCGCCGTATTTCATATGGGTACAGCAGGAGCAGCCATAGCCACGGTAGCCGCCCAGTTGGTCAGTGTGGTAGTCTCGCTTTTGTTGATCTCCCGCTCCAGTCTTCCCTTTGAGTTCCGCAGGTCCATGATCCGCTTCCACACCCGGATTATCCGCAAAATCGTGCAGCTTGGATTCCCCATCGCTCTTCAGGAGCTTCTGGTGGGCATTTCATTCCTGGTGGTCATGGCTGTTGTCAACGGTCTGGGGGTTGTTGCCTCAGCAGGTATCGGCGTTGCGGGAAAAGTCTGTACTTTCATCATGCTCGTCCCCATTGCCCTGTCCCAGGCGATATCTGCCTTCGTCGCCCAGAATACCGGCGCCGGAAAAGACGACCGGTCCGTAAAAGCACTGAAAAGCTCCATCTGTGTTTCTCTCGTGTTCGCTCTGGGTATGTTCCTGTTAGGTTTTTTCAGGGGGAACCTGCTCACGGGGATTTTTGCCAGTGACCCGGATGTCATACAGGCCGGAGCTGAATATCTAAAGGCATATGCCATAGACTGCCTGTTTACCTGTTTCCTGTTTTGTTTCATCGGTTATTTCAACGGTATAGGCTGCACCACCTTCGTCATGGTGCAGGGGCTCATTGGAGCCTTCTGCGTTCGTACGCCTTTCTGCATCCTCATGAGTCACCTTGAACCCGTTTCCCTGTTCCGCATCGGTCTGGCCACTCCTGCCTCCACAGTAGTCCAGATTCTTCTGTGTTTTGCCTTCCTGTTCCATCAGAACAGGAAAAGGCGGACAACACGGACCTCTCCCCCTGTATAAGAATGCCCGGGATCAGATCTTTTTCCTGAACACCGCATCATTCATGCGGAAAACGCCCGAGAAAGCAGAGCCATGGACATGCATTAATCCGGTTCTCAGCAGTATGAACCGTTACGTTTTCTGAAGCACGGCAGGACAGATGACATCCTGAGCTGCGTCCGGAAACAGAAGCAGGAAGCCTGCGCCGATACTTGTCCTGCCCGATCCTGAAAAAGTCCAGGACGAGAAAATCGAATTCATGGTACAGCAGACTTACCGTCTCTACCTGGAGAAAGAATACGAGGCCGCCTCAGATCAGTTTCCTGAATTCCTGAGCCCGGGGACCGGATCAGAGCAGGCACCTGAATCTCCACCTCCGGAATGCCGCTTTGACACATGCTCTGGCGGGAAAGGACGATGAAAGATTCCGGAATGGAAAGACAGAATTCATTCCTTAGTCCATCTGAAAAATCACGCCTGCGAAGACGCAGCCAGCGCACCGGCAGAATCCGTCATGCATTTCTTCCGGACCAGACAGGATGCCTTCACCGCTGAGGATGCCTGTCAGAACCAGGCCATGATCCTGAACCTGATTCGCCATTGCGGTGCCTGCAGTGAAGACCGGCCCATCCTCGAGGTCCTGGTAAATCGCGCTATACAGATGGAAGAAAAGAACCCGGATGATTCCTTGACTCTTTACCGGAAAGCCCTGACCCTGGGAAGAAATCATCATCCGGATCAGGCCCCCCACTGCGCCATCACCTATGCCAGGGGCATGCGCAACCTCGCGTGGGTTCTCTGGAATCGCCTGAGCAGCAAGGAAGTCATCCTGTACTATGAGAAGACCCTGAACCTTCTGGAGAGCTGTCTCTTCACTCATGTGATCCCTGCGAAGGAGACCCTGGATTTCATGAACCACCGGCCGTTCCCTTCTGGACATGCTCCGGACAGACGATCGCCGGGAAGCGGCTGATTCCCCGACTTCGGGAGCATGATGCTTCCCCGGAAGACAACTGAAAGATGGACCTGGCAGGTCCACTTTTTTTTATTCTCCCATGCTATCCTTGCGTCACCTGAAATGTTAGGAGGCATGAGTTTATGAAAATCCTTGGATTGAGATGGGGCTGGAGCGGGGACACTGAGGATGTCGGACCATACGGCGGTACGGCCACAGCCGAGGTAAAGATACGTGAAGGAAGAAAAACCCGTTACATTACCACAGCGCTCATGGACTGCTATGAACGGATTACCGTTATGGACAGATCCGTCATCTCCCTGTGGCTTCGGGATGATGAGAACCTTCCCGAAAAGCTGGATAAGGCACTGTGGAATGGAGAATATGAAATCGACGAGGATTTTTCCGAAGAAAGTCTGGATGAATCTCCCTATTTTCCGGCGATTCGCTTTGCCCGGTTCGCACTGGACCACTATCTGTCTCTCCCGGAGGGAGGAGAGACGGAAAGCGCTGACACCTTTGTGGCCCCGTATCTGAACCGGGAAGCGGAAGACCTGGATCTGCCCTTTGTAACCTACGGATGTCTCTCTGAGGATGACTGAAACAGAAGGCCTTCCCTGAAGGAAGTGGTTCAGCTCAGAATATCACCCGGACCAGGTTTGCCGCAGTTCTGTTCCGCCACCAGCAACCCGGAGGTATATGTTCCCGCCTCCGGGCTGCTTTTCGAAGCTGACGAACAGAGAGGAAAACCTCATCCGGCTCGTGCGGGCCGGGTTTCTGTCCTGTCCGTTCCTTCGGTGTACCTGCACATTCTGCGAACCCGGACGGCCACGATTACGGTCCGGGAACGGTCACCTTGTGAATGCAGAATCGTCTGCCTGCGGCACAGGCGTCCACCTGATTCCCTGTTGCGATAACACCCTTGAGGTAAAACGAGCGTGGAATCCCCTCGTCATTACAGACCATCGCTGTTCAGCTTTCCGGTTCCTTCAGGGACAGATCATCGTCCTGCTGTTCAATTCAGATCTTTTCCCCATGAATTTCCATTTGTCAGTGATCGAATTCCCGACAACAGCGTCAACCCCTTCGGCAGAGCTCTGACTCAGTTCGACAATTCCACAGTTTGTGTCAGCTTCCGCCGGTCACAAATGACCTGAGAAAATCGCTGATTTCCGATCTGCTGTCAGATCTCCGGCCTGATCAGCCCGTTTCCTGACTGTTGGGGCTATTCTGGAATGTTCCAGAATAGCCCTCTTGATTGTCGCTGGGTTGACAGCAAATGTCTCCAGCCAGTTCGATCCCGTTCCTGATGCCAGTGTTGACTGCACTGCCGGAACAGCACCGGTTCACTGCTGCGGGGGATGTTCC
>CACYGY010000152.1 GCA_902774025.1 uncultured Eubacteriales bacterium
AAAAGGAATCCTGCAGATTCTGACTCGTTTGGTAAAGGAAGATGCAATTTCCCTTGAGAAGGCTGCGAAAGAAGCGGGTATGACGACGGATGAGTTCGCGGAAGAGATGCATAAAGTACAGGCATGACATCCTTCATAGACGCCCGGTGGTCATATGCTGCCGGGATTTTTACTGATTTCACTCTGCCTTCCTGATGCCTCACAGATTGCCGGTCAGATCAGTGAAAGATGAAATTGAAAAAGTGATCGGCAAAAGACATTTCAGACATGGCGAACGTATGCGTCATCATGCCGTATCTGATGACATACAGAGCGGAGGTGAAAGGGATGCTGTTGACGGAATATAATGAAGCAGCGGCAATGGAATTGTTTAAGGAAGATGGAATAAGAGAAGGAATGCAAAAAGGAATCCTGCAGATTCTGACTCGTTTGGTAAAGGAAGATGCAATTTCCCTTGAGAAGGCTGCGAAAGAAGCGGGTATGACGACGGATGAGTTCTTCCCTTGAGAAGGCTGCGAAAGAAGCGGGTATGACGACGGATGAGTTCGCAGAAGAGATGAACAAAGTACAGGCATGACATTCCTCATAGATATCCGGTGGTCATATGCTGACGAGGTTTTGCTGATTTTGTTCTGCATGATGGCAGCTTTGATGGATGGGCGGGAATGGCAGGCTGCGCAATCCGGTTTTTACTGTTTCGTTTTCCTGCAGCATGATGAATGGGTTCATACAGGTCCATCCTGTGCCCGACTCCGGGCGTTTATTCCGGCAGACCGGTTCAGTGACGCATTGCAGTAAGAGATCTCACCGATCCCGGGCGCCGATACATCGTGATTGGTTGTTTCGATTTTTTGGAGACTGCACCACGGATGGATGGATGGATGACCCTGCTTTCTGGAGCGGCCGACAGCCATGCTGTTCTGGCTTTCGCCGGGGGTCGCATGAAAGGCCGTTTCGGGATACTTCCCGGAAACGGATGCCGACAGGTGAGAATCCGTCTTTCCCCATGGTTTTTTCTGTCGCAATGTGATGCCCGGAGGCGCGATCGGGTCGGCTTCCGGGCTTTTCGTGCACGATTCTGCGTTTTTCGCACAAGGGCAGAAACAGATTCTTGGGGAATCAGAGGATTACGGGTCCGATTATGGCTGTGTGTGCCTGCAACTTGACGAAACTGTTCCGGATTTGTATAATCAACGGACAGTGTTTGTGCGTTGAGCCTTTTCACGGACAAATGAGGCGCGTCATTTCAGAGTTCATGAGCTGGACTCTGTGGTTTTCTTTTCATAAAGCTTATTCGTGTCACAGGGAAAGGAGATTGTGCGTATGGTTCAAGCCGGGGAAAAGAGCGCCAGAGTGCGCAGGAGAAAAGCCGGGAGCAACGGTTCATCCTTTGATAATCTGGAAATATTCCTGCTGCATCTTCCCACCACGATCTGGTATCTGATTTTCTGCTATGCCCCGATGTTTGGCGTGGTCATTGCTTTCAAAAACTACAGACCACGTCCCGGCAAGTCTTTTCTCTGGGCACTCATCAACAACAGCAAGTGGGTGGGATTTGACAATTTCCAGTTCCTGTTCAAGTCCTCCTACTTCGAAACCATGATGAAAACCACCGTGTTTTACAACATCGTGTTTATCATCCTGGGCATCGTGATCCCCGTAACCCTGGCCATTCTCTTCAACGAGCTGTATTCCAAGCGGCTGGCCAAGACGTGTCAGACCATGATGTTCCTGCCGCACTTCCTCAGCTGGGTGGTTATTTCCTACTTTGTCTATGCCTTCCTGGCCACCGATCAGGGCCTTGTGAACAATATGGCCCGGAAACTGGGGCTGGCGGTGGAGAAAAACCATAACTGGTATACAGATGTGAATTTCTGGATGTATTTCCTTGTCTTCCTCAACGTATGGAAAGGCATGGGATACAACATGGTGGTGTATATGGCCAGCATCAGCGGCATTGATGCGGAACTGTACGAGGCGGCCCTCATTGACGGCGCCACCAAGTCTCAGCAGGTCAGATATATCACCCTGCCCCTTCTGCGCCCTGTCATTTCCATCATGTTCATCATGGCTGTGGGTAATATTTTCAGGAGCGATTTCGGCCTGTTCTATCAGGCTACACGGAATTCCGGCGCTCTGGTAAGCGTGACCCAGACCATTGACGTGTATGTATACAAAGCCCTCCTGGAACGTTCCGACGTCAATCTCTCCTCCGCGGCCGCATTCCTGCAGTCGGTGGTGGGCTGCCTGACCATCGTGGGCGCCAACCTGGTTGTGAAGAGAATCGACCCCGAGTCCGGCCTGTTCTGACGGATCATTCCATAGAAAGGAGAGATCATCCATGGCAAAGAAGAGCACTGTTCTGCAGTACACCCGTGTCAAGCCCATCACCAATGTGTGGATCAGTATTCTGTTTATTTTCCTGGCACTTCTGTGCCTGATGCCGGCCCTCCTGGTGCTGATTGTTTCCTTTTCATCGGAAGCGTCCGTCCGCACCATTGGCTACAGCTATTTTCCCAGGGAATTCAGTGCGGCGTCCTACATCTATCTGGCCAGACAGTCCAATTATATCGGACGCGCCTTCCTGAACTCCATCGGCGTGACCATCGTGGGCACCTTCCTCGGACTGCTCACGACCTCTACCATGGGCTACGCCCTGAGCCGTCCCAATTACCGGCTGAGAAAGTTCTTCACCTGGTTTATCTTTATCCCCATGCTCTTTTCCGGCGGCCTGGTGGCCAGCTACATGATCAACGCGCAGATTCTGGGCCTGAAGGACACCTACTGGGCTCTGATCCTGCCCATCTGCTGCTCCAGTTTCTACTGCATCATCATGCGCACCTTCTTCCAGACCACCGTGCCGGATGCCATTATTGAGTCGGCCAAGATTGACGGAGCCAGGCAGATCCGCATCTTCCTGCAGATCGTTCTGCCCATCTCCCTGCCCGCCATCGCCACCATCGGCCTGTTCCTCACCTTTGCCTACTGGAACGACTGGATGATGGCCAAGTACTACATCTCCGGCAATAAGCACAATCTCTTCCCCCTGCAGTACGTGCTTATTTCCCTGGAGGAGAACATTTCCTTCCTCACCCGGAATCAGGATATGATGACGGCGGGTACCGCCAGCCAGGTGCCTTCGGAGACCATCCGGATGGCCATGGTGGTGATCTCCGTGGTGCCCATCGCCTGCTCCTATCCCTTCTTCCAGAAGTATTTTGTCTCCGGTCTGACCATCGGCGCCGTGAAGGGCTGACCGGGTCCTGGCGGGAGTATCCCATTGACACACAAGGGTATCCGTGCTATAGTGTCGAACAGTTGGAGAGGTTACTGCAGTGCTGCGTGTGCACTGTGTAATAAAACAATATAAGGAGGACCCCCTATGAGGAAACTGGTATCTCTGGTGCTGGCTCTCATGATGGTGATGGGCCTGATGTCCATCACGACCCTGGCTTCTGCCGATGGCTATACAAAGCTGACCTGGGTCAACGGCAACAGCCCTGCTCCCGTCGACAATGACATGGTTCTGGAAGAACTGAACAAGATTACCCGCGAAGAACTGAACTGCGAAGTAGAAATCATCTACATGAGCAGCGACGAGGTCATGACCTCCATCCAGGCCGGCGAAGTCTACGACATGTACTTCACCTGCTCCTGGTACAACAACTTCAACAACAACGTCTCCAACGGCATCTTCGCCAACATCTGGGGCAAGGTGCAGGAGTGGACCCCCGCTCTGTGGGAGACCATGCCTGAGAACATCTGGAACCTGGCCCGCTCCACCGACGGCGGTCTGTACGCCATCCCGGTGAAGAAGGACTATGCTCCCATGAACTTCATCGTGTACGACGCTCAGTTCGCTCAGGACAAGGGCATCGTCATCCCCGAAGCCATCTCTTCCTGGGACGAGATGACCGATTACCTGGTGGCCATGAAGAAGGAAATGGAAGAGCATCCTGAACTGGGTCAGTATCCCGTGTTCGTCGGCGGCGCTCCTGCCGGCATGGAATCTTCCTTCGACTTCATCGACCGTACGCCCCTGATCGGCGTGGAATTCGGCGACACCAAGGTCGTTTCCGTGTTTGATGACCAGGCTGTCATGGATCGCTATCGCACCATGTACAAGTGGCAGAACATGGGCCTTGTGAACCCCGACGCTCCCACCCTCACCGAATCCGCTGTGGACGGCAAGCTGCATCACATCGGTTTCGTCCAGGCCTGGAACGACTATGACTACACGCCTTCCCGCGGCTTCTGGTGCGAGATGACCAAGTACTCCGGACCCTTCGTGAACACCGACGGCGTCCAGGGCTCCATGACCGGCTTCTCCGTGACTCTGGAAGACGATCCCGAGCGGTTCCAGCTGGCTCTGAAGTATCAGGAACTGGTCAACACCAACAAGAAGTATCGTGATATCCTGGCCTTCGGTATCGAAGGAACCCACTTCAACTATCGTGACGTCACCGATGACGCCGGCAACGTGCTGGGCCAGGTGGCTGTCCGTACCCAGAAGGGCAAGGACAAT
>CACYGY010000153.1 GCA_902774025.1 uncultured Eubacteriales bacterium
TGCACTCACCGCAAAGAAGGAAGGCTTCAGCGGAGAGGACATCAAGGTGACCCTGACTTTGAAGGATGGCAAAATCGACACCATGACCGTGGATGCCAGGGCGGAAACCGCGGGACTGGGACAGAAGTGCATGGATGCCGAATTCATCGACCAGTTCATCGGCAAGTCCGGTCCCCTCACCCTGGGCACGGACATTGACGCCGTAAGTGGTGCCACCGTCACCAGCAAGGCTGTGGTGGAAGCCGTCAATCAGCTGCTCACGAAATAAAAAAGCAAGACAACGCAAAAGGTCAGGACGCATGGGATGTCCTGACCTTTTGTGTCACTTCCGCGCAGGATACCCCTCGGCGCGTTATCAGAAAAGAAATGACCGTGGATTTCCAATCTCGGCTGAATTCCCTGATACCGGCGGAAAAATGCAGGCCATGCCGATGCACGGACAGCACCGGGAATCGGAAAGAGACATGGTATCATCCAGTGCTCTCTGGGAAAACCTCCCCGGTGATTCTCCTCTTCTCCATTTCCAGAACTTCCTGCAGACCTCTGCGCACTCTTCCCTCCGCGTCCTGGAAATGATTGCCCCTTTCCCATCGAAAACGGCAGGTCACCCCCTGGTTATCCAGGATCCTCTGTACCTCTTCCGTATCCTTTCCCAGTGTGATCATGCGGGGATTGCGCGTTCTGATTTCCCGGTCTCCCAGGGACAGAACCACTGAGCGCGCCCGGCACGGATGGATCCGCAGATAATCCGTCCAGTGATCATACCACAGGGAACCGGACATGCAGGCAATCCCCGAAAACAGATTCGTGCATGTGCCCGCCCAGAGCGCGAAGAGTCCCGCCAGAGAATAGCCGCAGAGAATCCGCGGTTCACTCTCCTGATAATCCGGTGCTTTCCGGATGCTGTCCAGGATTTTTTCGAGAAAGGCCGGGCCTCCGCCTGAAAAGTCCTCTTCACCGCGGAAAACGCCGGGAGCGGGCCAGGGAGACAGGTCCCGGTTCCAGTCCTTCATGGTAAGCACACGACCCTTCCAGGGCAATCCCTCAAGAATCCGGTTCCCCCCGCCTGTTCCGTCATGATCATCCCACAGAAGGTAAATGCTTCCTCTCGTTTCTTCCATCGCGCCCATCGCTTTCTGAAAAGGCTGCCGCTGAATCCGCGGCAGCCTCTGGTTTATTCCTGAAGAATCTTCACTGTGCGTCTGGTCAGATCCCATTCATATTTGGCCGGATCCTTCATCACGCTGTTGAACTGGCCGGCACTGTTCATGACGGAATCATCCATCAGCTTCTCCTCAACAAACAATCCCCACAGATCGCTCACCTTCAGGGTCTTTCCGCCATACCCCTCCCGGATCAGCCAGATCCACAGCGCCTCCTGCAGATACTTCGGCCCGGTTTCATTGTCCACAAGGAAACTGTGGATGTTGTTGTAGTCGTAGATCCCGAAGGAGCGAATCGGCCGTGCACCGATCCTGTCAGGGTAGAAGATGCAGATCTGCTGGAGCAGCAGCGTCGTCCAGGGCAGGTCCTTATACGGCACAGGCGGCAGATTTTCCTGACACCACGCATCCGTCAGACGGCGGAGCACCACCAGACCGTCGTTTTCCCGGATGGCTTCCTGTACTTTGTCCCGGACCTGATCCAGCCACGCATCCGTCAGGGGCATCTTCTCACACATGATGTAAACGTCCGGCTTATAGATGTAGAACAGGGGGGACTCACAGAGCTTCATGTTATATTTCAGGCTGTTGGTTTTGTAGCCCAGGAACATGAAACGCTCCTTAAGTTCCGCATACGTCACCGGACGGTCCAGACGGCGGCAGTAGTCCGTCACCTGACCGCAGAAGGACACATCCGTTCCATCTTTATACAGGCTGATGCACTGGGAATGCATGCGGAAATACCAGTGAATGTCCCGATAGCCGGTCTTCTCAAAGAGATGACGGCAGAAATAGAAGACGCTGTCTTCTGAGTTCATGTCATTCTTGTTGAAGAAATCCGGAATCTCATTGATACACATCAGGTAAACCGCTGGCTTGCGCAGCACACCGTATTCCTTCATCAAGGGTTCCAGCAGGTCCGCGATCGCGTCACGGGCCGTCTCGAAGTCCTTGATATTATCCACATGCACCATGGTGTTCTGCATCATGATGATCCGGGCATCCTGCTCCAGAATGGTCAGATGCTGCCGGGTCGCGTGGAAGCGTCCGTGGAGTTCATTCACCGTGGTGCCCTTCCGGCCGCAGCTCCTGACGTATTCCACCAGCTCGTCATATGTGACCATCTTACGGTTCCGGTTGGACTTGTCCCGGGTCTTTCTGGCGGCCAGCTCTTCCCTGCGCTGTGTGCGCAGTTCCTCTCCGCCTTTCGTGTTCTTGCCGGCAATCATGGGACGGTCCATTTCGAACTCATCCTCACTGATGCAGGCCAGGAAGCTGTACATGGCGAACTGGGTACGGATAAAGATCCGTTCCAGAAGCTCCGGATACTTGTTCTGGCAGCGGCTCAGAAGTTCCCTTGCCTGATGAGCTTTCCCGTCCGATACCATATCCCGGGCTTCCTTAAGGACAATCTGCCTGTCTTCCTCTTTGAGATTCAGTTTGTCCACATTGATGTAGCTGCCGAAATAGTTCACGATTTCGTCGCTCATCAGGGCATAGCTGATCGCGATTTCCGGTACGCCGGGAAACAGAGTGGAGAGCTCTTCCTTGGACACGGGACGGTCATACTTGCTCACGGTGGCCAGAATCTCATTCTGAATCTTGTTCACCTTGCCGGTCTGGGTCACATAGTCCCGGGTAAACTCATAGTTTTCCCCCAGATCCGCCTTCAGAACCCCCTGAAGATAGAAACGGTTGTCCACGCCATGAGCGGTGAGCTTGTCCTTGAACACGGTGAACAGCGTATTGAACATGTAGCTTTCCTGCCCACCGTCCCGCATGTACTTCCGGATCTCTTCCAGTACATCCTCCGGCAGCACACCATGCCGCATGGGCCGGTAAATACCCCTTCCGCAGAGCATGCCGATCCGGCCAATCACCGCCGTCAGGGCATGATCGTGCTCCGGCAGTGTCACCGCATTGCCGTAGGTCTTCATGGCATAATCCCTGAATCGCTTCAGTTCCCCGGAATCATAGATATAGATGCCGTTGGGATAATACCGTTCCAGAACGCCGGTGCAGATATTGTGGATTCTCACCTTGCCGCGGCGCCAGCTGTCTCCCCGCTGAATATACTCACCTGTAATGCAGGCTGCCACGGTATCCGTGGAGTGCCCCTGACGGGCCGCCTTTTCCAGGTATTCCGGCAGGGCAGAACCCGGGAAGGCATTGGGCATATTGTGAACATACTGAATGGCGGCCTGAATGGAAGCTTCATTCCGCTTTCCGTAGATGAGGCCGTTCATCTTCTCATCATAGCGGTAGGCGAAGTTGGCCGGGGTATCGAGTGCCATTGACGCCTGCATCATCAGATAGAAATAGGTTCTGGCGTCATCATGAAAGTACTTTTCCAGTACTTTTTCGGTAATCAGTTCCCGGCCGTTTTCCAGGGCATAGATCCGCCCTACCATTTTTTCACCGTCTCTGGCAATAAACTCACTGACACACCGTACGCCGATCTGGCGGATTCTTTCCCGGGTCAGCTCGTGCCTCTTGGAGATGACCTCCAGCGTTTCGCCTTTTGCTCTGCGCACAAGGACGTCCCACCACACCGGATGGAGCTCAAAGGATTCCTGAATTTCTTCAATTTCCTCGTTCAGATCAAAACAGCACCAGCTGAGAAAATCCTCCGATTCGACGTACCGGATGTCCCGGACTTTGTCTTTGCCGGGGATGCGCGCGTTGTGAAAGCCGCGGATGAAACCGCGGTACCGGTTCGCAAGGGGATCCCGGAAAACCACGTTCAGCGAGTCGAAAAAGCCTTCGACGGCGAGCTTGTATCCGGTTGAGAAACGGATTCCGTCCGCGCTGAAGAAGCACCAGAGGCCGCTCTGGGAGGGCGGGATGAT
>CACYGY010000154.1 GCA_902774025.1 uncultured Eubacteriales bacterium
TTCTCCGGCCTGCGCGGCGAAGTGCCGCAATACGCCCGGCCGGCTGCGCCCTGTCTATACCGGGCGCAGCGGGGTGAAATGCTTCGCATATGCCGGCATTCAGCCCGGAATTGTCCCCCCTCGCCTGACAGTCACCGCTCCGTGATCTGCGTGTTCCCGGACCTGTCAGAATCTGCCAGGGAAAAGAAAAGAATGGCCACTGAGACCCTGCCACCGCGGCGCGCTTTCCTCCCGTTTTCTCCGGATCGCTGACGGGACAGTGCTGGAGGTTCGCACTCCCGGGTCCGTCTTTCTTCAAAGGAAAAAGCCGCATCCGGAGATGTGGCTTTTGTTCCGCTTATTCCTTTGGACGTACGCTTACGATCCCGGAATTCGTCACTTTCTTGTACAGCGGCAGCCTCTGGGGATTGACCCCGCCTGTCACCTCTTCCATGGCCTCCGGGGTCAGGGGGATCCTGTCCTCCTCCCTGGTCACCATGTTCTTCTCCGCCTCTGCGCCATCCAAAACCTTCTTCTGTTCATTCATGGAATTCATTCCTTCTGTCTCCTCTCTGCATCTGTGAGGTCGTCCATGGATTGATACAGCGGAACGTGTCCGCCTGGCAGTCCGGGAGGAACATTTTTCTCCTCATCCCTTCCCGGGGAAGTAAGAACAGC
Organism: uncultured Eubacteriales bacterium; assembly: GCA_902774025.1. Taxonomy (GTDB): domain Bacteria; phylum Bacillota; class Clostridia; order Christensenellales; family Aristaeellaceae; genus UBA2943. The sequence goes on from CACYGY010000154.1 coordinate 658, forward strand.
TGAGGTCTCCTGTCCCGGTCCTCCCCTTCTGCAGGCCGCTGTGAAAGAAGCCGGGCGTGGTTTTCCTCCGGGACCGGAAAGAAGGAGCAGGTCATTTCCGGGGGATCCGCAGGAAAAGCATCGCCGGAGCGGGCAGTTTTCCTGCCGCCACAGGCCCGTTTACTGCCGACCGTCTTCTGATGTCTGCTCTTTGAGAGGATCCCGCGAATGACCGCCCCGTCCTGACCGACGGTGTCATGGGAACATCCTGTTCTGTTCCCTGTGTTCACCATGATGCCGGCGCTGCTGTTTCAGGTGCGCGGGAGAGCGGGAAATCAAGCCGTCAGACGGGTCACGCCGTCTCTGTCATCCTTTTTCCGCCTTTATGGTCGTCGGGCGTGCATCGGCTCACGGACTTCCCGGTGCCGAACTGAGCGGCATTTTCTGCACTCCCTGCCGGGCATGGGCGTCCGCATCGGATCACAGACGCGAAAAAGAGGCGGCAACGGATGGAAGCGCAGATCCTGTGCCTGCTGCTCAGGCCCCGGGGAAGGCGGAATACGGGGATTGTCTTTTTTCGTTCAGTTCTGAGGAGATGCCGGGGATCACCGGTGAAGAGGACAGAAAAACCCATGAAGGACTGCCCGGAAGAATTCTGTGCCATGGAACCCGCGGCATCCAGGAAGGTGGACCGGCATGATCCGCCCCCGGAAACAGGGATTCCGTGGCCATCGCCGGCAGAACCCGGTCCGGGGTGATCCGGAGGACATCCCCGGAAAAGGCGCACAGGATTTACGCCGGGTACAGTCCGCTGAGCGTCCCCTCCCGGGAATCAAAGGAAAAGGCGGGATTATGGCGTGTGGCACATTTCAGGCAGATCAATTCCTGCCGCAGGGACGAAAACGGTCGTCCCGCCCGGGAGACACACCGGCGCACACAACCCCGAAGAGCGGGATTGCGCCTCCAGCGGATCATGGCCATCTTCGGGAGATTGCCCCTTCTGCTGGAAATCCTCCCTCCGCACAGGCATCCTTCCGCGGGAAGCACGGGCGAATCTGTTCCGGGGCACGGCCTTTCATCCCCGCCGCTGGAATGCAGGGGTGTACCTAAAAAATGTGGGTAAATGTTGTTTCAGTGTTTTAATCCCAACTTTTTGAACAGCAGAGGGACCACATCAGAACACCATTTTCCACTGTCGTACTTCATCTTTGCCGACAGGACATATTGCGCGCTATTGATATCCCAGCGCATACCCGGTAGTTTCAACCTCTCCTGCATTGTGCTTTTGTTGCCGCTTTCAATCGCTCCGCTTCCGATGAAATATCCAGCTGCAACGTAGGAAGGATAGTCAATACAGTCCTTGTTGTTCTTCAGATATGTGTATATATTCGGAATCCCCGGCTGCTTTTTGTCCTGAAAAGGTTCAGTCATAGCCAATGCTTCGTCTGTCCTGCCGTCCTTCAGGAGATTGCAGAGCTTTTCCGCCCAGGCTTTTCTGGCGTTCTTTCCGCGCACAAAGGCATTGGCAAACTTGTAGATATTTTCCTTTGCGTGGGAATAGTCCAGAATATGGACCACATCCAGCCCCTTACAATATACATCCTTGAAGTTCTTGATCCATCTGGCGCCATCGCTGATAATCACAATCCTGCCATGCTCCTCAATACCATTCCTGTAAGCAACAGAGTACAGGAACTGCAGGAATGTATCGGAATCTCCGACGTAGCTGACATACTCGCGTTTCCCGATTCGTTTGACATCTTCGCCCTTTTTGTTTCTGTAAGTAATCAGGTGTTTACTGCTGAATACCAACCCGAGCTTGTTTTCCTTCCAGGTGGAATTGTTTTCCTTCCTGCGGGTGTTGAACATTGCCCCGTCCATTTCGATATAGAGAACATGCTGATTCCCGGATTTCGGGCGCTCCGGTGTCATTTCCAGCAGTTTCAGGTGCTGAAGAGCGATATCACGCCTGGCACAGTCATCTTCATAGATCATCTGCCCGACATAATTCGTAATACGCCGGATATGATCATCGCTGATTTCAATGTTCCAATCCTCCTGATATGTCCTCTGCAGCTCTTCATAGGAGGAAGCATTGATTGCGCGACGGGCGATATCCAGCATCATTTGAGGTGATGCTTTGAAAGGAAGCTTATCAATTCCAAGTGTCATATCCAGGGGGATTACAGCCTTCAGCCCGTACCCTCTCCAAAGCAGATCTGTACTGTGCTTATCGGCTGGCACATATACCGTTCTCTTGTATACCAGAAGCCCCTCAAGGGTAAGAATTGCCCGCTCTCTGCGTCCCTGGTTCTTCAGGGCGATTCCTTCCTTGAGGTACGGTCTTTTTTTGACTCGTTTACCTCCTGCGTGTCAAGTAAAGGCAACGTCATCGCCATCATATCTGAATATGTTTTGTGGGTTTCCAACTTCAGGTTGTGCCATAGCGTTTCAATTTCACTGAAACTCGAGAACTTTTCTGGATCAGCTGTGCCTTGTTCCAAAGCGTCGATGAATTTGTCTATTTGATCGTTGATCTCAATTTTTGCCTTATTCGCAGCAGCGAGCAGTTCGTCCTTTTTCACGGAAATCATCCTCCTATGAAAGGATGATTGTATCAGACTAAAGCAGAACTGTCACCCACTAAATTTAGGTACATCCCGCTGATATGACGAAGTGTTTTCCTTTCCGGGCTCCGGAAGGTTACATATTTGTCGCTCTCGATATCGAGCTTCCTGAACTTCCTGAAACTCCTGCCTCTCCAGGACAGCTCAGTTAATCGGTGTCCTGGGCGGAAATGTGACGGTCCTTCTGAAACCGCATCTGGAACACACATCAACGATCTCTCCTGGCTGGGTATACGTGGGCGCCCGGAAGGTCATAGTCTTGAATTCATGGGAGCGGATGCTACTGGCGTCACGGGCCAATGACTCTCCGCAGCTCATAAAGTAGTTTTCCTCAGAAGATTGGTGTGGAATTTGGAAGGGAGTATTGCTGTTCGTCTCAGGTTCCATCGGCATATTGCCTGCTGCATCATAATGCATATATATATCAGGTTCCATCGGCGTATTGCCTGCTGCATCAGGTTCCATATATATATAATCCGGAGCCTGGAATTGAACATCCAGTTTTTGCTCCTGCACATGAGAGGAATTTCTTTCGCAGACACGGCGCTCAAGACCCTCTTCATCAAATGTGGGTTCCCTGACAGTTTCCCACGCGCCCCAGTTGTGCCCCAGTGCTCTCCATGTGCATTCTTCACGTTTCAGTTCCACGCCGCACACCGTGCAGTAATAAACATAATCATAGGTTCCGATCTCGTCACAGGTGGGATAGACCTGTTTTTCATTCACGCCCTGCCCTGGTCAGGCCACGTATGCCCGGTCCTTTCCAGCGTCCAGGCTTCGGTATATCCGCAGTTCCTGCAGTCCTGGGCTGCAAGGCCCTCATGCATGCATGTGGGTTCATCCACGATGTAAGGAGACCCCAGGCTGTGGCTTCCCCCGCTCGTTGACACATGCGTCCGTTCCAGTTCGGTACCGCAGACACTGCAGCGGATTACCTCATCATATCCGCCTTCCTGAGTGCAGGAAGCCTCCACCTGGTTTTCCTTCACCGGATTTCCCGGCACATGGCCCGCTGCCGGTGTTGCAACGTGCTTCTGCTCCATCACTTCATGGCAGACATCACAGTAAACAACCAGATCATAGCCGCCTTCCTGTGTG
>CACYGY010000155.1 GCA_902774025.1 uncultured Eubacteriales bacterium
GGCTTCCCGCCGGTTTTCAGCTTGAAGTCACAGTAATCCCCGTCTTCAAAGCAGGTATGCTCCCGATACAGCGGTACCCCCAGCACACCAAACATCACATAATCCAGATTGCACAGGTAGGGCATGTATTCCTCATAGCCGTATTTTCTCGCAAAGTCTGCAAGGGGGCAGACCAGGTTGTGATAGCTGACGTCATAGCCCGCCTCAGGCGGAATCTGAGTCCTTGTCTCAAAGCTTCCCGGATTTGCGGCGGCATTCGCAGCATTCCCTGCATCCTTTTTCAGAAGCATTCTGGTCAGAAGCTTCGGATGTCTGCCGATCCTCCCCATGGCTTTCCGTACAGGACCGGGCACTTTCATGTAATACCGTTCGTAACAGAGCACCATGACGTGACCGATCTCCTCCATGGATACGCCGTAGTGCTTCAGCACTTCGCCCATTGCGACAAAGAAATACGCACCGGTCAGATTCCTCGTTCCGCTGACCTGATCTCCGCCAATATAGGGGAAGCGTTCCAGAAAATTCTTCTCATATTCATCCCGGATCTCCTCAAACAGTGCCGGATACGGCTTTCCGCCGGCTCTTTCCAGTTCCGGTTTCACCAGCTGCATGAACCGGTTCAGACCCTTCCTGAGCTTCTCCCTGTTTTCCGCGTAATAGCTGTGCATCGCCTGTGTCCTCCCAGTACGTCAATCATTCCGGAAGAAAGAGGATTCCCGGATGTGTTTCCTTCCCTTTTGCTTCCCCGGTCTTCCGTCATGGAGCTGAATCATCGCCTGATCATCCCCGTCGGCATTGTCAGAAACCATACCGGAGCGGCATTCCCGCCTCTTTGGTGTTAGAGTCTCCTAACTCATCTGCAGAAAAGAAACCGCAGCAGGTACCTGTCGGATTCTCCCCTTCAGAGTAACGGCCCCTTCTGTCATGAATGCTCCGGGACAGAAGGCATCTGTGTTAGCCACGGCAAACTGTATTGTATCCCATTTTCCGCAAAAGGCAAGCATGAAATTGGAAATTCGGCACCTGAATCTGCCCATCCCTTTGGATCGTCCTCTGAAACCTCTGTACGATTGAAGACTCTGCAGTGCAGTCTGAACACCCATCCCGTGAGAGAAAAGCATCCGGTACGCGCCTAAAGCCCGGTATCCCGGCAGTTCTGCTGACACCTTTCATGCGTTTTCTGCGAACGCCATTTTCCGCACCGCCGCGCTCGCGGAGTCTTCTATTCCCCTGCCCTGATCCTCTCCGCCGGGCGTATCCCTGTTTCCGACTTTGCACGGATCATCCGCCGGAAGCTCTGCCGACGCGTCAACGGCAGAAGGCGTCTGCGGATTATACAGAATCCCGCTGATTGAGTTCTGCCATCGTAAAGACCGTGCTGTCGTGAAACCTCTTCCATCTCCGCGAAGATTTCATGCCGCCGGCATTCACCGGTATCCGGTATGAACGCAAATGGCCTGCCTGATCATCCCTTCACTGAAGGAGCAGGATCAGACAGGCCTGGTTTTTCCGGAGCCACCGGCATGCGCCCGGTTCCTCCGGGAAGGTTTTACTTTCCGGGGTATTCTCTGGGTTTGCGTCTGCGCAGTTCCCCGTCTTTCGTCCGGTTTAACGGTTTTTTCCGCGCCGTCTCAGGATCAGCGCCATTCCCATCAGACTCAGAAGGGACATTCCGGCCCACAGGGCGATTCTGTCCGGATCACCGGTCCTTGGCATCTTATAGTTGATGATCCTTCCGCCGTTGTAGCAGCGGTCCGTGACGCCGCTGTGAGCACCCGTATTCTCATAGATCACCATGTATCCGGCGGGAACCGTCTCCACCACATAGAAATCATCATTCCTGGAAAACCATGCTTCGTACTGCCATTCGCTGTCGCTGACGACAGTCTTGTTGAATGCCTTGTGGACTTCCGTCCCGTCAGAACCGTACAGTGTCCACTCAATGGAGTCACCGGTGCCGCCTCTCCAGACCTTGGTAAAAGAGAATCTGTGGGTGTAGGGATTGAACTCTCTGAATTCACCTTCCCCTCCGTTCCCGCTGCCTGTGAGGGTATTGGTAAGGGTGTATCCCACATGCATGCTGCCGCCGATATGCGCCATGTAGCCTGCGACCGGTTCTTCCCGGACCGTATAGACGATCTCATGGCCATTCCTGTGCTTTTCCAGTTCCTCAAAGGTTCCCGCCCACCTGGAGGCTTCATCGAGGATCAGCGTTTTCCCCGTGTCCACGCCGTCCGCGTACAGGCGGACCGTGACGAACTGAGGTCTTGTATTCTTCTCGTTGTTGCCGTCCCGCCAGACCTTTTCCACGTCGATGCTGGTCATGCCCGGATGATACGTGTTGGTGATGGTATCCGCCTGCTGGTCGATATGATGCGTGTAATTCGGCACCACATCCTCGGTGATGGTATAAACCACACCGAAGCCATGATCATAGGCCGGAAGATCCTCAAATACGACGGGTGCCCAGTTGCTTTCCCGGGTCATTTCCCTTGCCGCGATCTCCGCACCGTTGGCATGCAGCCTGACCGTGATGCTTTCCGGACGGGCAGACTCATGTCCGGCGTCATTCCAGATCTTCTGCACCATGATGCCCGTTGTCTTGGATTCATGCGTATTGACCACGGAAAAGACGGTCTCCGCGTCACCCGTGATCTCGGTTTCATACCCGTCCACCGGGTTTTCCCGCACCGTATAGACGATGGTCTCACCGTTCTTCTTCTCATCCAGATTCTCAAACGCCCCGTACCACTGGTTGTCTTCACTCAGCTGGAGGGTTCTTCCGGTATCCACACCGTCCGCGTACAGGTGCACCATCACCATCCGGGGACGGATTCCGTCACGGTTGTGGGAATCATGCCAGACTTTCTCCACATCAATGTCTGTCTTTCCCGGATTATAGGTGTTTGTAATGATATGGTTTTCCTCATCAATGTGATGCGTATAGTCCTTCACGGCATCCTCCGTGATGGTGTAGACAATGGGTTCTCCATCTTCATACACCGGAAGATCCAGGAAGTGAACCGCTTTCCACTGGTCCGCCTTTTTCATCTGCTGCACGGCGACCACTTCGCCATTGGCATGGAGTCTGACGGTGATGGTTTCCGGCCGCGCATCCACATGCCCCACGTCACTCCATTGCTTCCTGACCACAATGTTCGTCTTCTCCGTATCATGCCAGTTGGTCAGGACGCCATCCGGAGCGGCCGTATCCGTATCCTTCGTATATCCCGGAATATCCCCCTCCCCGATGGTGTAATGGATATGGATTCCTTCAGGGGAGTACTCCGGAAGTCCCGCCACATGGATCGTATAGGTATCATCCTGGTTGTCGGTTACGTAGACCTGAATCGGCAAGGTGTTCATATCCACCTCCCCGGTGATTGTCTTCTCGCAGGTCTCATAGGAATAGAACACTCTGACCGCGTCCTCAAAATCCGACGCCTGTGGCCGGATACCGTCCCGGTTGTGATCATCGTCCCATTTTTTCGTCACCATGATATCCACAGTGTCGGGCAAATTGTACATGATGACTTCCCAGTACGTCTCCTCAATCTCGTATTCCTGGCTTCCCGGGGCATCTGCGCCTACCATTTTTCTTTTGATAACTTTCTTTTCACTCTGGATTTCAGTGGCGTAGCCGTCAAGCGTTTCTCCCACTTCATAGGCTATCCCGGGGATGTCCATCAGGTTCCAGACCGTCACAAGTTCCGCATCCGTAGCGGTGTCATGCCTGGCCTCCACACAGCTGAACGGATCTTCGGATGTCCCGCTGTCTCCATAGAAGATGCCCAGATTC
>CACYGY010000156.1 GCA_902774025.1 uncultured Eubacteriales bacterium
CTCCGCCTCCGCCAGAATCTGCTCCGCTTCCTGCACCGCCGGAATCGTAGGGAAAGTGTCCAGCACCTCCGTGGTCTGGGTCTGGGTGGCCATCAGCGCAAGCGCGATGTCGTGCATCAGGCGGTCACCGGTGTTCATCTGCGCCATAAGGATCGTATGGCATCTGTTATGCCTCCAATCTGATCATCTTGCAAGGTTTCTTTCCTTTTTCCTGATTTTCTGCAAAGACCGATCTAAAATCTTCTCCTTCCTCTCCGCAAGCATCGTCTGATAGAATCGCTTTTGCAGATCGGAAATAAACGGCGTCTCATCAATCAGCAGATCGATTTTATTCATGTCAATTCGGGGCAGGATTCTTTTCAGGGCCGCATTGCAATCCTGGTTCTTCCCAGAATATATGAAATCATAATAATTGATCTTTTGCCCGTCCTGCCGGATGCCGGAAAGGGGAATCTTAAAAATACGCACATCCCTTTCAGCAGGATCATCCAGGACAGCCTGCATGATGTCATCATCAGCCTGAGGAAAAAGACTGCTGCCGCAATCAAAGACCGGGGCCAGCGTCATTTCGTCCGTTCTGCTGTTGTACAGAAATCCCCAGTTCCCGTTATGCCGATCCCAGTTGCCGATCAAAGCGTCCATAATAAACATATCCCAAAACCGCTGCTTCAGAGCATCAGAATCAATCGCCTGCTGCTCATCCATCGCCATCAGAATATCCGATAATTCCGTTCCATATCCATTATGTTCGGAATCAATGATCGTATTTTTCAGCGAAGCGAAGTCCTGGATCACGGTATCGGGCGTAGTGAAATCCTTGCAGGCCACAACGATCTTTTCTTTGCCTTTTCGGGTAAATGTGCCAAGCAGCGTTTTCTGTACCGGAATGCCCGCAATCTCAAAGATATGACAGCCAAGATACTCACAGATACAGCCATTCGCATAGCTCATATCCTTGTTTTTCCTGGCGACGCCGGGGAACTTGAGCATATACAGCTCATCCTCATACATCACCGCGATCTTGCTGCCGTTAGCGCCGGCATAGGTCTTGTTCCGTCGGGGCAATAAGCTAAAATCAATCATGTGTTATCATCCATCTCCATCCGCAGATATTTCCGGCGAAGATACCAGGCCTGGTCACTGGAAATCTCCTGCTCTGTTTCCGCACTGTTGATATCGGCATTCAACTCGCTCCAGTAAATATCCCAATGCAAGTCTTTTCCGCCGCGATCCACAATCGCCCATGACGTCTGCATAGCCGTGATAGATTTCTGAAGGTAAGCTGGAAGACCTTTCTCCAGATAGCTTTCATCCTTGGGCAGCCCGGTTGAGCGATCATAACGGGCATTGTCGATCTGCATCAATTCTTCCATCGTACAGCCCAACGCCCGGGAGAGCTGCATGACTGTTTTTGCAGTGCAGCCTTCGATATTGCTTTTGCCGGAGCATATATCAATCACGGTTGTCTTGGGTACGCCGCTGATCTGCGATAGGCGATACATGGACATGTTCTTCTCTCGCAGCATGGATTGCATCGTCATGTTCATCCCTTCTTTCCTCGCTACGATTATATCGGTTAACCGACCGTTCGTCAAAATGAAACCCGTTCCAAAAAAGAAATACCCCGACATAAATGCCGGGGCAGGTGATTGCGGTCAATAAATGGCTCATCTGTAAACAAGCTCGGTCAGGACGATTTCTTCCACTCGGTTATGAACACTCGGTTATGAACGCTGTTCATCCTCCGCACCCATTCCATCTGATCTTCTGCCTTGAGTGCCTCGGTAATGCCTTCTGCTTTTTCCATCTGTTGGATCATGTGCTCCAACCGTTCCTGGCAGGTTTGCTCGATCTCGCCCAGGCGGGTATACAGCTTGCCGGACAGTATCAGCTGATTGTAGATAACGGGCCGATGCTCTTTCAGGTAATTCATCCGCATCCGTCCATACTTCCCGATGGGGTAGTGCTCTTCATCCGGCAGTTCCAGGTCGGAAATCAGGTAGTCGCCACACTGGATATAGCGTCCACCCATTTGTTCAAAGATCGTATTCATTTTCCGCTCCTCCTCTGTGTTTTTGCCTGTGTAGGCTGCATGATGGGCTTTGCATAGCCACATTGCCAGCCGCCACAGATGAGCAGCCGCAGCTATGCTGTATTTAGGTGGTGATGATTACCACCCTTTACAGCATACCTCTTAATAAGATAAAAAGGTTGCCTGACAAAACCAGTAGCCGATCCTGGATTTGTCAACATTTCTCTCTTGTGATTTTTTTTCACGATGTTATGATGATGGCAAATTCGGGATTCAATCCCAGATTTGTCGAAAGAGAGGGATTGAAATGGATTACATCAAAAGGGCCATTGAAGATGTTGTTTTGCATTCTGACAAAACATTCAAAAGCATTCTCATTACCGGAGCGAGGCAAACCGGGAAAACAAAAATGATAAAAGAGCTGTTTCCCGACAAAAAGTATGTACTCATTGACGATCCTTTCATAGAGGAACAGGCAACCAGCAATCCGAATATGTTTATGATGCTTAACCCACCACCTGTCATCTATGATGAAGTTCAGAGAGCGCCGGAGCTGTTTCGATACATCAAAATTGCCTGTGACGCATCAGACGACAAAGCCCGGTTTTGTCTGTCTGGTTCTCAGCCTCTGGAACTGATGGAAAAAGCCTCAGAATCGTTGGCAGGAAGAGTCGGGATCATTGAACTCGCGCCTCTGTCCCAGCGCGAAATTGATCGTGATTCCTTCACTCTTCCTTTCGCTCCTACGATGGATTACATCAAAGAGCGCAGCCAAAGCGTCATCATGTCAACGAATATCTGGGAGAGAATTCATCGGGGCGGATATCCCGAACTGCAAGATCCGGAGGTAGAATGGAACATGTTTTTCTCCAGCTATGTGAAGACCTATCTGGAGAGAGACGTGCGTAAACTGACAGCTGTCCATGATCTGAATGATTTCAGACGCTTCATGGTCGCTGTTGCCGCGCGAACTGGACAGATTGTTAACTACAGCAATATTTCAGATGAGATCGGCAAGGATCAAACGACAATGAAGGCGTGGATGTCCATTCTGGAAGCTTCTGGGATTGTGTATCTACTTGAGGCATATACGCCAAGCGTGCTGAACCGTGCAATCAAGACACCAAAGATTTATTTCCGTGATACCGGGCTTGCAGCATATCTTACTCGCTGGCTTACTCCGGACACATTAGCAAATGGGGCTATGAGTGGCGCATTCTTTGAAACCTTTGTCATTTCAGAGATTCTAAAATCCTACTCCAACAGAGGAATTGACTATCGTTATTGTGTGTCCTATTACAGGGGCCGAGACAAGAAAAAAGTCAAAAAGAATGGTGAGACCGTCGAGGTTGAGAGTGAGATTGATCTGATTATTGAAGAAAATGGGGTTCTCTACCCAATCGAGATCAAACAAGGGACAAAAGTCAGCGCTGATGAAGCAGCTGCTTTCCCCGTTCTCGACAAGGTAAGTGAAAAAAAACGTGGAACCGGAGCCATCATATGTACCTGTCCTTCTCCTGGGATGCTTGGAGATAATCTGTTCCAAATCCCGGTGTGGTATATCTGACCTTACGCCTTTCTTTGCATCGTCGTCCGCCAAATCCAGGGCTGTTGCAAAGTCGATGAGTTCTGCCACGAAGCCGAGCGTCAAATGGTTGAAATGTCGGGGTTTTCTCTGAATCGAATTGGCGGCTGTGAATGCTGTCGATCAAATTGACTCTTTTTTGTCTAAAATTCTCCAGGGAAGGAGCATCTGCAGCCTTCATCCCCTGGCATGAACCGGGGCGGGAAATCCGGCATGCACGCGGGGATTCTTCGCATCCGGCTTCTGAAACCGCCGGCCGATGGCCGTTTCTGTCCTTTTCCTCCGTTTCCGTGATGCACAAACGATCTCTTCCGCGCCTGCAGGCACAGGAGTGCACCGGGCAGAGGTCATTCCTGAACAGATGAGGCATCGGCCCGCCGAAGCCTGCTCAGGGGCACGATGGACACCAGGCCCGCAACGCCCATGACAATCCCGCAGGACAGAAATGCAGTGGGAATCCCCAGCATGTCACTGACACCGCCCCCGATCAGGGATGCCGCGATCCGTGCAAAGCCGAAGGTAATCATCTGGTAAAGGCTCTGGTTGCTGGCCTGCAGTTCCTTCTNCTGGCCATATGGATGGCAGGGAAAAACTCGAAGCATGCCAGATGGGCAATGGAAAGCATCTGCGTCAGCACAATCCAGACGGGGCTGCGCAGAAAGGACAGCAGGATAAACCGTGCAGATCCCGCAAACATGCCGATGAGGAGCCATGTCCATATGGAAAAACGCTTCATGATCCGGTCCCCGAAAAACAGGAAGGGGATCTCCAGAATCACTGAGAAGGCGGTGATCATGCCCGTCACGGCGTTGTCCACACCCAGGTCTCCCAGGTGCTTGGTGAAAAACACCAGACTGAACTGATGTCCGATGTGCCCGATGAAGGCCACGGCAAACAGGATGAGCATGGACCTGTTCCCGAGAAGAGGCGCCAGGGAGAGTTTCTTCTCCCTGCGCTGGTAGCCCCGCACCGGGGGAAGCAGAAAGGCCGTGACCGAGGTGAGCAGCAGCGTCACGCCCATGATGGGATAGAGATCGTGGAGGGACGTGACCAGAATGAAACCGATCACCAGAATCCCCACCTGATAGCCCACCGTTCCCATCATCCGCACCGGACCGAAGGAGTGCCCCGTCGCCGAGGTATACTCAATGGAAATGGCATTCCCCACAGGAATGGCAGGCAGCTGAAAGATACTGCAGAGCGTCACCACAATCAGGAGGGGGAAAAAGCCGACCCGGGCAGGAGCGATGAGAAAGCACATCACTCCGGACAGGAACAGGCCCGCCCCCACCACCGTGCGCTTGTATCTTGCCCGGTCACCCAGCATCCCCCAGACCGGCTGAAGCAGGATTCCCGCCACGGCGGAAACGGCGGAGATCAGGCCGATCTGACTGTCCCGCAGGCCGATTTCCCCGTAATACTTCGGCACATAGGTGGACACGCCCATGGAGATAAAGAACACGCCATAGAAGAGATACAGGGTAAGCAGTTTTCTGTCTCTGGCCGCAGGCATACAAAACATCCCCTCCGGTATCCGGTCATCTTCCGGGATCTGTCCCTTTCCCGCGCACGCCCTTCGCGCCTTCCGGGATTCCTCTGATCTTTTCCGCACAGGCGCGGTCCTGGCAGCGCATGACCGATCCCGACGTTTTCCGCACATGGCCTCAGGAAGAGCGGGACCTTCTTCCTGCCCGTCCGTTCATGACCGTAGCATAGCCTGCTTTGGAGAATCCTTCAATAGGGTTTTGGATTTCCTCCCGCGTTTTCCCCCTCCCCACCCGGGGACAATCCTCTGTCCGTTCTGTCTTCCCCTCCCCTTTCCATCAAGACTCAGGGAAATGTCCATGGTTGTCCTGCCCGGCCCTGTATGATATCATCCGGCCAGGTGGAAAAAAGCGGAGTGAAAAACAGATGAGCATCCATGACACGTATCTTCACCTTCTGAGGGAATGGACGGACGCCCTTTTGTCCCTCATGGTGTCCGACCCCGCCCATCCCTCCCTGGACGGAGGCATTCTGTGCCCCTCCTGCACCCTGATCCACGGCCGCTGTCACGAAGCCGTCTATCCCTTTCTGGCCATGGCGGACTTTTCCGGCGAGGACCGGTATCTTGAAGGTGCCAGGAAGCTTTTTGCATGGTCGGAAACCATGCTCTGCGATGACGGCAGTCTGTACAACGATTCCCAGAACCCCTGGAACGGCACCACCGTGTTCTCCGCCCTCAGTCTGTACAGGGCCCTGAGGTATCACGGTCAGCTTCTGGAGAAGGAGGAGAAGGCGCTCTGGGAGGAGCGGCTGTATCGTCTTTCCCTGTGGCTTCTGGAGGGCATCACGCCGGAGAAGGCATTCAACATCAATTATATCGCCGCCAATGCCTCTGCCATGGCCCGCCTCGGCCGCTATTTCAATCATCCGGAAATGCTCCGGATGGCAAAATGCCTCGCGGATTTTGCTCTGGAGCACATCACCGGCAGCGGTCTTGTGTACGGCGAGGGCAGTCTGGAGAGAAACGCCACGCCCCGGGGAGGATGCGCCGTGGATATCGGCTACAATGTGGAGGAAACCCTCCCCTCCCTCTGGGATTACACGGTCTCGGAGCATGACGGGAATGCCATGGATCTTGTCCGCAGGGCAGTCCGGGCCCATCTGAACCTGATGCTCCCCGACGGAGCCTGGGACAACAGCTTCGGCACACGGAACTTCAAGTGGACCTACTGGGGAAGCCGCACCGCGGACGGATGTCAGGCCATGCTCAACAGCCTGGGCCGGGAGGATCCCGTCTTTGCCGAGGCCGCGTACAGGAATCTGCTTCTGTACCGCCGCTGCACGGACGGCCTTCTCTACGGCGGGCCGCATCTTAAGCGCCACGGGGAACTTCCCTGCGCCCACCACGCCTTCTGTCACGCCAAGGTGCTCGCCCAGGCGCTGGACGAGGGCATCACGGAATTCAGCCGTGTTCCCCTTCCCTCCGATACCTTCCGGGGCATCCGGTATGATCCGGAAATCGGAACCTGCACCCTTGCCCGGGGAGACTGGATCATGACCATGTGCACCGGGGACTTTCCCTACATGAAGGGCGGCCATGCCTCCGGCGGCGCCGTCACGCTCCTGTGGCATCGTTTCTACGGACCGGTTTTCGCCGCCGCCAATACGGACCTGTCCCGGAAGGAACCCACGAATCAGCAGCTGTCCAGAAAGAAAAAAGCCCTGGGCTCCCTGTGTCCCCGGCTGGAGTGTGCGGAAAACGGAACCGTGTACGCCCAGGTGTATGATTTTTCCGCGTCCCTCGTCCGGGAGGATTTTCCGGACAGGTCCGTCGTTCATGTCCGGGGCATGCTCTGCGATCCGGACCACCGCCCTGCCCCCGTGGGATACACCTTCCATCTGTCCTATACCCTGAGCGATCAGTGCCTGTCCGTAAAGGGCAGGACAGACACCGCTTCCCGCCTGATCCTTCCCGTCATCTGCACCGCCGGCCATGAACCGGTTCGGGAGAGGGGCAGCGTCGTCTTTGACGAATGTCTGCGCATCCGCTCCTTCCCTTCCCCGGAAATCCATGGCGCCGTATTCAGCCTGGCGCCGGGATTTGAGGCCGTGAACCTGTGCGTTTCCCCGGCACGGGACGGTTCCCTTGACGTCACCATTTCCCTGGTGGACTGATGCCCTTCTCCCGCGCATCTCCTGCATCGGCCCGGATCTTTTCACAGGAAGGAGACCTGCCATGAAAGCCCGCACGATCCTCATGCGAATCACCGCGTTCCTTCTTGCGCTGCTTTTCCCGCTCATATCTCTTGGGGAAAGAGAAGAGCCCCTTGCGGAAGGGGCGGAGCTCCGCATCATGTCCTTCAATCTCATGCATCCGGACTGGAGCCGGATTCCGGTCAAAGGCCGGGATGAAAAGGCTGCCGCCATCCTCCTTGCGAACATGCCCGATGTGGCGGCGCTTCAGGAAGCGGGCGCGAAATGGCACAAGGCCCTCATTCCCCTCCTGGTGGAAAGCGGCCACTATGCCCAGGCATGCCGGAAGAGCAACGCTGAGGGATTCATCTACTGCTGCACGACCTTCCTGTACAATCCCCGGACGCTCCGCCTGGTGGATGAGTATATCCTGGACCTGGACCCCCGGG
>CACYGY010000157.1 GCA_902774025.1 uncultured Eubacteriales bacterium
GAACCGGCTGACAGGCGGTGACTGAAACGAACAGGGTCACTGTCTGTTCAAAGGACAGTGACCCGTTATCTGCTGTCTTACTCAGTTTTCTGAAAAAAGCGAACCCTGCACCGATCTGTGAACGGACTTCTGCACGCCCGATGCATTACAGGACAAGGGAAGGCGCGGAGTATACCCGGGTCTTCAGTTCACTGTTGAGCATGTACAGGCCTTTGCTGTCACCGCCAAACAGTTCCATCTTGGTGATCATATCGGAAGCGTTCTTTTCCTCCTCGCCCTGTTCCTTGACGAACCAGTCCAGCACCTGCATGGTGCGGAAATCTCTCACTTCATAGGCGGCGGCATAAATCCCGTTGATCAGGCTGGTGACATATTCTTCATGCTCCAGTGCCTTTTTCAGGGGTGTCATGTTGTCGCCCCGCTCCCACGTGGGCTGTTCAATGGCGCCGAAGGTGACGGTCTGATTATTGTTGTGGAGGTAATCATAGAAGAGCAGTGCGTGGTCCCGTTCCTCCTGGGCCTGGATCCGGTACCAGTTGGCAAATCCGTCCAGTCCCACCTCATCATAATAGTTGGCGAAGTCCAGGTAAAGATAGGCGGAATAGAATTCCTTGCGGATCTGTTCGTTGATCAGATCTCTGACTTTTGCATCCATAACGTTTTCTTCCTTTCAAGTACAGTCTTCCATTTCCGGGGAAACAACCGCATCATAGCCTCACCAGGCCTGGCTTGTCAACGGAATCTGGAAAGGCATGAATGGGAGAAAAATCCTTGAGCCAAATCTGAAGCACCTGCGGCGGAAAAGGATCAACAGATCTGAAGACACACTGGGTGCCGGGGCGTTCTGAATGCCCCGGCACCCAATGTATTGTCAGAGCCCGGAAAGACAGGGACTGAAAGGATCAGTACAGTTTCGCGCCGGCGGGAATGTGCGGATCCACCATGAGGAGATGAAGCTTTTCTTCATCTCCCTCCCTGTGGACGGCACTGATGAGCATGCCGCAGGATTCAATGCCCATCATGGGTCTGGGTGGAAGATTCACAATGGCGATGCAGGTTTTCCCGATCAGCTGCTCCGGCTCATAGAAGCCATGGATGCCGCTGAGAATGATCCGGCTGGTCCCCGAGCCGTCGTCCAGGGTGAATTTCAGCAGCTTTTTACTCTTGGGTACGGCCTCACATTCCAGTACCTTCACGGCACGGAAGTCGCTTCTGGAGAAGGTATCAAAGTCCACCTGATCCTCAAACAGAGGTTCAATGACCACATTGGAGAAATCGATCTTCTCTTCCGCCACAGGGGCAGGCTCCTGAATTTCCTTTTTTGCTTCTTCCTCTTCCTTCTTCTTTACGCCCAGGGGTTTCATGGTGGGGAAGAGAAGAACGTCCCGGATGGTGGGACTGTCGGTAAGCAGCATCACCAGACGGTCCAGGCCGAATCCAAGGCCTGCGGTGGGGGGCATGCCGTATTCCAGCGCGGTGACGAAATCCTCATCCACCTCAGCCTTCACGCCCTCAGCCTGGCGCTTTTTTGCCTGCTCTTCAAACCGGAGGCGCTGATCGATGGGATCGTTCAGCTCCGAGAAGGCATTGCCCATCTCATGACCGGTGATGAAGAACTCAAACCGCTCCGTGAGATCCGGCTGGTCCGGCTTGCGCTTGGCCAGGGGAGAAATCTCCACGGGATAATCCATGATGAAAGTGGGCTGGATAAGGGTGGGTTCCACGAACGCGTCGAAGAGCGCTTCCAGACACTTGCCCTTTCCGAAGTCACCGCCTGCTTCCACCTGATGGCGCTCGCAGGCGGCGCGGGCATCCTCTGCGCTCTGCCAGCTGTGATAGTCCTCTCCGCAGGCTTCCCGCACCGCGTCAGCCATGGTGATCTTCTTCCAGGGAGCCTTCATGTGAATGACCTGCCCCTGATAGGTCACATCCGTGGTGCCCAGAGCCTTCATGGCCAGGAATTCATACAGCTGTTCCACCAGTTCCATGTACTGGTGATAGTTGGCATAGGCTTCGTACAGTTCCACGCTGGTGAATTCCGGGTTATGAGTGGCGTCCATGCCCTCATTGCGGAAAATACGGCCCACCTCATAGACCCGCTCGAATCCGCCTACGATGAGACGCTTCAGGTACAGCTCCGTCTCAATGCGCAGCAGCATGTCCAGATCCAGGGCATTGTGATGGGTGCGGAAGGGCCGGGCACTGGCACCGATCTCCACGGTCTGAAGCACCGGTGTGTCCACTTCCAGATATCCCCGTCCGTCCAGGAACTCGCGGATGCCGGAAAGAATGGCGGAACGCTTGCGGAAAGTGTCCCGGACCTCGGGATTCACGATGGTATCCACATACCGCTGGCGGTAGCGAAGGTCCGTATCCTGAAGTCCGTGGAATTTTTCGGGCAGAACCTTCAGGGACTTGCACAGGAGGGTCAGGGATGTGCAGTGGACGGAGATTTCTCCCTTCTGTGTCCTGAAGACCGTTCCGGTGACGCCCAGGATATCCCCAATGTCATCCTTTTTGAATTCTGCGTAGGCGTCATCGCCCAGGTCTTCCCGGCGCACATAGAACTGAATGTCCCCCTGGCCGTCCAGAAGATGCGCGAAGCTGGCCTTGCCCATGACCCGGCGGGACATCATTCTTCCGGCAATGGACACCGTTTTCCCTTCCAGTTCGCTGAAATGCTCCACAATCTCAAGGCTGTGATGCGTGACGGGATACTGGGTGATTTCATAGGGATTTCTTCCCGCGTCCATGAGCGCCTGGAGCTTCTGGCGGCGGATGATTTCCTGTTCCGTCAGCTCCGGAGTCAGCGGGGTGGTGGGATAATCAGCCATGCAAGTTTCTCCTTCCCGTCAGTCCGTGTTACCGGCTGATGTCCAGCACCCTGTAGTGCAGTGTGCCCATGGGCGTATCAATCTCAGCCACGTCGCCCACCCGGAGTCCGGAAAGGCCGGCACCCACGGCACACTCGTCCGAGATCCGGTTATGGAAGGGGTCGGCTTCCTGGCTGCCCACGATGATATAGTCCGTCTCTTCCCCTGCGTCCTCGTCCAGAACCCGGACCGTGGTGCCGATGGAGACGACATCCGTGGAAATCTCATCCTCGGAGAGAACTTCCAGCTGGGAGATCTCATCCTGCAGATAGGCAATGCGGGTTTCGTTTTCGGCCTGCTTGTTCTTCGCTTCCGTATACTCGGCGTTTTCGGAAAGATCGCCGTAACTGCGCGCAAACTCGATTTCCTTGGCAATTTCGTTGCGGACGACGCTGATGCGGTGATCCAGTTCGCCCTGAAGCTTGTTCAGGCCTTCCGCTGTGATTTTCTTCTTCTGTTCAGCCATCTGGCGGTGAACCCCTTTCAATCCCTTATAGAATATGCAAGCAAGGGGCTTGAACGAACCCCTTGCTCTTGCCGGAGAATTATAACACTTTCATATGGGTTGTCAACGAAAACAGAGGACGTGAAGCCCGACAAATCCTCATTTTCTGCCGGACAGCCGCTTTCGGATGCTTCGGATT
>CACYGY010000158.1 GCA_902774025.1 uncultured Eubacteriales bacterium
TCTCGATGCCGCCGCCGGGAAACTTGTAGTAATCGTATTTCAGGCTGTGGATCATGGCGACCTTTCCGTCCCGGATGATGATGCTTCTCGCGGAGGGACGGACAAAGGAATGGGTGCAGTCCCCGTAATCCTGCCTGTCCATTTCAAAGAGCAGACGCATGGCAGTTCATCTCCCTGTGTATCCTGATTGCAGATGCGGACGGGGGTATGATAGCACCGGACGCTCCCCGGGGCAATGAAAGGCGCAGGCGGAAACAGCAGGCTGTACCGTGTCCCTTTCCGGCCCGTCCCCCTGAGGCGGACACGGAACGGATCACATCATGACTGGAAACATATCGCGCAATGACGACAAAGGAGGAACACAGTATGAAATTCACATCGTTTAATCCCATGATCATTACCAGGGACGCTGAAGCGGCCATCGCTCTTTTTGAGGCGCTTGGATTTGAACGCCGCCACACGAAGGACGGCTTCCGGGAGGATGTCTCCGCGGTGCGGATGAAGGACGCCAGCGGTTTTCATGTGGATGTTGTACAGGCTCCCGTGGATCAGGATCTGACAGGCATCCGGATGAACGTGGATGATTTCGATGAGGCGTATGAATTCCTGACCTCCCGCGGCTTCCGGAGCAAGGACGGGAACAGGCCGACGGAAACCGGTTCATCCAGGGGTTGCATGATGGTTTCGCCTTCCGGGTTTGCCATCACCATCAGCAAGCATTTCAGGGACAGGCATTGAATCAGGCGCGCCGGCACCGCCCCGCTTTATGGACGGTGGATGTCCAATCCTCTGATCAGGTTCTGTTCCCTCCACCGCGGTGTTCGCCATTTCGGATTCATTCCCGGAATGGCGGGCTTTTTTTCGGGGGCCGTCGGATCAGGCAGGGAAGAGAAACGGCTCACGGGAGGGAAGAAGGCTCAGGCCCCGGAAAAAAACGCTCCCACAGGGGCAGATCCTGCGGTTTTTGCGGGAAGGATTCAAAGAATGATTCCCGGGTTTTCGGGAATGGATGGGCCCGGGAAAGGATTTCCCGGATTCGGCTCCCATTTCAGACCTTTTGCTGCCTCTCAAAGGACCGGGCGGCCTGTTCCGGCTCATGCGTCCACGGCTTTCCGTCTTGACAGGGGCGCCATCTGACGGGGCCTGCTGAAAGAACGGAAAAGCGCACAGTCATACGAATCAAAATATGCGGAGATGGATGAAAAAATGCATGAATTCCCATGATTTGGTGGGTGTAAGGTCGTGAATAGTAACCCGTGATGCAGGGCATCTTTGTGATGCCTTTTTTTCACGGCTCCTTGATTTGCTGTTTTCCTGAAATTGATATATAATGACAGCTGTTTCACACTCCGTATCACTTTCAGATTTCTTTTCATACACCCGCAGGGCGGTTCACGTGCCCGGAAATACCGGACCAGGACGCGCCCCTGCCCATTTCACTCCATTTCCCGGGCGGGGCTGAAAGTGGGGGGCATCTGCCTGCCCCGGTCTGTGAGGAAAACCTTCTGTATGCGGATACGTTCCGTTTACGGACGGATGGAAGCGGGAAATTCCCTTTCAACACAACGCTTCTGTACTTCTGTCTGAAGATTCTTCACCCGGAAGATGTGTTTGACACATCGGGCCTGAAATCATGTTCGCCATCAGTGCCGGCATTGATGATGAAAAGCTTCAGAAGATGGACATCCCGGAAGGGACAATGACCACACAGTCTTATTACAGCGATCCGCCGGCTGCGGTCGCTCTGTAATAAAGATTCAAAGGAGGAAGTTCGTCAATGAAAATCACCAGTTTCAACCCACTGATTGTCACCAAAGACCCGGAATCCGCCATCCGGCTGTTCGAGGAATTAGGCTTTGAAAGACGCCATGTCAAGGAAGGCATCGGCAAGGATAGTGTCACCGATGTGCGCATGAAGGACGCGAATGGTTTCCATGTGGACGTATCCAAGGGCGACGGCGAATGGACGATGATCCGCATGAATGTGGATAACCTGGAGGAAGCCCTCGCCTTCCTGGAGGAGCGCGGATTTCATAAGGCACGGCACGCCGCCGCCCATGAAACCGTCGATACCGGTTCTTCCAGGTTCAACATCATGGTATCCGCTTCCGGGTACATCCTCGCGGTGTCCCAGCACATCAGGGATGACGATTAAAGAAAGGTATTTGTTCAGTCCTGCGGGCATTGCGCGATTTGTCCCGATCCGCCTCTGCAGTTGAAAACCCGGACAGTACGCGCAAATCCCGAGGGAGCGGTTCATTCCAGGATGAATCCTAAAATCAGGAAGGAAATCGCCGTGACCATCACGGCGGTCAACCCGGCCATCGTCACTGGTGACGCGGAATCCGACACCGTCCTGTTCAGTGCCTCCGGGCTCTGAATGCCGCCGCGCCAGGCCTGGCATCCACGATGAGAACGTTACCGGCGTGCGGATGCGCTGCAACGGCGGGGACGGCAAGGTTTTCCACGCGGACATCTCTCAGGTCCCCCTTCCCGGGGTCCGCATGAACGTGCGCGGCTTTGAGGAAGCCCGCAGAATGCTGGAAGAAAAGGGCTTCAGGATCGCCGCCGCCAGGAGGACTTCGCTCACCGGCTTTGCCATCAGCGTGGGCGGGCATATCCGGGATCAGGAGAAAAATACGTCGCATAAGGCGGGAAAATATGAAGGAGGAATCCATCATGAAGAAATTTGTCGAGCGTCTTACCAGCGACAGGGAGTTCGCATCGGAGTTCAGGGAGTTTCTGACCGCGAAGAACGACAAGGTCAGAGAGGGCACCCGGCAGGTCGGTGAGCAGCTGAACAAGCTGGTCATGGACTCCATCAGGGAGTTTGCTGCCTCCAAGGGCATGACCCTGACGGACGACGAACAGACCGCCAAATCCCTTGCCGGTCTCAGCAAGCAGATCTGCCTCCAGATGGACGATATGATCGTGAAGAACTTCGCCGCCATGGAGGGCAGCATGAAGAAGCCCATGGACATTCCGCCGGAAATGGTAAAGGTGATCCGGGAGAACAAGGAGCTGTACGCGGAGTGCATGCGCAAGGCGGACAAAGCCATCGCGGAGGCAACCCGGAATCTCATGAAGGAACTGGACGCCGCGGTCATGGCCGCCAACAGGGAGTTCGCCGAAAAGACCGGGTACAAGGGACCGTATCCCTCCGCGGAGCTCAACAAGGCCATTGCCCAGAAGCTCAACGAGGTGATCAGCACCCAGAAAAAGGCCCTGATGGAGCTCTCCAAGACAGCGGTCTGAACCTGATTCTTGCTGTGCCACACGGCCCCGGTGCTGTGCGGCACGGCAGGAATATCACGTAAAGGGGAAAACAACATGAAAAAACGAATCGTTGCCCTGCTGCTGGTCGCGGCGCTTATCGCCGCCCTGACCGGATGCAGCCGGTATTCGACCCATTACAACGCCGTGGCCTTCGTGCATTCCAACGACGCGCACAATGCGTACATGAGCTATTACAAATTTGAAGGAACGATGGTGTTTCAGCTGAAGGGCGAAAAGAACG
>CACYGY010000159.1 GCA_902774025.1 uncultured Eubacteriales bacterium
ATCCATGACCGTGGATGGCAGGGCCCTATACCTGCATGACTGTCAAAATCATGTACAGCATTCGCTGTACACTTGTTTGCGCGCACGGACATGATTCCCGGAAAAGGCGGGGGATGACCTTATCCCTTTCGCCCTACCGGTTTCCCGGGACGTCCAGGGGGACCGGCAGTCCGGTCAGACGGGACTCCTCCGCGCCGTAGACGATGTTGTGCCCGATGACGGAAGCTTCCAGGGAGGTACAGCAGATGGAGGGCTCCCTGTGATCCAGGAGGGCGAAGAAATCCTGAAGGATGTTTTCGTCCCCGCCGCCGTGCGCGTCTCCGGGCCTGCTGCCGGCAGACACACTCACCTGCCGCTTCAGGCATCCGCCGGGAATGTCCGGATGGATGAGGGATACGGTGAAGGCATGATCCTCAAAGGTCCCCTGGATTTCCCCCCGGGTGCCGATGATATGGAGGCTCCTTCCGGGTGCGGAGGCACCGCCGGTCATGGTGAAGGTGCCCGTGGCGCCGCTGCGGAAGTTTACCAGAAGGGACTGGTGATCCACGATTTTCAGGTCTGTCTTGTACACGCACCGGCCGTAGGGATTGTTTTCCGATTTCAGGGACTCAAGTTTTTCCGCATCGCTGCCCTCACTGAGGGCGCAGTCATTCCAGACGCGGTTGGCCCACCGCTGGGGATGATCCACATACAGGCGCCGGGCGGAATAGATGCATTTCTGCTCACATTTGCAGTCCACAAGGCACCGCGTGCCGGCTCCTTCCGGTGCATTCTCCGGACGGAACTGAAAGACGGACCCCGCACTGAACACGCGGGTGGGGAGGTCCTGATCCATGAGCCAGGCCATCAGGTCCAGGTCATGGCTGCATTTGGACAGAAGCATGCCGGAGCCGCAGACGGCGGGATCGGCATAGAACCCCCGGACATAGGACACGGACTCATGAAAATAGCTCACGTCCTCCGCCATCTGAATGCTGATGACCCTGCCGATTTCCCCGTCCCGCACGATTCTGCGGATGGCGGTGTAGAAGGGGGAATAGCGCAGGACGTGGCAGACCATGACAATGCGCCGCTCTCTTCGCGCGCAGTCAATGATCCGCATGGCATCCTGACGGGTGACGGCGATGGGCTTTTCCAGGAGAATATGGTAGCCCTTTTCCATCAGGGGCAGGGAGGTGACCGTGTGCAGCGCATCCATGGTGCAGTTGAAGGCGGCGTCCGCGATCTTTTCATCCCGGACCAGGGATTCCACGGATTCATAGAGACGGTGATCCGGCAGGCGGAACAGTTCCTGTGCCTTTTTCCGCCTCAGGGCATTGGGCTCCACCACCCCGGAAATCTGAAACTGCGACTGAGGGGCGAGGGACTGGCGGGCATAGATCATGCCCCGGTCTCCCGCGCCCACGAGAACCACTCTGAACATAGACTTCCTCCGCGCTCGCGTTCCTCACAGCGTATCCTCCCGGGAATGCCTTTCCGGAAGGATTCTGTCCGGAAGGATAATAGTGCCAAAGGCCATGAATTGCAACCTTTTCCGCAGCCTTTCCGCCTCTTGACAGGGGGCGGGAGATGCCGTACATATGGGGCACGCCATTGACACAGGGAGGATTCCGGACATGACGGAAAATCAGAGGATCTGGGCGGAGAACAGGGACAGGATGGCCGAGGCCCTGGGAAAACTGGGGTATCCGGAATCTCTTGCGGACCTGCTTGCAGGGGAACTGAAAAATCCCCGGGCCATGGAGCGGATGACCGCCTATCTTCGGGGGGTCCGTCCCCACAGCATGGAAATGATCGTGGATGAAATGCTGGCCATCTGCGCGGACGTCAGAACCTGGCAGGAAAAGAAGGAAGCACAGGCTTCCCAGGCCAGGTATAACGCTTGGCTGAACAGCGATGCACGTTGGCAGATGGAGGAGGAAGAGGAAGACGGGGAGGGACGGACATGACCGAATACAGGGTAAGGATCAACGGGATTGAAACAGAGGCGCGCTACAGCGACCGGGCGGTGGAGGAGATCTTTCTGCCCCTTCTCCGGAAACTGACGGAAATGCAGAACAGGGCCGGAAAGAGGATTCTGGTGATGCTCGCGGCGCCTCCCGGGGCGGGGAAGACCACCCTCCTGACCCTCCTGGAGAAGCTTTCCCGGGAACACGGGGAGATCGGCAGAATCCAGACCATCGGCATGGACGGCTTTCACAGGCCCCAGGATTACCTTCTGAGCCATGAGGTGACACGGGAGGGTCAGAGGATCCCCATGGTGAGGATCAAGGGCGCGCCTGTCACCTTTGACCTTCAGGGACTGACGGAAAGGGTGAGACGCGTGGCGGCGGGGGAGAACTGTCCCTGGCCCCTGTACGACCGGCTGCTCCATAATCCTGTGGACAACGGACTGACCGTGGAGGAGAAGATCGTGATCCTGGAGGGCAACTATCTTCTGCTTGAGGAGGAGGGGTGGCGGGATCTTTCAGCCTTTGCGGATTTCACCATATCCCTGCGGGCGCCGGAAAACCTGCTCCGAAAGCGTCTGATTGACAGAAGGATCCGCACCGGAGTGGAAAAGGATGCTGCCGTGCGGTTTGTGGATTTCAGCGATATGCCCAACGCCCGCCTCTGCCTTGAGAAAACCATGCCCGCCCGTCTGATGCTGGAGCTGGATGAGGGTGAGGACTGGCGGGTCTGCACATCCTGCCCGGGCATCTGACCTTTTCGGGTAATACTCAGGCCCGTGGAAGCAGCATGCCGGATTGTGCTCTTTCGGTGCTTTCCCGGCATTCATGCGGGAAAACAGCGAAAGGCAGGGCAGGGAGGCTGCGATCCTGTTCTGTTTTCATGAGCGGTGACAGGACTGAAAACGGGGACAGGGGTTCCTGCAAAAGCACAGCTGCCGGAAGACAGGAGGAGAAATTCAATCCGCCGACGCTATGGAGGCAGGTTTTTTGCACCCGGCTCCGTCAGGCAGGGGAGTTCCACGGGAAAACCGTGGTGAAAACGGCAGAACACGCTGTCACGAAGGGCTGACGGACAACCATCCCTCCTTTGAAGGATCATCCACTTTTATACCTATTTGTGATACAATAACAAGGAGTTCGTCCCTGGAACTGTGTCCCTCATGATGCAGTCCCATGGCATAAATCATCCTTCATCGGAAGATGGACTTCGGGTCACCGCTTTGGAAGACATGGTTTCCCTCACCGCCCCTTCGGGCACCGGCACGGAGATGTCGTACGGCATGGTCTTGGAGGACATGAGCACCCAGGCCTGCTTCCCGACGATGTGCAGAATGCCCACGAACGGTTTTTTCGAACGCTCGACGATGGCGATGATTTCGCCGCTCCGCCGCTGCGCGCTCCCTTCCTTCTCCTGCGTAACGGCCACCCGGACCGTATCCCCGTGCAGGGCGCCGCGGGT
>CACYGY010000160.1 GCA_902774025.1 uncultured Eubacteriales bacterium
CCGATAATGGCAACTTTCTTCATGATTTCATTCTTTCCCGGTGTTCCCGAAGAACGGTCTGATAATCAACGTTTTCGCCCCGGTAAATTCTGAGCATCTGTTCCACCACCAGATCCCATGAGTGGTTTTCCAGGATGAAGGTATCGGCTCCTTTCCGGATGTCTCCTGTGACATCCGGATGGTCCAGAAGGTACTGGAGCTTCTCCTGAAGGTCGTTCAGGTCACCGCTGCGGAAGGTGGCGGCGTGATCGCCTGTCACCTCCGTATTCTCCGGGATGTCGCTTACCAGACAGCAGTTTCCGTAGGACATGGCTTCCAGGAGCGTGTTGGCCATGCCCTCAAGAAGGCTCGGCAGGACAAAAAGGTAGGGATTGCTGTACAGTTCACCCAGCACGTCTCCGGAGACCATTCCGGTAAAGATGATCCGGTCATCACCTGCGGCCAGCTCCGTGAGAGTCTGGTAATACGCGTGATTGCTGTCGCCTCCCGCAATGACCAGGTATTTTTCCGTGCGGCAGCGGCGGAAGGCCTGAATCAGACCGTCAATGTTCTTTTCAGGCTCAAGACGTCCGAGGGAGAGGATATAGTTGTCCTTCTTCAGGTGCCACATGGCTTCGATTCTGTCTGAGGGAAGGATGCGCGGAGCATCAATGCCGTTGGCGAAGCAGATGGCATCCCGGCCGTAGGTTCTGCGGATGTACTGACGCATGTTTTCGGAAAGAACCAGACACGCGTTGGCCTGACGGGCCGCGCATCTCTCTCCCAGACGGAGATAGCGCCTGGCAAACCCGCCCCATTTGTTGCGTTGACTGTCCAGACCATGCAAAGAGGCGACGCAGCGTATGCGGAACAGCCGGGCCAGCCAGATCATGGCGCAGGGACCGGAGGCGCGGTAACTGATGACATCATACCGGGAAAAGATGGCATGGACGGTTGCCAGGAAAGAATAAACGGGAACGGCGGCGCTTCCGTTGGGCGCGGGAATGGTGACGATCCGGACACCCTTGTATTCCTTCAGCTTCTGCCCGTCGGTCCTGCGCCCCAGAATATCCCTGTTTCCACGGTTATACGCGGTAACGGAATGACCGAGGGCAACCATCCGGACCGCGTGCTGTTCTACGCCCTTCTCGATGCCGCCTTCATTGGAGGGAATGCGTTTGTGCCCGATTATGGCGATTCGAAGGGCACGATCAGAATTGACAGGTTTCATGATCAGCTCCAAAGATTCGATTCATTCTAGAATGTGAATTCACAAAAGAACGGAGATACCCGCACAAACCATTTTACCACACATGAAGGACCAGAACCATCCCGGAGCGCGAAAAAAAAAGAGCGGAGGGAAAAAACGGACTGGTTCAGCGCCTGCGAAGCGGATCACGAAAGGCGGACGCCTCCCGGAACAGACGGACGGAAGAAACAGAATGAAGAAAGGCGTGGATGGTCATATCCGGACCATCCGCGCCTGAAAAAAGCAGGGCGTTTATTCCTCATCTACGGTATAGTACTTCAGTTCCTCACGAAGCGCCTGGATATTCTGCTCAATGAGATCCAACTGATCCAGGCAGGCATCCCGTGCTTTCTCATACCCTTCGGCGGGGAGAGTCTGCATTCTCTTCTGAAGCAGGTCTGCCTGTTCCTGGAGCGAGGCGATACTCGACTTCAGGCCATCCACAAGGGTAAAACGGGCTTTTACAAGGGAGTCCCAGAGCGCACCGGTATACTGGGAATCGGGATTGCTGATCTGTTCCTCGAGGGAGGAGGCGGTTTCTTCCATCTGCCTGGAACGTTCACTCAGTGAACCCGCCTGGTCTTCCACCTTCTGAGCCGTTTCCAATGTTCCGGTCAGATGAGCCTGCAGAGTTTCGCTCAGTTCGGTAAGCGCCTGGATCTGCTGAGACAGTTCCTCACCCTTGGCCGTGGATTCATCCAGGGTCAGACGGGCCTCACGAATGGCTTCCTCAACGTCTGCCAGTTCGCTTTCCACCTGTTCCTTCTCACGGGCTGTCTCCTGCCAGCGGTTCTGGCTGTCGGCCAGTTCGCCCTGGAGTCTTGTGACCTCCGCGTTCATGCTTTGATTGCGGTTGATGATCACAATCACGAGGGCCACGGCGCACAGCATGACCAGAACAGCGGCCACAATGGAAACCGTGTTCCGGCTGCGGCGACCCGCTGGGGCGGAAGAGCCCGCAGTGATGCCTGAAGATTCATTAGCGGCATTGAGCGTCGGATCGGCTTTTTCAACAGGATTTGCCGATGTGTCGCCGGTTTTTCCGGTGATTTTCTTCGTCTCCTTCAGGGCGGAAACGGGACGGGCGGGAATACGGCGGATGGGGCGTTTCCGCTTGGTGGAACGGTCTTTCTTTGCACCGGTTCCCTGAATCATACGACTCGGAACAGAACTGCTGGATGATTTATTCTGCCTGCCGCGATCACGGCGATGAGACTTTTTCATGACAAGCACCTCCCGTCAGTTTCCCCGCCTGGAAGGCGTGGCATTCATCAGCGCACCCAGCGCTCCGTTCATGGAATCAAGAATTCTGTACTCTTTTTCCCGGATCTCGTGGATCAGATCCGTGACTGTGGCCATGGCTGTCTGGAGACGTGTATCCGCCTGCTCAATCTGAAGATTCAGCTGATCATTCTGATCCCGGAGTTCCTGTCTTGTCTGGCGAAGACCTGCTTCCTCCCGGGCGGCCTGATCGGCCTGAGGTTTGACTTCATCCAGTTCGGAACGGGCTTCGGGCAGTTTTTTTACAACTTCGTCATACTCATACTGCTGCTTTCGCTCCCGGGCCTGGCTGGTTTCCAGTGAAGTCCGGACATCCTCCGCGGAATAATTCAGTCGTTCATGCTGATAGGCGTACCACGCCATGACAATACAGGCGAGAACCATCACCACCGCAAAGACGCGGGCAAACCATTTGGGCATGCATGGCACCTCCAAGTCAGTGATCAAACTGTCGTATTCTATCATAATCGGGGTAAATGTCAAAGTGCCCGGTTCCAACGTTTTTCCACCCGATAGCCGGCAGCCCCTCTGCGGTGTTGCTTGCGAGAATACTACCCGTGGTGTACAATGCCCCTGCCGGGGCTGCCCCGGGAAAGGATGTATTTCATGATACGACTGGAAGAGCAGATTCTGGATATCCTGCAGGAAGACTGCAGAATCAGCCTGGAGAAAATGGCTGTCATGACAGGCAGCACGGTGGAAAAGGTGGCAGAGAGCATTCAGGCGCTGGAGGATGACAAGGTAATCCTGCGCGATGCGCCCACCATTAACTGGGACCGGACAGACAGGGAACAGGTGGAGGCCATGATCGAAGTCCGGGTGACCCCCCAGAGGGATATGGGCTTTGATGCC
>CACYGY010000161.1 GCA_902774025.1 uncultured Eubacteriales bacterium
GCATTTTTATTATTTTTTAATTAGGTGGATTCGTTATGAAAATTAAGCCTCATGTATACGCTACGCAGTGTGTGATTGAGCTTAACTGAATGACATTGCTCGGATGGGATGGTTTATGCGATGGGCTTTATATAGAACAGGAAGTGGAGATCCTCGGGGCCGACGGTGTCTTTGGGACCCACATCCGGCCCGCAGCTGGCGCTGCCGATGCCCCTCTGTTTGCCGTCCAGACAGAGGATGCTGTGGTCTTCCTTACGGAGTTCAAAATTGTGGGCGCATTCCATGAGGGTCTCCTGGCTGTAGGCGGAGAAGTTGAAGGAGAAGGGGGCTGAGGCGTGCACTTCAAGGCCGGCGCCTTCCTCCGCGCATACCGTCAGGTCGCTGCAGTGCCAGTGGGAGCCGCTTTCCTGAGGCCGGATATGATCTTCCCGGTGCTCATCCCGCTCTTCCCGGAAGAAGCCCCACCAGCTGCTCTGATGTTTGTCGCTGTAGCTCTCTCCGGGGCCGTACCCGTGGAACCGGGCATGCCGGAAAAGATCGGGCAGCATGAGGCGCAGGCCGAAACGGGGCGGTGCAGGCATGTTGTGGGTGAGCCTGCCGGTGGCGGAAAGGCTGATTTCCCCGGAGGGGTAGACGGTGATCTCGGAATGAATGTGGGTCACGGGCCGGAAAGTCCGGTAGGCCAGGGACAGGTTGAAGCGGAGGCGCACCCGGTCCCCCTCCTCCACTTCCATGTCATAGACCCGGGGAGACAGGCAGTCATAGCCATAGCGGAGCCAGTGATCCCGCTCCCGCTTGTCATTGTCCGTGGGGGCCCGGAAGAGATTCCAGGTGACGGGGGAGAGGAGCAGGGACTGATCCCCCAGACGCAGAGCGGAGGGCAGGCCGGTGAGGCTGTCAATGCTCCAGGTGAAGTCCGGGGAGGACACCAGAATATCGCGGCCATCACGCCGGACGGTGAGGGGCGCACCGGAAGTGTCCGGCTTATAGACCTCAGAGGCCTCCTTCAGCAGGAGCTGGTCAAAGGCCACCACGTCTCCCGCCTTCTGCCAGGGTCTGTCTTCCTTCTGCCGGAAAATCAGGCGCAGATGGACGGGGCCCGGGAGGGAAGCGGTATCCGGCAGAGGCCAGGTCTGCTCTCCCAGGGGCGGAAGGGTGAGGGGAAGGGAGCCGGCAAGCGCGTTTTCCCCGTTGGAGGTGAGTTCATACTCGCAGGTCAGATCCTCCTCGGCGGCGGTAAAGGAGCGCATGTTCTCAAGGACCAGGCCGCCGTTTCCGTCCAGGCGGGCGCGCACCGGCCGGTACACCTGCTTCAGCTCCAGCAGGCCCACATGAGGCTTCCGGTCCGGGGTCACCAGACCGTCAATACAGAAGTTGTGCTCCTGGTCATAGCCGCCGAAGTCCCCGCCGTAGCCGTACCTGACCTGTCCGTCCTCTCCGGTGCCCAGAACCAGACCGTGGTCGCACCATTCCCAGACACAGCCGCCCATGAACCGGTCCTCCCGGTAGATGAGCTGCCAGTACGCCTCCGGGTCGCCGGGGCCGTTGCCCATGGCGTGGCTGTACTCGCACAGGAAGAGGGGACGGGTTTCATGGTGGTTGAGCAGGAAGGTCTCCATCCAGTCCAGGGTGGGATACATCCGGGAGACCATATCCAGCACGTCCCGGCCGTCATTGGGGTGCGGCGCGTCCGGCAGGGACCAGGTGCTCTCGTAATGGACGGGACGGTCGGGATCCATATGCCGGATGCGGCGTGCGGCGTGCTCCATGGCGGTGCTGTAGCCGCTCTCGTTTCCCAGGGACCAGATGATGACACTGGGCCGGTTGATATCCCGGCGGACCATGGTCTCCACCCGGTCCAGAATGGCCTTCTCGAACTCGGGCCGGTTCACCAGCAGGGCAATGGTGGAGAGGGAGCGGCGCCTTTCCGTTTCCTCCCCGTTGGCGACGCTGCCGTGGGATTCAATGTCCGCCTCATCGATGACATAGAAGCCCAGCTCGTCACACAGGGTCAGGAACTCCGGAGAGGGGGGATAGTGGGAGGTGCGGATGGCGTTGATCTGGTGGGCTTTCATCATGAGAAGTTCCCGCAGGGCCTGCTCTCTGGAAATGCAGGAGCCGGTGAGAGGATCGCTTTCATGCCGGTTTACGCCCCGGAGCTTGACCTTCTGTCCGTTGATGTGGAAGACGCCGTTTTCGATGGTAACGGTGCGCAGCCCCACCCTTTCCCCGATGATCTCCTCACCGGTGCTCAGGATCAGGCGGTAGAGGACGGGGTGCTCCGCGCTCCACAGCCGGGCGTCCGGAATGAAGAAGGATGCCCGGTTCTGTGCGGCGTAGAGGACCTCCAGCTTCTCCCCGTCAGGGGAGAGAAGGGTCAGGCGGACATGGCTGGAAGCGTGGACATGCACATTCAGCGTCACACCCCCGTCGTCCGGCTGGGTGAAGATTTCATAGGAGAAAATGGAGGCCCGGGGACGCAGATAGAAGCACACATCCCGGATAATGCCCGTGAGGCGCCACTTGTCCTGGTCTTCCAGATAGGTGCCGTCACACCATTTCAGCACCAGAACGGTCAGTTCGTTTTCGCCTTCCCGGATCAGAGGGGTGGCGTCAAACTCACTGGTGTTGTGGGTGACCTGGCTGTAGCCCAGGAACTGTCCGTTGATAAAGACGTAGAAGCAGCTGTCCACGCCCTCAAAGCACAGCATCCAGCTTTTGTTGTCCAGGTGGGCCTGGAAGGTGCGGCGGTATACGCCGCAGGGATTGGCGGTGGGCACATAGGGAGGATCGTAGGGGATGGGATAATTGACGTTGAAGTATTCCGGCCGGTCGAATCCGTTCAGCTGCCAGTTTCCGGGCACGGGCATCCGGGCATCCATCGGCATGGTCAGAAAGTCCTCCGGAAGATCCGGCAGGGCCGGGAAGTACCGGAAGTCCCACTCGCCGTTCAGGGAGATGCGGCGGGAGGAGGTTTCTCTCGGGCCGAAGGGGTCCTCACCGGGGGCGAAGGGGGTGTAGGCGTTCCTTGAAGGGACTGTGCCGATGTGCAGGGCCTGGGGATCCTCATGATACCATTGCATAGGGCATTCCTTTCTCAGCCGCAGCTGATGTCCGGTCATGAAGTTTTCGGGAAAAAGCGTCAGGAATCAGCAAGGATCAGTGGCGCATTCGCGAGCGCAGTCAGGTTCAGCGCGTACAGGACCGCCGCCCAGAATCCCGCGCGCCGTCCGGCAAGCCTCCGCCCCGCCAGCGCCACGGGGAAGACCGTCAGCGCGTCCACCAGACATCCG
>CACYGY010000162.1 GCA_902774025.1 uncultured Eubacteriales bacterium
GCATTTTTATTATTTTTTAATTAGGTGGATTCGTTATGAAAATTAAGCCTCATGTATACGCTACGCAGTGTGTGATTGAGCTTAACTGAATGACATTGCCGTCCGGTGCTGCTTCTTGTTCTTTCCCGTTCTGGTCCTGCCGAAAACAGGGGAGGAATGCCGAAGGATGCATTCCCGGACGGTCTGCATCTGCCGCGTTTCGGGATCCCTTTCCGATGGGTTCCATGATCAGAGGAACCTCTGACGGCTGCGGGATCCGTTCCTTATTGCGCCTCCGGTCCGGGATTCAGTGAGGTACCTGCGGCTTTGCCTTCCATCTGACAGGATCCAGGGCCGGACCGGGGCAGAAGACTTCCCTTGGGCAGGTGCGAACGGCGGATGAAGACAAAGACGGATCCGCAGCGCGACGGAGGGGATGAAACCCTGATCAGCCCATGTCCCGGATTGACTGAATGTGGGACGGGGGAGCCCGCATGATATCCCAGCACAGAGCGGCTCCCTCAAACCCATATGCACGGATCGCATCCAAAGACTCCTTCAGATAGTCCGCATCTGTCCGGACGAGCTGTTCATCATAGTTGATTTCGATTCCGGGATATCCGGGGCAGGGAGCGCTCCGGATGGCCTCAAGCTGAGTGTTGAGAAAGGCTCTGTCCCCGGGCAGCTGATTTCTCCATCCCTTTGCGCCGGGCAGGCATTTTCGGAACAGGGAATACTCATATCCGATGCCGGCAGGCGCTTCTGTCCGCCGGTACAGCATTGGCTTTATGAAATCGGCATTTTTCGCGATCTTTGAATACTTCTGCCCCACAAACCTGCTGACGACAGGTGCAAACAGGTCCAGGCCCACTGTCATACCCCTGTTCCTGAAATCGCAGACGATCTCATTGACCGCATCGGCGATCAGCTCTTCCTTCACGTCAAAGAAGCGCTGTGCAAGCGGGTCCCTCAGTATGAATTCTCCGTTCATCGGAAAGGTTTCTGCGTCGAAAAAAGCGTCTCCGCTTTCCTCATACCGTCTGCGCACTTGATCAAGGTCTGATCCTCTTTCCAGAAAGGCCTTCCTGCACCTTTCGCATCCGCAGCTCAGGACGCCGGGAATCCCCGAAACAAAGGACTGGCTCCGGATCCTGTCCAGGAACACGCCATCAAAGCCGCAGCCGGAAAAGAACTTTTCAAAGACGTCCATCACCAGACGCGTATTGTTCCGGGATGAGATACAGCCGAAGCGGAAGTTTTCCGCCCCGGTTCCTGCCGGAGAGGGAACGTTTTTCCCGAACAGATCAAGCGCTTCATCCTGCCCGGCGATCTCACCGATTTCAGCGAAAACGGGGAGCCAGAGCAGCATCCGGATCCCGGATTCATGGAGGAACTGGCCCGTTTTTCTGTAAACGGAAGGATCCGTGTTCCATCCGATGATCACCTTCTCCACCGGAATCAGCGAAGCCGTTTCTTCGATCGTACGAATGATTTCTTCCGGCTGGACATTCGCCTGATTCCAGGAGCCGGTAAAGACCTGGAGAATGTACTTCATTTCCTCTCCCTGACTTTCTTTTCTCTGAACCTCGGACGGACAGTCTGTTCGGGGGCTGCCGGATTTTCCGCATCCGAAACCGCAGGACAACCGGATTTCCATCCTGTCGTTTTCCTGGAACCGGAACACCGTCTCTCCTTTGATCCCGTTCCTTCCGGAAGGCTACAGGGATTCCTGGGATTTCATGCCCACGCCTGAGGGGAAGGTGTGAACCGCGTTGACTTTTCTGGCTTCCTCCTCCGTGGTGCCGGTCTGCTCCCAGTCGATCTCCTTTTCCATCCAGGCATAGTCACTGATGCGGATGCTGATCAGGCGGCCGTCCTCTCCACGCATATACGCGGCAATGCCCGACATGGCGATCCTGCCCAGCTCTTTTCTGCCCTGATCTGAGATGACATGAACCCATTCGATCACGCCGGTTATCCCGTCGTCGATCAGGGTCTCATACCGCATCCCGACCTTCTGCGGAATGTAGGTGGCCATACCTGTGTAGACTCTGCGAAGAGCCTCCTGTCCGCGTTCCGGCTCCTCTCCCCGGTACAGGGCATATCCGCCGAACACGCAGTCCGGATGCATGCACCGGAGGATGCGCTCCACGTCCACCTGAGGCACGTGATGCAGTGCCGTATAGTATTCACGTACGGCACCGGTCATCAGGCCGGGATCACCCATTTCCAGATGAGCGGGGGTAAACATGGGCTTCCGGTAAGGCGTCAGATGCGGAACAAAACTGCTGTGACAGTACAGGCGGACTTCCTCCAGCGTCCCCATGCTCCCCAGGTCCGCGACCACGAACATGGGGACCTGGTCGATCATCCCGTCCACCTCAAAGTTCAGGACCATTTCCGTCACGGAGCGGCCCCCGCTCCGGGTCTGGAACTTTGGGAGAATGTGGAGCGCGTCCGCTTCGAACCTGCCGGTAAAGCCCCGGACGAAGGACATGATCTGCTCCTTCCCCTCAAACCGTCCATAGGGGGTATCCACCACCGGCAGGGCATCCGAAAACTGACGCCTGTCCCGGAAAAGCGCCATGGCATGATCCACGCTGTTTTCCGAAATATACTGCATCAGAAGCAGTTCGGGGGAATCGAATCGAATCCCCTTCTGCATCTGAGGGTACAGCACATCCAGTTCTGCTCTTTTCCTGATTTCCATGGGTTGCCCTCCCTGTTCATGTCAGTCATTCAGATAGCACGGCGTTTCTCCGGAGGAAGCCGCCCGCAGGTTCACGCTGAGAAGCCGGAATGATTCGGACGGCCATGATTCAGTCGCTTTTCCAGGATCCCGCCATGAAGGACCGTCTGCCCGGCCGGGGCAGGGAAGTCATTCATGATTGTACCGGATTTGCGCGAAGATCAGCAGCGCGATTCCGGCAGCTAGTCCGGCGGCCAGAGGGAGAAGGGCGAGGGGGGACGGCGTAAGCAGGACACAGATTCCGGAAAGAATCATGCCGATTCCCATGACCAGAACCCCGATTCCGGAAAGAGTGCAGTAGGCCGCCCTGTTCTCTTCACGGACCCTGTCACAATGATAACGGATGATCAGCTCCATCTTCTGCTTTTTCCAGATGGCCAGGCCCAGCCTGATCAGAACAGAGCCCAGGCAGACAAAGAGAACGCTGATGAAAGCATACCAGAGAAATAAAAAGAAAAGTTGCGTAGGTGCGGGACGAAATAACGGGTCGCGTAAACACACGAGACCCGCACCTACGCAAGCTTTTCTAGTTTGAACA
>CACYGY010000163.1 GCA_902774025.1 uncultured Eubacteriales bacterium
CAGGATCCCATCCTGTTCCAGCAGACGGCATGTTTCCATGACCGATGCCAGATATCCGTAGAAACGCACGTTCTTTCCGATCAGTGTGGCCTTGTACTTATAGTAAAGCCACTTGACGGCCTCCTCCAGGGTATATCCCTCTCCCAGGGTGGAGACCAGCTCCGCCACATCCGGGAGCACCATCCGCTTTTCCTGCCCGCCAAGGCCCAGACAGGTGAAATCCCCCACCTGTCTGCGCGTCAGGTCCGGGGCGATCCCCGCCCTGTCCGCGGTATGCCAGGGATTAAAGCTGTCCACCGCCTCAAAGGCGAAATTCCCGGTATTCTCCATCCGGTAGACAATGTTGTAGAGATAGCTGGCCCCGAGACGCACATAGATTTCCCGCATTCTCTTCTTGAAATCCGCACTGTCAAAGGATTCCGAGAACAGGGCGGAAAGTTCCGCCAGCTTCTCAATCTGCAGTCCCGCGATCATCCTAAGCTGGTGGGAAGCGACGCATTTCCACGCGTTCTCCTCACACACCCGGCGGACATCCCGGTCGTAAAACACGCCCTTCTCATCCCCGAGGCACTCGCAGAAAATGACCACCTCACCGCCGGGGGCAAGACGCTCCGGCAGCCCCTCCATGATCCTGTTCAGAACCCGGAGCCCGTCCTCCCCGCCGGCACCGCAGATGGGGTATTCCACCGTGTCCAGCATGGGAATGAAGGGGGGATTGGCGTAGATGCAGTCAAAGGTTTCCCCTTCCCTGAGCACATCATAGAGATCGCCTTCCCGCACCTCCATGATGTCCTCCATCCCGTTGAGACGGATGTTAAAGCGGGTCACGGGTACCGCTTTGGGATTGATTTCCACGCTCACCACATGCTCTGCGCTTCTTGCGGCCATCATGCCCTGAATGCCGGTGCCGCTGCACAGGTCCAGGACCCTGGCGCCCCTGCGCCAGGAAATGTTCTCCGCAAGGCGCAGACTGTCACTTCCGATGTACACATCCGTGTTCCGGTTGGTGCAGGTCTCATACCAGGGATTGAGCTCCGTCACCAGATACAGCCCCCGGTAGGTCAGCACCACCAGGTTCCGGCAGAAAATCCTGCCTTCCCTTTCCTCCCACAGTCCGCACTCCAGGATCGCCTCCAGGGCTTCCTCCCCGATCTCCCCCGCAATCTGAGCACGCTCTGCATCAAGTCCCATCTGCAAAAGCTCAAGGGTATGCCTGTAGGGGGAATCCAGCTTTTCCATGGCCCGCTTCATGTCCTCAAAGGCATACCATGGATTCACGAAATCGCTGGCGCCTCTGAGTTCCTTCATGACGAAGAGATAATCGGAATCCTTCAGGATCTTTC
Source organism: uncultured Eubacteriales bacterium (assembly GCA_902774025.1). Lineage (GTDB taxonomy): Bacteria > Bacillota > Clostridia > Christensenellales > Aristaeellaceae > UBA2943. The sequence continues at coordinate 1,344 of CACYGY010000163.1, forward strand.
TCAGGGCCAGAATGCTCTTTTCACTCGTTTTCAGCACGGCAGTATCCTCTTGTCGAAGACGGCCACGTCCCCGCCGTCCTCCGCTTCCTTTTCAAGATAGGCGCTCCGGGTAAATCCCATCTCCTCCAGATACGGAAGCAGGGGATCCTCCTCCCGGAAGCACAGATACCGGATCACCCGGAACTCCCCGGAAAACTCCCGGATACAGTAATCCGTCAGCTTTCCGACGATTTCCCCGACGTCCTCCCCTTCCTCCACGGCGATTCCGCACAGGCGGAAAGCCACGGAATGGGCTTTCAGGGAGGGCATGCAGGCCAGGAGAACGCCCCTGAGTTCCCCTGAGCGCAGGTACAGGAAATTGTACTCGTCATTATTGAACTGCCGGGCGCGGATATTGTCCTCGTTCATGTACGTGGGATCCCCGGGAATCTTCCCCAGGCGGAGCACGTTTTCCCGGTTCATCAGCTGCGCGATGGCCTTGTAGTCCTTTTCCCCCGCCACACGGATTCTGACCGGGCTCTCCGCTGTCTCCTCCAGGACGCGGGCCGCCCCGAAGGCGCTCAGAAGGGTCAGGCCGTCCAGATAATCCTGCCGCGTTTCAGGGGTGAGGGCGGAGAATTCCGTCTCCGCATCATGAACGGACCCGTCCAGTTCCAGAAGGGGCGCTGCGGCGGCCTTCAGGAAAAAATCCCGTCCGTTCTTCAGGCTTCTCAGGGGCAGCGTCCCGTCCTCCGTCACCTGTCCCCGTCTTTCATATGCGTCGTGACAGATCTCAAATTTCATTCTGCTTTCCTCTCCATCAGATCGATCACCACTGTCTCTCCGGTATAGGGTCTGGGCTCAAAATCCTCCAGGTCGTAGATATCCCGGATCTGGTCCGTGTAGGAGGTGAACCGCCTGTCCCCCCAGATCCGGTCATAGCCCGCCGCCCAGTATTCCTGCAGGGTATGCCGGGTGCAGTTCCCGGCCACCACGGGCAGATAGGTGCTGAAGGTGAGATCCCCGTTGGTCTTGATTTCCATCACGAAGGTGGTGGCGCCTCTTTCTGCCTGCATGGGCATGCGCCGCATGTGATCCACCGGATCCCCCCACATGATATCCACCCGTCCGGCGTATTCCGTCTTCATTTCCATCAGTGTCCTGCAGAACCGGAACTTTTCCTCCTCATCCGGCAGCAGGGCGCTGCCCACGGAAAATCCCCGTCCCGAGGGCAGGAAGGGCATGATCCGGACCTGGTAAACGCCCAGGTCCGCGCACATGGCCAGGTATTCCCGCATGGTGTGCATGTTGAGACGGTTGGGCACAAGGGAGGTGTCCATCTGTCTCACCCCCGCATCCAGAAGGCAGCGCACCGCATTGCGGGCCCGGGCAAAGGAACCCGCCACGCCCCGGAAGCTGTCATGCTGCCATGCGTAGGCACCGTCAATGCTCACCTGTCCCATGGACAGTCCGTGCTTCACCAGTTTCCGGGCGAGATCCGGGGTCATGCCGAAGCCGTTGGTCACCATGCTGATCTTCCCCACATTGGGCCGGAGGATGTCCATCACATCCAGCAGGGCAGGACTCAGCGTGGGTTCCCCCCCGCACAGACATACGTTATAGGGGTGAAATGCCGCGATCTGCCGGGCGATCTCCTTCTTCTGCTCCGGGTCCATATCCCGGAAGGGCGCGTCACTCCCGCTGTCATTGAAACAGTGGACGCATCTGAGATTACAGTTGGATGTCATATCGAATGCCACCTGTTCGGGGCCTGAGGACATGCGGATCTCCTCCCATCCTTTTTGCCGGCTGCGCGATTATCTGATTTAATGTATGCTAAGGGATTTTCTGTCTTTTTTCAAGTCTCCGCCTTTCCCC
>CACYGY010000164.1:0-3141 GCA_902774025.1 uncultured Eubacteriales bacterium
TTCAAACTGTATGACGTTGAGGATGGAAAAATCATTGGCGAACAGGTTACAGACACAAACGGATGCGGACACGGAGCGCTGGCTGGGTTTCTGCAGGCGGCAAAGGCGGACGTACTGATCTGTGGCGGAATCGGCATGGGCGCACAGATGGCCCTGGCTGATGCGGGGATTCAGCTCTATGCCGGTGTGCAGGGGTCGGCGGACGCTGCGGCAAAGGCTCTGGCGGAGGGAAAGCTGGAATATGATCCGGAGGCACGCTGTGATCATCATGGACATCATGAGGGTGACTGCGGGGGGCACTCCTTTGGTGATGAAGACTGCCGGCGCAGCCGCCGTGAGGGCGGGTGCCGGGGCGCTGACAGCGGATGCGGCCGCGGAGAGTACTCCCGGAACTGACATGGGAAGGATTCCAGGCCTGATCTTTGCGTCCGGGGAAGGATGATTCATGATTTTGCCGCCCGGACAAGGGGGCGTTCCTTTCGGGGCGGTCTTCCTCCGGTTTTCGATCTTGCACGCCCATGTGTCTGCGGAACGTGAGAAGGATAAGGATGGGAAGGCGCGGTACGCCTGTGCAACCATCAGATCAGACTCCGGAAAATCTGCGGAAGGAAAAGGATATCCGGGATGCGGCATATTCGTACAAAACAGCGCTCTGTGTACAGGGAAGGCGAGATATGGCGACTGTACAGTCAGCGATGATTTCGACACGGAGTGCTTCAGCGTGAAGACCTGCATGGCGCATAAGAGACGCATATCCGACAGAGCCGGGGCATTGACAAACGGGCAGACACGCGGGAAAATGCCCCGTGCAGAATCAAAATCCGGAGAGGAAGTGCAGTATGAAAATCACATCTTTTAATCCGCTGATCGTTACCCCCAAGGCCGATGACACGATTGCCCTGTTCGAGACGCTTGGTTTTGAGAGAAGGCACAGGACGGAAAGCGACAGTGAAGTGACCGCCTATACCAGCATCCGGATGAAGGATGCAAACGGTTTCCATGTGGACATCACGGAGAATGCAAGGGTACCACAGACCATGACGGCCATCCGGATGAATGTGGACAATTTCGATGAGGCTTATGAGTTCCTGAAAGGCCGCGGATTCGTCAATACCATGGGTGATCAGATTGCGGACAACGGATCGTCCCGTGCCGCCATGATGAAATCGCCCTCCGGATTCCTCATCAGTCTGATTCAGCATACCCGGAAATAAAAGAGAACCGGGATCTCTGGGAACGCACGTCCATCTGAATGCCGGCGATTCTCCGGAGCTCCGAATTGGATCCATCCCCATATGTCCGGAAACTCAGCGACAGAAAGGAAGGAGAAATAAGCACCATGACGATCACAGGTTTCTGCCCGATCATTGTAACCAAAGATCCGGAAAGCGCCATGAAGACCTTTGAAGCCCTCGGCTTTGAGAGACGCCATACAAAAACGGATATCGAGGGCGGAGCGAACATAAACTATGCCATGAAGGACGCCAACGGAAACCGCGTCCAGATCGCAAGTTCGAAAACCATTCCGCAGGACCTGACGGCTGTCAACATCAACGTGGACAATTTCCAGGAAGCCTATGATTTCCTGATTGCACATGGCTTTGTCAATCCGCGCGGAGACAGGGTCACGGAAACAGGCTCTTCCAGAGCGACTCTGCTGTTTTCCCCCTCCGGATTCGCGGTCAATATTTCCGAGCATCTCAGGGAGAGATAATCACACAATGAGGCGCCGTATTCTGCGGTGCCTTTTTTTGCGCCTGACGAATCCCTGAAACAGACCGGTATCTACCGGAGGATCCTCCGGCTCTCTCTCAGGATCCGAACGGATGCATCCGCGATGAAGGACGGATCTTTTCCGGATGATCCCGTCAGACCGTTCATGCACCGTCCGTACCCTTTTCGCCGAAAGCGGCATTTCTCCGGTCCATGCCAGGCGCCGGGCTTCTTAAAGGGGCCCCCGGACTGCGGTCCTGTTCCGGATGCGGTCCGCGTTTTCCGGTATGGCATGCGGCATCCCTTCACCCGAAGCCCACAGGACGTTACCGTGCCTTTCGGTTCATCACGGAACCTGGGATCAGGCAGGTGCTTCGCGGCCTTGGGACGGCACCGGGATTTCGCGGACACGCGCATGAAATGCGGAAAACGGAAGGGCCACGGTGCCATGGAACAGATTTCCGGGGGGCCGTCTCTGTGCGGACGCCGTCCCGGGCCTGCCCCACGCGCGGTGAGGCAGCAACGTCACAGACCGTTTTCCACGCTCCTGCGGCATCCATGCGCCTGGCCATCCCGAAGGAAAACCGAACAGGACACACGCAGGGGAAGTCTGAGGCGGGTCATCCTTTGCTGTCCCGGGGCAGGTATTGGCGTCAGGCTTTGAGGCGGAGCACAGACAGCCCCGCATGCAAAGCGTTTTTTCATCGGATTCGTCTCCTTCCCCCTGTGCCGTTTCTCCGCTATGGATCCTTCAGAAGACCCTTGTTCACGGTACGGCGGGCCGCACAGGCTGTCTGCCGGATACAGGAATCCCGGGTCCATGCCCCCGCGCGTCAGTCTCTCTTCGGTGTTTGTCTCTCATATGTTTTCACACTGTGGCACATCGGACCGGAAAGGACAGGGATGAACTCCGGACACGGAACCGGAGAGAACGGCGCGTCACCGGTCCCGCGGTACGGGAAAGAGGGTGCGGAATTGAAAGACTGCGCTGGATTATGATAGAATCACGGCATCAAACAGAAATCTGAGACTGTGTTTTTTGAAGAGAATGAAGCGGGAATGCACTGTATATGGTCAGGAAACACCCGGGATGTCTGGCTGTCCTTGCACGGGTCTGATTCTTGCCTTCTGTCTGGCGGCGGATGCGGACACGGGGGGGGGAAAAAAGACGCTGACGGGACTGGATGACCTGAACGGAGGGAACATCGGCGTACAGACCGGCTCTTCCTTTGATGCCGCTGTGCGGGCGCGTTTTCCTGACGCGAAGATCCAATATTATGATACCGCCCTGGAGAGCGGGAAGATTGACGCTTTTCCGGGGGATGAGCCCGTGCTGCTGGCCATCATGCAGGAAAACAGCAAACTGGCCATCATGGAGGGCGAACTGGAAAGCTTTTCAGTTATGCGCTGAGCGAAACGGAGAAAGGC
>CACYGY010000164.1:3180-3655 GCA_902774025.1 uncultured Eubacteriales bacterium
CTACAGCGCCCTGCCCGCCCCGCGGGGCACCCTCCGGATGGTGACGGAGGGCAGCTATCCCCCCCCATGAACGATTTCCGGGGGGAGAAGGTGACAGGCATGGAGGAGCAGATTTTCGAGCATTCCCGGCGGGAGAACACAAGGCGCTATGTCCGCCGCCTGAAGGTCCTGGAGCAGAAGATCGACAGCCGGGACTATGATTTCATCGGCATGCGCCCGCTGCTGCGAGAAGAACCGGATCTCCCACAGGACAAGCGCGAGAATCCAGCTGGCCTTTGAGGAAGCCGTGCACGTGCTCCTCATGGGAGCGCTTTCGGAGCCGCACGTCTCCATTGTGACGGAGGACTCGGAGATGGACCGGCGGGTCGTGATGACCATCCGCTACAGGCTGCTCCTGACGGAGGCGGATCCCGCGATGGATGAGCTTGCCTTTTCGGTGCTCCGGGGCATCGTGACGGGGACTGAGTATCACGCC
>CACYGY010000165.1 GCA_902774025.1 uncultured Eubacteriales bacterium
GAGCAGTATATCTGGGAAATCCGCCGCCGTGCCGGGATGATTTTCCAGAATCCCGACAACCAGATTGTAGCCACTGTCGTCAAGGAAGATGTTGCATTTGGCCTTGAGAATCTGGGCGTTCCGATCGAGGAAATGATTCCCCGGATTGAAAGCGCCCTTTCTGCTGTCAGGATGAGTAAATACGCGGATACAGCTCCCCACATGCTTTCCGGCGGACAGAAACAGCGGGTCGCCATTGCCGGTATTCTTGCCATGGAGCCCTCCGTCATTATCGCCGACGAAGCCACTGCCATGCTGGATCCCTCCGGCCGCAGGGAAGTGCTGGATACCATACGTGCCCTGAACCGTCAGAAAGGAATTACTGTCATCTGGATTACCCATTTCATGGAGGAAGCCGCCCTTGCAGACAGGGTACTGGTGGTTACTGATGGGGAAATCCGCCTTTCCGGCACGCCGTCACAGGTTTTTGACCAGATTGACGCCATGCGGGAGATGCATCTGGACGTCCCGCATATGACAGCCCTTGCACGCTCCCTCCGGGATGAGGGAATGCCGCTGAGAGAAGGAATCCTGACCGTGGAAGAACTGGCTGAGGAGGTGGAAAAGCTATGCCCATTGAAGTCGTCCACCTGACTCACTGCTATTCCGAGGGAAGCGCCCTGAAAACAGTTGCGCTCAATGACGTCTCCTTCCGCGTGGAAGACGGTGAATTTGTCGGAATCGTCGGGCATACGGGCAGCGGGAAATCCACCCTCGTGCAGCATCTGAACGGCTTGCTGAAGCCTTCTTCCGGGCAGGTACTGATTGACGGCGAAGACCTCAACGGCGAGCATGTGAACCGCCGCGCTCTGCGGCAGCGGATCGGCCTGGTTTTCCAGTATCCGGAATACCAGCTTTTTGAGGAGACGGTCGCGAAAGACATCGCTTTCGGTCCTAAAAACCAGGGGCTGTCCGCGGAGGAGATCACGGATCGGGTCCGCTACGCGATGGACTGCGTCCGTTTGGATTATGACAAGTATGCGGAACGGAGCCCCTTTGAGCTCTCCGGCGGGCAGATGCGCAGGGTGGCCATCGCCGGGGTGCTGGCGATGCGCCCCTCCGTCCTGATTCTGGACGAGCCCACCGCCGGCCTGGATCCCCGCGGGCGGGACAGGATTCTCTCCATGCTGGAAGAGCTTCACGCCAAAGAACACGTGACCATGCTCATGGTCTCCCACAGTATGGATGATATCGCCCGCCTGGCGGACCGGCTCGTTGTGATGAGCGAGGGAAAGATCAAGGCAGTCGGTACTCCCCGGGAAATTTTTGCCCAACGCGATATGATGACCTCGGTCGGCCTGGATGTCCCCGAGGTTTCCCGCCTGTGTGCTTTGCTGCGGGAAAAAGGGTACGACCTTCCCGCGGATCTTTACCTGCCGGAGGAGCTGAAAGAACATCTGCTCCGCCTCTGGAAGGAGGGATCCGCATGCTGAGCAATATTACCATGGGCCAGTATTATCCCGTGGACAGCAGAGTTCACCGCCTGGATCCCCGGATTAAGCTGATCCTGACCATTGTGTTCATTGTCTGCGTTTTCCTGGCCAAAACCTTTGCGGGCTATGCGCTCATTTTCGGCTTTGTCTGGTTCAGCGCCCGCCTGGCCAACGTGCCTTTCCGTATGCTGATGCGCGGCCTGAAGCCGCTTCGGCTGATCATTATCCTGACCTTCCTGCTGAATCTTTTCTTCACCGCCGGCGATACGGTCTGGGTGGAATTCTGGATTATCAGAATTACAAAGGAAGCCGTCTTTCAGGCGTTTTTCTATTCCCTGCGCCTGATCTTCCTTGTGCTCGGCACAAGCATGCTGACGCTGACGACCTCCCCTGTTGCCCTGTCCGACGGCATTGAACTGCTGCTGACTCCCCTGAAAAAGATCCGATTCCCCGCCCATGAACTGGCAATGATGATGACCATTGCCCTTCGCTTTATCCCTACCCTGCTGGAGGAAACAGACAAGATCATGAAGGCCCAGATGGCCCGTGGCGCTGATTTCGAAAGCGGCAACCTGATTTCCCGGGCCAAAGCCATGGTGCCCCTGCTGGTTCCGCTTTTTGTCAGCGCGTTCCGCCGCGCAGGCGATCTGGCCATGGCGATGGAAAGTCGTTGCTACCACGGCGGTGAGGGACGCACCCGGCTCCGGGTCCTGAAGCTTACGAAAAGCGACGCCGCTGCCTGCTGCGTTGTGGCGTTGTTGCTTGCTTTGATTATACTGGAGGGAATTATCCTGTGAAGCGGATCCTGCTGACAGTGGAATACGACGGAACAGCCTATGCGGGCTGGCAGCGCCAGATCAACGGGCTGGCTGTCCAGCAGGTGCTGGAGGAAGCCCTGGCTTCTGCCTGCGGCCATCCGGTTACCGTCACCGGTGCCTCCCGCACAGACGCGGGAGTCCATGCACTGGACCAGAAAGCGCATTTCGATACAGGCAGTTCCATCCCCCCGGATAAATATGCCTTCGTGCTCAACACCATGCTTCCCCCGGATATCCGTATCCGTGAAAGCCGCCAGGTTCCCTCCGCTTTTCATGCCCGGTTCCTGACCTCCGGCAAAACCTATACCTACCGGATCTGGAACGCACGCCATGCCAGCGCATTGAAGAGGAATACCCATTGGCATGTGCCTGTCCCCCTGGAGGAGAACCTGGTCCGTGCCGCGCTGGATACCCTTCCCGGGCGCCATGATTTTGCGGCTTTTCAGGCAGCGGGGGGCACGGCAAAAACGACCGTTCGCACCATCCATTCCGTCCGTCTGGAAACCCACGGGGAGGAATGGGTCCTGACCGTCAGCGGAGACGCCTTCCTCTATAACATGGTCCGGATCATCGCCGGTACCGCTGTCGAAATCGGGCAGAAACGGTTCGGGCCCGATGCTTTCGTGAACGCCTTCGAAACACTGGACCGGCTGGCGCTTGGCATGACTGCCCCCGCTCATGGGCTGGAACTGACGGAAGTCCGCTATCCGGAGCAGGCGTTTACCGACCCGGCTTCCCTTCTGTCACGTCTTCGGATTATCCCTGATTCCCCGTCCCCTGATCTCCGGGTGTCATCCTGAATGGAGTGTCATCCTGAACGAAGTGAAGGATCTTATCA
>CACYGY010000166.1 GCA_902774025.1 uncultured Eubacteriales bacterium
GTGGAGCCTGCCATCAGCGCGGTCAGGGGGTTCATTCCCATCGCGGTGCCGATGCCCAGAGCCACAACGAGGGCCGCCAGAACAAGGAATTTCGGCATGTTCCGTACGAACCGATAATTGCGCTCTTTCTGGACACGGCCCCATTTCTTGCGGTCGGAAAGACCCAGAGAGAACACGGCACGGACCAGCAGTTTGGAGACGACCAGTGCGGTGAACATGGACAGCGCAACACCGATGGCCAGGTTGATGGCGAAGCCCTTGATGGTGCCGGTGCCCAGGATCATGATGACGAACGCGGCGATGATGGTGGTCACGTTGCCGTCGACGATGGCGGAAGTGGCCTTGTCAAAGCCGAAGTTCAGCGCCTTGCTCAGAGGAACGCCGTTGGTCAGTTCCTCGGAGATACGGGTATAGATAATGACGTTGGCGTCCACGGCCATACCGATGGACAGGATGATACCGGCTACGCCGGGAAGAGTCAGGGTGATCTTGAACAGTCCCAGAAGGAGCAGCATCAGTGCCGCATAGAAGATCAGCGCAAATGCAGCGATGACACCGGGGACAAGATACACCACCATCATGAGGATCATGACGGCTGCAAGACCGATGGCGCCGCCGATGAGGGAGGTTCTCAGAGCCTCCTGGCCCAGCTGTGCGCCCACAATGTTGGAACGGATCTCATTGAGCTTCAGTTTCAGGCCGCCGATACGGATGTAGGATGCGATCTGAGTTGCTTCTTCCAGAGAGCCCATGCCCTCGATAATGGCATTGCCGTCATCGATGACCGCGTTTACACCGGGTACGGAGATGAAACGTCCGTCATAGTAGATACCGATGGTCTGATTGTTGCTGTATGCCGTCTGAGTGGCAGCGGCGAACTTCTGTGCGCCTTCCTTGGAAAAGGACAGTTTGACCACAGCCTGCTGCAGTCCGGTGCTTCCCTGCTCCATAACGCCGGAAGCGTCGGTAACATCAGAGCCTTCGCAGACGATGGACCCGTCTGCCTGCAGTTCTTCAATGCTCTTGTTCAGTTCATACTCGCCGGTCTCGGAACTCATGGAATAGTTCTGTGCGCCGTCGGAACCCACCTGTGCGATGAAGTACAGGCTGCCGGGAGCGGCCAGACCTTCCAGGATCTCATCGGCATTGGTGACGCCGGGGATTTCAACGGTGATTCGGTTGTCGCCTTCCAGGTAGACATTGGACTCCGTGGAATACTGATCGACACGCTGCTGCAGTTTGTAGCGGGTATCGCTCAGGTCGCTGGCAGAGGGGTTTTTCACGTCCGTCTCATAGGTGATGGACACGCCGCCTTCCAGGTCCAGGCCTTTTTTGATGTTGGAGGCTGCGCCCTTGTGTTCCGGGCCCCAGCCGAATGCTGCGGTATAGATACAAAGTGCGGTGATCAGCAGAAATGCAATGATCACGGTTACCGCAGATCTTTTACTCATCTTTTTCAAGATCCTACCTCCAGTATTACAATATCTCCTCTGCCCGAAGGGGCAGATCATGTCTGGTTCGGCATAAAAACGGGAACGTGTTTCCCAATATCATGCCAGTTTGATATTGTATCATAAACATCACTCAGATGCACCCTTTTTTTCCATTTTTCCCATTTCCTGTTTCACAAAAATAACCGCAGGATAAAACCTGCGGTTATTGCAAATTGCTGTGTACTTGTGTGTCGGGATCAGTAACCCCAGGTGACCAGGGTCCACTCTCCGTTGCCGTTGCGGCCCAGATACCACTGATAATCTTCATACTCCGTGTCCAGTTCCCAGGCTGTCATTTCGTCCGTTTCCACGGGAGAGTGGAAGTTTGTCTTGAATGCAATGGCCTGATCGAAGCTGTTGCCCAGAGAATTGATGTATTCCAGAGCGGTGCCGGTGAGTTCTTCGCTGTAGCTGATCTCGTGCATCTCGCAGCCCCAGCCGTTGAACTCTTCCATGATTTTCTCAATGGCGGCATCCATATCATCCTTGGTGTAGGTGTTGCTCTCACCGTAATCGATGGTATAGGAAGCAGCAGCCGGTTCCCCGGTCACAACAGGTTCGCTGGTGGCGGCGTCCTCACTTCCGCAGCCCACACAGGCAATCATCAGTACCAAAACCAGTGCTAACAGAATTGCTATTTTCTTCATGGCTTGTGTCCTCCTCAGTTTTCTCACTGTAACCATGATAACGGTTCTCTTCCCGATACTTCTTGAACAAACTACGAACTTTTTCCGAACTTCCGTTCATAAACGGATAAATGCATCCCGCTGAGATCCGTTTTCATGAATCCGAATGATCCCGCAGGGCTGAAACCCGCATTTTCTCAGCAGATTCTGCATGGGGAGATTGTTCTTATGGGTATCCATCCGAAGGGGCGCATGCTGTCCAATACACTTGGTTTTTGCGATGACAAGGAGCACGGCGTCATCGCCAGCATCGACGGTGCAGTTGACAATGATGCCGATGTTCACGTCAGAGAAGTCGATGGCATCGCCGTTTTGGGCATTCCAGGGGCAGCGTACCGTCACACCATCTATGATGACATTCTTGGAATAGCAGGGGTGCACATGGAATCGGGGTGAGTTCTGCACCGTCACACCTTGAATGAGTACGTTTTCGCAATCAGTCACGCGAATGAGGTCAGCACGCAGCTTCTCTTGGTTCTCTGGGGTATCGGCAATATTGGGGTAGCCACTTTTCAAGTCCCATGGATACCACAGTGAGCCTTCCTGGCGCTCTACGCCACCCATGTCCATAAAGGCTTTCCACTCAACATCGCTGACCTTGCCACGTTTAACAGGGCGCCACTGGGCACCATTTCCGTCGATGATACCTTCGCCAGTGATGGCAATGTTGGTCTGCTTCGAGGCACGGATGCCAGGATAGCAGCGGTCGCTCTTTCCTGTAGGATCCAAATAAAGACTCTTGTCGGGTGAAAGGAGAATAATGGCGTTCTTGTCCAGATGCAGGTCGATGTTGCTCTTCAGCATGATGGGACCTGTGAGCCAGATGCCGGCAGGTACGTTCAGGTGGCCTCCACCGAGCTTCGAGAGTTTGCTGATGCCATTCTTGAAGGCTTCTGTGTTCAGTGTTACACCGT
>CACYGY010000167.1 GCA_902774025.1 uncultured Eubacteriales bacterium
GGGAACATGGTCCTTTGACGGCGAAATCCTGACGCTGACAGGAGACGGCGATGCCATGTCTCTCAGGTGGGATGAGGCGGAGCATCGCTTCTCCGGTGCTTACAACGGTATGACAGTCACGATGTATGTGCCGATCGAACCGGAAGACGAAGACATGGCGGCCGGTCTGCTCAGGGAAGACGCACATCCCGATATCGCGCCGGAAACGGCGACCCGTCCATATCAGCTGGGAACTTCTGTCTACACAGTTGAGATTCCCGTCAGTTTTACCGAGGGAAACCGGACCGAAGAAGACATCCGGGACGACATGGTTGCCTATATGCACAGCGAGGAGACGCTGCTTGATTTCGATATATATCAGTTTACCAAGGCGGGGCTGCCGGAGAAACTGGCGGAATATGCGGAGCAGGAAGCTGCGGTGTACAATGCTTTTGAAGTGAAAGCAGACGAAAAGATCAACGGGATTGACACCGCATGGTACCGCGCAAAGGAGACTTATGACGGAAAAGAATACACCACGCTGAACTATCTCTTCGATGAAGGAGACCAGTATGTGGAAATCACCTTCTGGCTGGACGGTGAAACCGCAGAAGAAGAAGCACAGGCGATCATCAGTACACTGACGTTTGTTCAGAGGTGAGGCGTGTTCTGCCGTTCGTACTCAAACAGGACCGTTCACACAGGATCGCGGCCTTTTCAGAGGGTGTTTCCGTATGAACCGTCGACAGGGCAGATCCTGAAGATCAAAAACAGGGAGTGATGACAGATGAAAGAACTCAACCAGGAGGAATTGGGACAGGTGTCAGGTGGTGTGTGGCGGACCGTCAATACCGGTGTGGAAGGACTGAATGCGAAGCTTCGGAACGGACCCAGTACGAAGGGAACGAAGCAGATCGCTTCCCTTCTCAGGTGAATACACTGACAGACCAGGTCGTCTTTGATCCGGCATCAGGGCGGAATTTTGTAGAGGTGACTGTGGATGGAAAGGTAGGCTGGATTGCAGCCTCCATTGTCGGACTTCCCCGGTAAAATGACTGAAAACGGTGAAAAAGAAAGGAATGAAGAATATGCGGAAAATGATTTCTCTTTTCCTGGTCATTGCGATGGCACTCGGATTCTGCTGCGCCCATGCGGAGCAGGACAGTTTCCTTGTTAGTGACTGGATGCTTCTTTATACCCTTGAGGACAGTGCGATTGATGAACAGGTTCTTTTCATCTATGAGGATCATGTCTTTGAAATGTGGGTGGACAACGAAAGCAAAAAGGGAACATGGTCCTTTGACGGCGAAATCCTGACGCTGACAGGAGACGGCGATGCCATGTCTCTCAGGTGGGATGAGGCGGAGCATCGCTTCTCCGGTGCGATGTATATGTCGATTGAACCGGAAGACGAAGACATCGCGGCCATTATGCCTGCGGGAGGATGGACCCTTGCGGAGGATCCCACCGTGACCGAAGAAACGAGCAGCATCTTCTTCCAGGCAATGGACAATTACCAGACCGGGACGATTACCGTTGCCTATACCCCTGTGGCGCTGTTGGGCACTCAGGTTGTTGCCGGAACAAACTATGCAGTTCTGAGCAGGGAAAGCGAAATCAACAACGGATCCAAATGGGTTGTCGTCTATCTGTATCAGGATCCTGAGGGGAATGCGAGTGTTCTGCGTATTGAAAACATAGCCCTGGGGACCTGATCTGCGTCAGTGGAAAAAGGCGGGCGCTGCGGTGCCTGCTTTTTTCCTTGTTCCTTCAGGTGTTTGATGAGATAATGGATGCGTTGCTGCGATGTGTTCAGATCGTCTTTACGGAGGCAGAATTGCATGAGTGAGAGCAGAAACAGAATCCGGAGATTCATGATGCGGGACAGAGCAGCGGAAAGGGCAGGCACGGGTCGATCCGGCCTCCGGCTGAGCGGATTCGGCGCGATCTGTATTCCGGCAGCGGCCATTCTGGTGCTGTGCCTGTGCAATAACCTGATGAACTCGGGCATCGGGGATGTTTTTGATCTGTGTATGGATGTGCTGGGTTCACTGGTGTGCGTGCTGCTGTATTATGGATGCATGTCCGCCGGAGGAATCCGGTCATCCTCCGAGCGCGCCTTTGTCGCGACGCTCTTTCTGAATGCGCTGACGCTGTTCCTCGACACAGCCATGTGGGCCCTGGACGGAAATCCCGGATTCCGGATTCCGAATCTGTTGGTTTCCACGCTGTTCTACGTTACAGATTTACTGCTCTTCTATCAGTTCTGGCGGTATGTCCGCAGCCTGCTCGGGCTGAAGGAGGGCTGGACCGGAAAGCTTGATCGGATCCTGCGGGTGCTGCTTGTTCCGGGTATCCTGCTGTGCCTGGGAAATCTGCTTACGCCGGTATTCTTCAGCATCAGCGAAGGCGGGGCGTTTCAGAAAGCGGGCGGATATGCGCTGGGATTTATCTACATGCTGCTGATCTTCCTGGCGCTGATTGCTCTTCTGTTTCGTGCCGGGATTCCCAAATGGCGGAAAATTCTTTCGTCTGTTCTTGCCCTTTTCCCCATAACCGCATTGATCCTGACACGGGACATGCCGGATCTCACCATTGTTTACACGGTTGCGTCCATCTCGGTTCTGCTGATCAACTGCGCGCTCTTTACGGAGCGCATCCGCATGAAGGAACTGATCATAAGAATTTTCTCGTTCCTTCTGCTCTGCGCGATGCTGCTCTTCGCTCCCCTGCTCTATCATGTCAGCCTTCAGAACAGCGTACGTGCCGGGTATGAGCGGGCGGAAGGTGCCTTTGCCATGATGCGCAAAGTGCTTGATGAAGCGGGGCTTGAAAATCTGAACGATCCGGAAAACACAGAACTGTATCAGCAGACACGGGAGGTAATGAGAGCGATCTGCCGGTCCCTGCGCCTGGAAAACCTTTATGTGGAGACGATCCATCCGGATGACGGGATTCGCTACTTTGTGATCGCCGCAGCAGCCTCCGACGAAGCGGATGAAATGATCCGGGCAACGCTGGGGAAACCGGGAATGACCACCTGGAACGAAAACAGCTATATTACGGAGCCGGAAAAACAGGCGCTGGCCGGGGAGACGCCGGAATCTTACTCCGAGCAGGACAATGAATACGGGCACAATCTGGACTGGTTCTGTCCATATACGGACCCGAAAGGCAGGGTTCTGGCGCTCATGGGCGCGGATTATGAAGTTCGGAGCCAGCAGGCTGAGGCCATGCGGCAGACGCTGTCCAATATTCTGCCGGTCTTTTTCCTGTATCTGATTACACTTCTGGTGCTCATCCGCGTGCTCAGCCGGACATTTGTCCGCCCGATCCGCATCATATCCGGCCATATTGAACGCTTTCTGGCGGACGGGAACCCAAACAGGCAGCCGCTTGATGTATGGGGCGGCCATGAAATCGGTCAGCTTGCCGGCTCCTTTGGCGTCATGACCTCTCAGCTGGAGGATTACGAGGACAGGCTGAAGTGGGAAACAGCCCAGCGGGAGCGGATCACTGCCGAACTGAATCTGGCGTCCAGCATTCAGGCGAACTATCTTCCGGGACGTTTTCCCCCGTTCCCCCAGCGGCGGGAATTTGATCTGCACGCCATGATGCGGCCGGCAAAAGAGGTGGGCGGAGATTTTTATGATTTCTTTCTGATCGATCAGGATCATCTGGCTCTTGCCGTTGCCGATGTCAGCGGAAAGGGCGTGCCTGCCGCCCTGTTTATGATGCTCTCCAAAACCATGCTGAAGACAGCTGTCCAGCTGGGATTCAGCCCTGCCGGCGTACTGGAAAAAGTCAACGAACAGCTGGCGGAGGACAATCACGACAGCATGTTTGTGACGGTGTGGCTGGGGATTCTTGAAATCTCCTCGGGAAGGCTTACCTATGCGGATGCCGGACATGAAAAACCGGTGCTTTACAGGGATCACCGGTGGGAGGTGATTCCGAAGGAGAAATCCGGCCTGCCGCTTGGGATCTGGGGACCAAAGAAATCGGCTGACCCCATGCATCCGAAGCTGTATGAAGACCGGAGCGTCCTGCTGTGTCCCGGGGATGCGCTCGTGCAATACTCCGACGGGGTTACCGAGGCGCGTGACAGCAGAAGGCAGTTTTTCGGAGAAAGCAGACTGCTGTCAGCGCTGAATGATGCGGCTTCAGATGAACCGTATCAGCTTCTGCTGCATGTTGATGAAAGGATAAGGGAGTTTTCCGGCGAAACGCCGCAATTTGATGATATTACGCTGCTCTGTCTCCGGTATAACGGTAGCTGACACAGAGCCCCTGCGTCGGTTCCGTGCCTTTTCGGGCAGTTCTGCTCACTTCTCACTGACGATCTGCAGTCTTCATCAGGTCTTTTTCCGAACCGTATCGGGCGGCCGGTGCTGCGGCCATTCAGGGAATCGGATTACGGGGACCTGTCTGAATTCCTGTCCCCACCTGAAAATGACGCCTTTGAGGGATGGATCATGCATGAAAACGGCAGAGAGCACCTGAGGTACCGCCTCGGATCAGAAGAATTCCCCGCCATGGAGCTTGCGGCATCCGGGAAGGTGATCGGCAGTATCTGCTGCGGAAACAGGGATTTTCGGTCCGGAGAGGTGGGCTATATCGTCAGCAGGCTCTGTCCGCAGTGATCGTCCGGGCTTTCCTGGAGTGGGCACACAGGATTTACGCCGAATGGGATCCGCTGAACGTACCGTCCGGGAAACTGCTGGAAAAGGCGCGAGGCATGTTTCATACAGAATCTCCGGTTCCACACGGACGAAAATGGCGGTCCCATCTGGAAAGACACGCTGGTATACGCAGCCCCGGAAAACGAAACGCTGCCGGCAGATGAAGAAAACTGTCCGTCCGCAGAAGTGACCTTCATCTCGGATTTCCCCCGGGCACCTCTGAGGTTCCGGAATCCCGTCTCAGGCATTCTCCATCTCTTCCGCCCTGTGGCAGGCCACCTGCCGCCCTCCCGCATCCCGGAGGCATGGCGGCTTCTCCCGGCACACTTCCAGGGCAAAGGGACACCTGGGATGGAAGGGACATCCCCGCTCCGGCCGGAGTCCCGCCCCCGGATCCGCCAGGCTCTCACGCCGCTGTCTTTTTTCCGGCTCCGGCTCCGGCACGGAGCGGACCAAAAGGCGGGTATAGGGATGAAGGGGATGCCGGAACAGGTCTCCGCTCCCGGCCATCTCACAGATTTTTCCCTGGTACATGACCGCCGTGCGCCCCGCCATGCAGCGGATCACGCTCAGGTCATGGCTGATGAACACCATGCTCATGCCCCGCTCCTTCTGCAGACTTTTCATCAGGTTCAGGACCTGGTTCTGCACCGACACGTCCAGAGCCGACACGGGCTCGTCACAGACAATGAGGGCGGGATTGAGGGCAAGGGCCCGGGCGATCCCGATGCGCTGGCGCTCGCCGCCGGAAAACTGATGGGGATAGGCGTACAGGTCCTCCTCCGGGATCCCCACCGCTTCCATCAGCTCCAGCACTTTCCTTTTCATCTCCCCCCGTCCCCCGCAGACATGCCAGGCGGCCAGGGGCTCCCCGATCAGGTCCAGTACCGTCATCCGCGGGTCCAGAGAGGCATAGGGGTCCTGGAAGACCATCTGCATTTCCCGGCGCAGGGGATGGAAATCCTTCTCCGGCAGATGGGAGATCTGCCTGCCCCGGAAGAAGAGTTCTCCGGAGGAAGGGGCCAGGCGCCGGATCAGCATACGGCCCAGGGTGGTCTTTCCGCAGCCGGACTCCCCCACCAGGCCCAGGACTTCCCCCTCCCGGATCTCCAGGGACACGCGGGACACCGCCTCAAGACCCGTTTTCCGGCCCATGGAAAAGACTTTGGTCAGTTCCCTGGCTTCCAGCAAAGGCTTCATACATTCTCCTCCGGCCACGCGCGTCTGCAGCGTGCGCCCCGTCCGTTTTCTTCCCGCATTTCCCCCTGCCATGTCCGGCATGCGTCCTCCGAAAGAGGGCAGCGGGGTGCAAAGAGGCATCCCCCGTGCCGCTCCCCCAGGCCCGGCACCCTGCCCGGGATCACCTCCAGGGGCTCCTGCCCCCGGTGCAGGGACAAAACGGCGCGCATCAGGCCCCGGGTGTAGGGATGCAGGGGGTTTTCAAACAGGTCCCGGGTACACCCGTGTTCCACGATTTCCCCCGCGTACATGATGTAGACCTCATCGCAGATCCGCGCGATCACGCCCATATTGTGGGAAATGACCAGGATGCTTGTGCCTCCGGCGCTCAGCTGCTCCATGAGGGACAGAATCTGCGCCTCCACCGTCACGTCCAGTGCCGTGGTGGGCTCATCCGCGATCAGGAGGGTGGGACGGCAGATCATGGCCATGGCGATCATGACCCGCTGCCGCTGGCCGCCGGAAAGCTGATGGGGATAGCTGTCATACCG
>CACYGY010000168.1 GCA_902774025.1 uncultured Eubacteriales bacterium
GATCCCGCGATGGATGAGCTTGCCTTTTCGGTGCTCCGGGGCATCGTGACGGGGACTGAGTATCACGCCTGCGGGGAAGCGGAGGACCCTCAGGGCGAGGTGGTGATGGAGATCACCGATACCCCGGAGGCATAGGGAAGAACGTTCGGAAAAGATAAAAAGGAGAGGCGGGGGATGATCAGGATTCTTCTGTGGGACGTGGACGGGACGCTGCTGGACTTTCAGGCCGCGGAAAGGGCGGCCCTGGAAAGTCTGTTCCGTGCCTTCTCCCTGGGAACGCTGAAGGATGAGATGATCCGGCGGTATTCCGAGATCAACGACGGATTCTGGAAGCGGCTGGAAAGAAATGAGATCACCAGGCAGGAAGTGCTGGTGGGGCGTTTCCGGGTGTTTTTCGGGGAGATGGGCATTCCCGGGGAACTGGCGGAAGTCTTCAATGAGCGCTATCAGGAGAAGCTGGGGGATACGGTGGTTTTCCGGGACGACAGTTTCCATCTTGTGGAAAGCCTCCGGGGAAGGGTCAGGCAGTATGTGGTCTCCAACGGAACGGTGGTGTCCCAGAGGCGCAAACTGGCCCGCTCCGGGCTCGGGGAGATGATGGACGGTATCTTCCTCTCCGAGGCAGTCGGTGCGGAAAAACCGGCCAGAGCCTTTTTCGATGCGGTTTTTGCGCAGATTCCACCTGCCGCGGGGGATGAGATCATGATTGTGGGGGATTCCCTCACCAGCGATATTCTGGGCGGCATTCTGGCGGGCATCCGCACCTGCTGGTACAATCCGGAGGGGAAGGCGGTTCCGGAGGGCATGCGGATCGACCATGTGATCCGTGACCTGCGGGAGGTTCTTTCATGTCTGGAGGCCTGAAAGAACAGGGCGGCATGGGAACATGAAGCCCTGCGCCTGTGGAAGGGTTCTCTGAGGTGCCTTTGCTGATGAACCCATCAGAGCAGGGGCGCAGACGGGATTGCCGCCTCAGCTGTCCCATCTCCCGGAGGCGCCGGGGAAGAATGGGAAAAGTCCGTCGGAGCGGTCCCTGATTCCTTCCGGATCTTTTCCGGTGTCCCTGAGGCGTCTGACCGTATCGGTGCGGCCACGGAAGAGACCATGGCGGAAACCATGGAAAGGATTGGTTTACTGGTCATAAGACAGTATTCTGAAATAACCGCCGGCAGACCGCAGTGCAAAACCATTTCGACGATTTCCGGGATATCGGCAGACTGAAGCCAGGGGAATCTTCAGCCGTCAAAATTGTTGCTATTCAGCCCCAACGAAGGTGCAATGGCAGGCAGAGGCTGATTACCAACAACGGTGGAAGGGATTATGGCTGGAAGAAGCAAGGAAATCAGACGTTTGAAAGAGCGGTATAACAGCGGACGGGCAGAGCCTGTCGCAGTCCATTGAAGGCGCCGCGTTGGTAAAACGTATCTGATTCATGAAACCTTTGGGAACAAGTTTACTTTTCATCACGCCGGAGAACCGGCCGGCGGTCATGATTCTTCCCGGAATGCGGGGAATGAAAACAGATGACGGAGCGGAGAATCCCGGATGCGTTCTGCCGCCCTTCGGGATTTTCTCCCGGATCATTTCCGTTTTCCGGGCCTGATGCTATACTGGGATGCGGGAGGTGAAGATTATGATTGTACTCAACGTTCTTTATCATCTGAAAAGGGATGCGCGGGACAGATTCCTCGCCAGGGTTCAGGCGGAGGGGATCGACAAAGCGTCCCGGGCAGAAAAGGGGAATCTCCGCTACGATTATTTCACACCCGTCAGCGGCGGGGATGAGCTGCTTCTCCTTGAAAAATGGCAGGACGCGTCCGCTCTTGCCCTGCATGCCGGGCAGCCCCACTTCGGGAAACTGAAGGCCATCAAGGACGAGTATGTGATCAGCACGGAGATTGAACGGTTCGAAATCCCCGATGAGGCCTGATAAACCGGGAAAAACGGATCCTGGCGGAAAGAAAAGCCGTGATCCGTTTCCCGCCTGTCTTCAGGGGTTTCCGTGATCCGCCGTCTTTCTTTCCGCTGCTCCGCAATGGACCGGGCAAGACCTTCTGAGGGGGGAGAGCCGGTTCCGGAAAGGGGTGTGCAGGCAGAGCACAGGAGGGAAAGAGACGCCCGCATGGGACGTCATGGAGCGTGACCGGCCCTGTGTGAAGAGTGCCCCGCCCGGAGGGGCATGGGAAAAAGGAAGGGGGAAATCCGTGGAAGACAAAAAGAAGAGCATGCTCTGTACCGTGTCGGCGCTGGTGCTGGGATGCGCCGGTCTCGTTCTGGTGGTGCTGTCCATGCTGAAGGGAGACACGGCCCGCTGGTCTCTGGCTGCGGGGCTTGGCTGCATCGCCCTGGGCAACCTGGTCAATCTTCTTCATGCCCGCCGGAAGCGCAGAGGAACGGAATGAGGGGAAG
Source organism: uncultured Eubacteriales bacterium (assembly GCA_902774025.1). Lineage (GTDB taxonomy): Bacteria > Bacillota > Clostridia > Christensenellales > Aristaeellaceae > UBA2943. The sequence continues at coordinate 2,410 of CACYGY010000168.1, forward strand.
ACACAGGGAATGTCCGGGATGGGATCCTGTTCAGCCCCCTCCGGCAGACAGGTCGGGAGGAATGTCCTTTCCCGCCTGCAGAAAAGAGCCGCGGTCAGATGCCGCGGCTCTTTGGGTGTTTCACCGGGTTCAGAGGGCTTCAGGTGCTTCCGCGTACCTCCGGAACACCCAGATGAGGATCATGTAACAGACGGTCTTAGGCAGCATGAGCATGCCCAGGATGGGGAGAAGGTTTGCCACGAAGGCAACCGGTATGTAGAAGAGGAAGGAAAGGGTGACCAGCAGCCAGACATGCCGGAGGACGGGAACGGCTTCCCGCTTGAGGTAAAACAGTCGGATGATGATCCCGCCCAGGGCCAGGAAGGGAATGTTGCGCAGCACGCCCCACAGCACGGTGCTCTCGTTCCGGAACCAGTGGTTCTGGGGCATGAGGCACAGAAGGACGCGCAGGGCGGTGCACACAAAGACGGCGCGGGTGAGAGAACGGTTCTCGGTCTCCCCGTACACGCACAGGTACAGGTAGTACATCAGGAAATAGAAGAGGGTCATGGTCAGGGATGTGACCAGCTTTCCCATTCCCAGGAAAAAGGTGAAGTCTGATTCGATAAAGTAGTTCAGGACACGGGGGACCAGATGAAAGGCATCCCCGCAGCCCAGAACCAGGACGGCGCTTCCCATGAGGATGCCGGCTCTGTCTTTACGCCTGCGCAGAATCAAAATCCCCATGACAATGGCAAAGACAAGGTATGCAATATCAAACAGGCTTTCTCCGTATTTCATATTCGGCTCCTTTGAATCCGGCCTTCCTCAGGCGGGACAGGGTCAGAGTGGGAAAAAGAGGCAGGGCGGAAATCCTCAGCTTCCGGCATTCTCTGCCTTCTGCACCCCTGCGGTCCGGTCCTTCAGGGTGACGGTCAGAACGTTCAGACCCAGAAGGCTCTGGTAGGTGACCTCGTCGGCCATGGCGTACAGAAGACGGATGCCCACGCCGGATTCCGGGCGGTCCGGGTTCACGAGCATGCTGCGTTCCCGGGGATTGAAGGGAATGCAGTCGTCCTTGATGTGGAGGATGACGTCCCGGTCCCGGATGGTTACGCACAGATCCACCGTGTGTTTCCGCCGGTCCGCCTGAAATCCGTGCTGGATGATGTTGGTCACGGATTCCTCCATGCACAGGGCGGACATGTAGGACTCCTTCCGGTCCAGTCCCTCCCGCAGGCAGAAGGTCTGAATTTCCTCCGACACACGGACGGCCTCCGCCTCTGTCCGAATGGTCAGGGCCAGCCGCTGTCCTGTGCCGAAATCCTTCCGGAGCATGAGCCAGTCCTCCGCAGCCCTGGGGAAATGCCTGTTGCGGAAGGACAGGAAGCAGATAATGGCCAGGAGGGTCATGAGCATGCCGATGGGATTCATGAGCCAGACACCCGTGGCCCCCAGAAGCGGCGCCAGAATCAGGGAGGGAACCAGCTTGCCCACAAGACCGTCCATGACGGACTGGATATTCACCAGAAGATTCTGCCCCACCGACTGGTAGTAGTTGGAGGTCATCATGCAGGCCAGAACCAGAGGCAGACAGGCCCCGAAGATGATGAACAGCTGCCGGGTGAGGCGGTAAACCTCATCGTCATGATCCGTGCAGAACCAGCCGGCGAAGACGCCGGAGAGCAGGATCACCATAACGGCCATGGCCGCCATAATGAGCATCATCCGGGTGAGCAGGAGACGGAGGAGCATGCGGATGGAGGAGGCATCCTCCTCTCCGATGTACACACTCACCAGAATCCTCAGGACGGCGCTCATGCCGGCGGGGACACAGATAAGGAACCCACGCATCATGTTAAAGGCGGACAGGGCGGACAGGCCGTCCTCTCCGGACCAGGTCAGGAGCAGGCGGTTGATTACCAGATTGGAAATCGTCAGGAGAAAGACCAGGAGCGCCTCGGGAAAACCGATCTTGAGCAGCTCCGGCAGTTCTTTCAGCGTGACTTCCCGCATCCGGAAACGGATCTGGGCTTTCCTGGTGAGAAAAAAGCTGCCCAGAATCCCGAAGTAGAGCCATTCGC
>CACYGY010000169.1 GCA_902774025.1 uncultured Eubacteriales bacterium
TTACTCGACCCAGTATGTGAACGTGGGCGTGTATGCCCATGTGACCGACCGCTGCTGCGACGGCGGCACGATCATCAACCGGAAGCTTCCGAAGACCGGAGATGACGCCAGCCCTGTTCTGTGGACATGGATGACCCTGGCGGGCATGGCAGGCATTGTCACGATGCTCCTGGTCAGCAGACGCAGAAGATCCTCCAGGTAACCTCATGAACGGAAACCGGGATGCCGGCAATGGCCCCGGATGGGCCTGAGGCTTCCGGGTCGTGCAGCTTTCGGTCATAGCTTCCTGAAAAGAACAAACCCGGACAATAGGAAAGGCGGGTCCCCCCGCCTTTTCTTCTGCTTCCGTGACGCTGAACCGGGGCAGAGCCCTCCGCCCTCTCTTCCCAGCCTGCCTGGAGAGCAGAGCGGAAGCGTCCGGAAGCACAGTTCACAAAATTCCCGCAGTCTTCTCTCCAGCCTCCCCGCCCGGACGGACAGGCATATGGCAGAGCCGCCCCGGACAGGGGAGAGAAAAGCCACCCCCTGCCCCACGACTGATCCGGAAAAGAAACGGTCCACGATCTCCGGAAAGCCATGTGCAGGCGGGATCCAGGAAATCCTTCCAGAAGTCCGATGAAAAGATCTTCAAAGTCCTGATTCGCCCGCCGTCCCCGGGCTCAGGAAAAAGCACGGTTCCGTTTCCTCTCCGGCCCTGTAACGACGGAGGGAATACGTATTGCAGAGAAACCCGGCCATGCACAGCGGTTCCGGTGAGAAGGGTTTCCGCCGGAAAGAAGCATTCCCATGGCAGGAAGCGTGATCCGTGCAGGAAATGCAGACTCCCGGGTCACCGCAGCGGAACCGGTCACAAAAGCAGCGGCCTGCCGGCGCATCTCCACAGACTCCTGGAAACAGAAAGGTTCACGGGAGGCGAAGGTCAGCCGCTTTCCGGATCTCATGCAGGTCCGTGAGAGCCGGGCTCCGGCGGGGATCCCTGCAGACGAAGACTGCACGACATGCAGGTCTATACCGGACCACAGCACGCACCGCCGCCTGTGAATCAGGGAATGTCAGTCCGTGTTCCCTGAATCCGTCAGCTGCTTTACTATCGGGAGTTTCGACATAAGCGCCAATAAACATCGAGAAAATGCAGATGTTTATTGGCTTTTCTTTATATTGCAAGAGTAGCGCTAACTTAATCGTGATAATACCTGGTTTTAATGATTTGACATTTTCGGTAAGATGTGATTAAATCCTTACATATCAATAATATTAGAGGTTGGCGTTACATGGCAAGAATACGTGAGAAGATCGTCAAAGGAATTCCCTACTACTCCATCGTCACCAGTGTCCGGGTGGGACCCAATCGGGCTCCCCGCGAAAAGACACTTGAGTACATTGGGTCATTTGACCGTCTGAAGGATTATGTTCTGAATGCGTACAGCGAAAAAAACGGCCAGGGTTCCCAACAGACGGAAGACAATACTCCTCCGATCCACCGGACATTCAAGTCTTATGCCCATGGTGCCTGCTATGCCATGTATCGCATGGGGCATTATCTTGGTGTCGAAAAGGTGTTCAACGAGGAGTTCAGGAAGAAAACAATCAAAGGATTGACACGGGGTGAAGTCCTGCTCCTGTCGATGATTCATCGGGCAGTTGACCCCGGGAGCATGTCTGACTTCGTGGACTGGTTTAAGCAGAGCAGTCTTCCGCACCATCTTGGACTGGACTCGGATCTCCTGACACCACAGGACATCTGGGAAGCCATGGACGGGATCAGTGAGCAGGAAATTGAAAGGGTACAGGAACGTTTCGTAACGCGCCTGCGGGAACTGTATTCCACGGATCTGAGTGCCCTCCACCTGGACTATACAAACTACTATACTTTTATTGACAGCCAGAATGATCGGTGCACAATCTGCAGGCGTGGGCATAACAAGCAAAAGCGTGACGATCTGCGTCAGTTCAGTCTTGCTCTGATCACAAGCCAGGATATGCCGCTTCCCATGATCTGGGAGATTTATGAAGGAAACCGCAACGATAAGACCGAATTTGACCTCTTCACCGACAGGGTGGAAGCTGCTCTGAAGCGTCTCGGCTGTCATCCGGAGGATACAACGCTGGCATTTGATGGAGGGAGTAACTCACAGGAGAATTTCTCAAAGCTGCATTGTCACTTCGTCTGTGCACACACCATGAAAAGTCAGGAATATGACAGTCTTTATGACATTGGCCTGGACCAGTATGAAAAGGTGGAACTGACAGGTGGCGGGTCCCGCCAGGCATACCGTATCGATCATCTGTCATTTTCCGGTGTGGAAGGAACGGGGATTCTTACATTCAGCGAAGCCCTGAAAGAAGGGCAGATGGAACAGCTGGAAAAAGATAAGGCGAAATTCGCGAAGAGATTCCAGGAAGTCAAAGATCGGCTGAATCATCCCCGTTCAGGAATCTGTCAGAAGCTGGCCAAAGCAAAGCTGGAGTATTATGGGATTGTACAGAAGATTCAGGCTGAGAACGACGATATTCTAAAGCATAATGCTGAAGTTGAGGCCGCAAAAAAAGCGGGAATGAAAACGGGAAAACGGATCCGTAAGCTGAAGCCCGTACCGGAATGGAATGAGGATCAGGAACTGCAGGAGATTGTTCGGAAGGAGTGCTTTGGGGAAGACAGAAACTACCTCAGCACATTTATTCAGATCCAGATGGAAAAAAACAGCGACGGCCGCTGGGAACTGAACAATCATACGGACAAGGAGAAAGAGAACGCCT
>CACYGY010000170.1 GCA_902774025.1 uncultured Eubacteriales bacterium
AAAGGCAGCACCGGCAGAAGCTCTCCTGGCTCATCGCCGTTCCGCGGATGGCGGAATACGAAAGGGTATCCGCCCTGATTTACAGCGTGATCCTGAAATACGTTGCACCGGAGGACGTCCATGTATACAGCATCGACGAATCCTTCATCGACTGCGAACCATACCTGCACCTGTATCGGAAGGAGGCAGAGAAGAACGGCGTCGAGCCCGCCCGCCAGATGGCGATGGTGATCGTCCGGGACGTGCTGCGGACCACCGGCATCACCGCCACGGTCGGCATCGGTACCAACATGTATCTTGCCAAGGTCTGCATGGACCTGGTCGCGAAAAAGATGCCGCCGGATCAGGACGGCGTCCGGATCGCGGAGCTGAATGAAGACAGCTACAAATTCCTGCTGTGGAACCATCAGCCCCTGACGGATTTCTGGATGATCGGTCCCGGCAAAGCCAGGCGTCTTCAGAAAGTCTACCTCTTCACCATGGCGGACATCGCCCGGAAAAGCCTGTGGGATGAGGAGTGGTTCTACAAGGAATTCGGCATCGACGGAGAAATCCTGATCGATCACGCCTGGGGCCGCGAACCGGTCACCATGAGGGATATCAAGACCTACCACACGGACAGTCACTCCCTCTCGAAAGGCCAGGTGCTGCCCCGGCCCTATGAATACGCAGAAGCCCGGAATGTGTTCCGAGAAATGATCGATGTGCTCTGTGCGGACATGTTCCGGAAGAAACTGCTCTCCCCGGCCTTTACCTGGTGGGTCAGCTATGACTGGAAAAGCCTTGAGAAGTGTCCCGGGTATACCGGGCCTGTGTGTCAGGACTTCTACGGCCGGCTCCACCCCTGTCACAGCGGCGGCACGGTGAGGATGAGAGGGCGGACCAACAGCAACCCGCTCATCCGGGATGCGCTGTGCGAATCCTTTGACCTGAAGACCGATCACCGCCTGCTGTTTCGCCGGCTCGGCATTTGCGCCTGCGGCGTTTCGGGCGATGACGGGGTATACCAACTGGATCTGTTTACTGATTATGACGCCCTGGAAAAGGAAAAGAAAATTCAGGGGGCCTTGCTTCAGGTACGCTCAAAATTCGGGGCGAACGCGCTCTTCACCGGAAAAAACATGCTGAAGGGAGCGACAAACCTGGAACGGAATATGCAGATCGGCGGTCACAGAGCCTGATCATCTTCCGTTCCGATGAAGCTGCTCCCGCAGCGAAGAACGGAGGTGTAAAGATGATCGGATACATGGCGATGCCCGCCGACTTTGAATTCAAGGATCTTTATGCGAAGGGGCAGCCCGTCCATCAGTGGACTGACGCTTTTCGGCTGAAACACCCCTCCATGGATCCCGGACACAGGGCAAAGATCTTCGCGCCCTTTGACGCCCTGGCGGGATTTGGCGATGCTGTTGCGTCCAAAGAAGTCCTGTATGAATTCAGGCGGGAGATGAGCGAGGAGGAGAAAGAAGAACTGAACCGGCGGGTGGGCATCCTGTACCGCCTGACCTGGAACGGAAAACTGGCAAGGGAAAACAGGGCCTCCGTATCCGTCACATACTATATCCCCTGCGGGGACAAAGACAGTTTTTCCTACGGCTACCGCGGGCAGTACGTTACGGTGAGCGGCATCTGCCGGAAGGTCGGGATGAAAAGCATCCTGGTCGATGAAACCGCCATCCCGCTGAAGGATATCGCCCGGATTGAAAGCAATCAGACGGTGGACGGAAGGGGCATTTTTGACAGCTGGGAGGTTGGTGCGTCATGAGTGACGAGATCAGATCCGGCGCGGAGGTGCTGCCGCCCAGGCCCAGAACTGTCCGGGAAAAAGCCGCAGAGCTGGCGCGGATGACGGAAGCGGATAAACGAAAAACCCGCTGCTGCTTCACCGGTCACAGGCCGCAGAAGCTCTGCCGTCCTGTCGATGACATCAAGGTGGACCTGGAGAACGAAATCCTGGACGCCATCCATGCAGGCTACACGACATTTATCACAGGGATGGCCTGCGGAACCGACATCTGGGCGGGGAAAATCGTGGTAAGGCTCCGGGACCGCTTCCCTGATCTGAAGCTGATCGCCGCTGTGCCATTTCCAAACTTCACGGATTCATGGGACAGGGAGTGGCAGGAGAAATATGAGGAACTGATCTCTGCCGCCGACCTGGTAAAGGTCGTCTGCTCAGCATTCAGTGAAGATGCTTATCAGGCGCGAAACCAGTGGATGGTAGACCACAGCAGCAGAGTCATCGCCGTCTATGACGGAAAAGCAGGAGGCACAAGGAACACCATAAACTACGCGCGAAAAAGCAGCGTTCAGGTCAGATGCCTGGCTGGATAGGAGGGAAACGGAACACCATAAACTACGCGCGAAAAAGCAACGTTCAGGTCAGGTGCCTGGCAGGACAGGAGGAAAACGGAAACTGCAGAAATCATTGACGGCCGCGGATACAGGATTTCCGCGATATACAAAGTGACGGTTCCTCCGGAATTTGACGGGGAGACGAGTATTCGGATTCGGAGATGACTACATGACGTACAATGGCGGACTGGCGGAAGCGAAAGGGATCCGGGTGAATGAAAAGAAATATATGTTCATGCTCGGGACTCACAGACTGTTTGA
>CACYGY010000171.1 GCA_902774025.1 uncultured Eubacteriales bacterium
CAAAATAGAGAATGTCCGGCACTTCGCGATAGTTGACCCTGTACTGATTGTTGACACGTTCTCCGTGGAAATAGAGCGTTGTTGAATCGCCGCCGTCCAGGTTGTAGGCGATCAGCGCGCCTTCATCCTTGCAGAGCTGCTGAAAATCCTTGAGCTGAAGGCCGAGAGTATAGCTTTGTTCAGTCGTGGTCAGGATTACCTTGTAGTGAAGAGGGCCGACCTGACAGAGCGCCAGACGGGCATAGTTCTTCTCCGGACGAAGGAAACCGAAATCACGGAATTTCTCGACGATTTCACCGTCTTCCACCAGTATGGGGCCGAAGCAGAAGGCATTGATGACCTTCTTCCCGTCCACCGTATCGGAGAGCTCACCTTTTTTCGGAAGATGAACCGGATGGAAATCCCCGTCTTCATCGATGAGCAGAACATCCTGCTTTCCCTGCAGCTTGTCCTTGTAGAAGACACCCTGACGGAAAACATATCCCCGGTCCTGACGGTTGACATAATCTCCGTTGAACGCAACGACCGCATTGAGCCGGTCTGCGATCACATCCACATGCCGGGTGGTGGTGGTTTCAAAGGATTCGGCAGCGGCGGTGCGCAGCTGGGAGGCGTCCCCGATCCGGATATCAACGATCCAGGCCTGGGCGTCTCTTCCCCTGTATCCATGGATATAATCGGAGACGTCCTTCTGGGTGATCGTCACCTCAATGGTGGGATCCCTGTATGTGTTCGCGTCCAGATAGAACTGCTCCTGCGGCGGCAGACCGCCGGAAAAATCAATGGGCAGAGGGGCGGAAATCAGGGGGGCTTCCATGGAGATCTCCTCCGCGTCCTCCAGGTTCAGATCCGCCAGGGTGAGCTCCTCCTCCGCAACGGCGGGCAGACAAAAACAGACGGCCACCAGCAGCGCGAGGATAGAAGTAAACCGTAACAGAGATTTCCTAGCTTTCATAAGGGATCCTCCAAGTATATTTCGGAAGCTATGATAGCGCAAAGCGCCGGCTTCTGTCAATGAAACCGGCGCGGAAGGGGGCTTGCTACAGGGAAGCCCTGTCCCGCTGGATCAGCTTGCGCAGGCCCAGGACGCCGACGCGGATGGCAGCATCCGTGTCCAGGGTCATTGGATCATCGAGCCCCATGGCCCTGCGGGTCTGATTGGCAAAGACCTGAACAATGCAGCCTGCCCGGGCCCGGCGGACGGCACAGACAATAAAGAGGGCGGCGGATTCCATTTCACTGGCCAGGGCGCCGCATTCGAGGAAGGCCTGCCATTTTCCCCTGAGCTTTTCCCGGACCGGCATGGTATCCGGACTGTGCTGACCGTAGAAATTGTCCTTGTTATGCAGGACACCTACATGGAAGGGCACTTTGTCCTCTTTTGCGGCATCCGCCAGGGCGGCAACCACTCCAAAGTCTGCCACGGCAGGGTATTCAGACGGGGCGTATTCCATGGTTGTTCCTTCCATTCGGATGGCACCGGTGCCGATGACTACATCGCCGCCCAGCACTTCCGGGGCCATACCGCCGGCAGTCCCGATCCGGATAAATGTATCCGCACCGCAGTGAATCAGCTCCTCCACGCCGATGGCCAGAGAAGGCCCGCCGATCCCCGTGCTGCAGACGCTGACCTTTTCGCCCTCCAGCGTGCCGGTCCAGATGGTATATTCCCGGTTGGACTTCACAAACCCTGCGGTATCGAAATATGCAGCGATCTTCTCCGTCCGCGCGGGATCTCCGCAAAGCAGGACGTAACGTCCGACATCGCCGGGACGAATTTTCAGATGAAATTCCTCGTTCGGTGAATAGACAGTGGACATGGCATGACCTCCCTTTTCAACAGTTTTTCTCTGTTCCCATTATAGCATGAAAGAAGCTGTTTGGTAAGTCCTTTCATTTACGGTTCAGACTTGTGCACCCACCGGAATTCTGGTATACTTTTCCGCAGAGGAAAAGGAAAACACCTCGGGAGACATCTATCCCGGAGAAAAAGGAGCGAAAAAAATGAGTCGGGTTTTTCTGACGGTACTGGACGCCGTGGGTGCAGGAGAAGCGCCGGACGCGGCGGAATACGGAGATGCCGGAACCAATACGCTGGGACATGTCATTGAAGCCTGCCATCCGAACCTGCCGAACATGGCATCCATCGGACTGGGCAAGATCAAAACAACCGGATACCGCTGGGACGGGCCGGTAGCCGGAGCCTGGGGCCGGGCACAGGAGGTCAGCAAAGGGAAGGATACCACCTCCGGACACTGGGAAATTGCCGGCGTACGCGTGATGCAGGCATTCCCGACCTTCCCGGAGGGTTTCCCGGCCGACTTCATGGATGCCTATGAAAAAGCAATCGGGCATCAATGCATCGGGAACAAACCGGCTTCCGGAACAGCGATCCTCGAAGAACTGGGGGCACAGCATTTGCGGGATCATACCCCCATTGTCTACACCAGTGGGGACAGCGTATTTCAGATTGCCTGCCATGAGGAACTGTTTCCGCCGGAAAAACTGTATGAATTCTGCAGGATTGCCAGGGACATGCTCCAGGGAGA
>CACYGY010000172.1 GCA_902774025.1 uncultured Eubacteriales bacterium
AAACATGACGGCGTGATCGATCCGAAGAAACTTGGGGATCTTCTTTCGGAATTATTTCCCAAAAAGTGAGAAGAATTAACAAGAAATGTTTTTCGGGCACGGCATAGAAAAAGACCCGCTTTCGCGAGTCAGCCTGAAAAATATTTCCTTTGAACCAAGTCGACGACCGTCCGGTTCCAGTCACCTTCATTATAGAGAAAGTTTTTTGGCGTGGGCGGATTCTGCTGTTACAAATGACATGATATACAGCCAAAAAAGCAGTTAAATGGGCGGATTCTCAAGCGGAAGGACAGGTTTTGTGCATAGCAAACAGACCTCCGCCAGAGGAGGGCGTATGTCACCTGTTCAATTGCCTGTATTTCAGGCAGCACGTATAAACCGGGCGGCACTGATCCTGCTCATGCGCGGACAGATCTCAAGTGGTCCATGACATTTTTCACATACAGTGATGTCCCGATGGAAAAAGTGCAGGATAAGTTCTGCAGCCTTCATAGACTTCACGGGACTCTCCTGATATTTGCTGCCGAGCAGAGAATGGATCAGCCCGAGGTTCTTTTTCCGGACACAGCCTGCCAGAAAGCCTGCGGACCGTATGCGGGTGAAGCCTGCAGGAAGGATATGCATCAGGAACCGGCGTATGAATTCATCCGAGTCAAGTTCCATGGTCTTCCATGTATAGGAAGAGCCGCTGTAATCCTTGTACCGGAAGCGGATACTGTGGTCATCAAAGCTCTCCACCCTGTTGTCGGAGATGGCTGTCCGGTTGGTATACCTGGCAAAGTAGGTGATGGCATTATCCGTGTTCTCACTTCCGGGATCATGCGGATCGCTTACAGGTGCGAGGGATTTGATCTCCACGTTCCATTCCGCCCTGTAGCAGGCATCTATCAGTTCCTTCCATGTGTAGGAGTTCCGGTATCTCTGCGCCTCATTGAAGTAAGAGAGCCTGTCCTCCTCCCGGAGCTGTTTGAGGCCGTCCAGGAACTTCCCCCTGAAGAGCCGGTCTATCGCTTTTACAGGAAGGAAGAACCGGTTGGAAGGGCAGCGCTTAAAATCTTCCTTACCGGCTGTCAGCCCTCCTCCGGAGACCAGCATGTGCAGGTGGTAGTGGAGGGAGAGGTCGGATCCGAAACTGTGAAGGATCGTCAGGATGCCCGGAGTCATCCCCGGTTTGTCCTTCGACAGGGCCAGGACCGTGTCCTTGGCGGAACGGAACAGGAGGCCCAGGGTCTCGCGCTGGTTCTGGTACATGATCTCACTGAGATCATGGGGCAGTGTGAACACAAGATGGAAGTAGGGAATGCCCGGGATCACTTCCGCCTGGCGCAGGGCCACCCAGCGCCTTTCATCCAGGTAGCCGCAGCTGGGGCAGTTGCGGTTCCCGCAGGCACAGGCCCGCATTTCAACGCGGCCGCAGTCATTACAGCGGATCAGGGTATATCCGAGCTTCCCCGTTTTGCAGGCGATCAGGGAATTCATTACTTTCAGTTTCCATTCCGGGACCGGATGGGACTCGCAGTACTTCGGGAAATGTGCCGCGAAGAAATCCCGAAGCTTATGCTGTTTACGGTTATCCGTATGGGAATACGGCTCCAGGAGGGACCCGGCGTCCTCCGTGGAGATGCCGTTCCACGGACAGAAGGGCTGTTGATCACAGGAATTCCGGGAACGCGGGATCATCGAAGGGGTTTTCAATGTGCTTCCTTTCTTTAAGACGCGCGTCAAGCTGCACGTAGATCAAAGTACTTGTGATCGAACGGTGCCGGAGTCTCTGCTGGACCTGGAAGAGGTCAGCGCCTGACTGGTAGTAATGGAGTGCATGTGCATGTCTAAGGGAGTGGAAAGTGTAACCGCGTCCCTCCCATCCCAGCTCCAGGAGACGGTTCTTAAAGACCTGAGAAAGGGTGCCGGTGCTGATATGGGAACCTTCCTTCTGCCCAGGAAAGAGCCAGTCCTGAGGTCTCTTCCCCCGGCAGCATTCTTCCCAGTACCGGCGGAGGATGTTCTTAAGGCGTCTGGGAAGCTCGACCCTGCCGGCATAGCGGCTCTTGCTGACTTCCTCGGAAATGGTCACGATCCCGTCCGTGAAGGAAATATCCCCGAACCGGAGGGTGACCACCTCGCTCAGTCTCAGGGCTGCGCCGTAAGCGGCGGCAAGTGCGGCCATATGTTTGATGTTCTGTGTGCCGATGATGATCGTCATGACATCCGGTTTGGAGGGAACCTTCGGAAGAGGATGGTCCACCCTGCACAGGGGCAGGTCATCATTTGTAAGCGGCCTTCGAAGAACAAAGCGGAAATACTTTTTCAGGGCGCAGTTATAGATGTTGACGG
>CACYGY010000173.1 GCA_902774025.1 uncultured Eubacteriales bacterium
GCCCGTGGCATGCTACGTGATTGAGGAACCCATTCCCGGTTACTCGACCCAGTATGTGAACGTGGGCGTGTATGCCCATGTGACCGACCGCTGCTGCGATGGCGGCACGATCATCAACCGGAAGCTTCCGAAGACCGGAGATGACGCCAGCCCTGTTCTGTGGACATGGATGACCCTGGCGGGTATGGCAGGCATTGTCACGATGCTCCTGGTCAGCAGGCGCAGAAGATCCTCCAGGTAACCTCATGAACGGAAACCGGGATGCCGGCAATGGCCCCGGACGGGCCGGAGGCTTCCGGGTCGTGCAGCTTTCGGTCATAGCTTCCTGAAAAGAACATACCCCGGACAATAGGAAAGGCGGGTCCCCCCGCCTTTTCTTCTGCTTCCGTGACGCTGAACCGGGGCAGAGCCCTCCGCCCTCTCTTCCCAGCCTGTCGGGAGAGCAGAGCGGAAGCGTCCGGAAGCACAGTTCACAAAATTCCCGCAGTCTTCGCTCCAGCCTCCCCGAATGGACAGGCATGTGGCAGAGCTGCCCCGGACAGAGGAGAGAAAAGCCATCCCCTGCCCCGCGGCTGATCCGGGAAAGAAACGGTCCACGAACTCCGGAAAGCCATGTGCAGGCGGGATCCAGGAAATCCCTCCCGGAGCCCGATGAGGAGACCTTCAAAGTCCTGATTCGCCCGCCGTCCCCGGGCTCAGGAAAAAGCGTGGTTCCGTTTCCTCTCCGGCCCTGTAACGGCGGAGGGAATACGTATTGCAGAGAAACCCGGCCATGCACAGCGGTTCCGGTGAGAAGGGTTTCCGCCGGCAATGAACATTTCCATGGCAGGAAGCGTGATCCGGTGCAGGAAATGCAGACTCCCGGGTCACCGCAGCGGAACCGGTCACAAAAACAGCGGCCTGCCGGCGCATCTCCACAGATTTCTGGAAACAGAAAGGTTTCCGGAAGGCGAAGGTCAGCCGCTTTCCGGATTTCATGCAGATCCGTGAGAGCCGGGCTCCGGCGGGGATCCCTGCAGACGAAGACTGCACGGCATGCAGGTCTATACCGGACCACAGCACGCACCGCCGCCTGTGAATCAGGGAATGTCAGTCCGTGTTCCCTGAATCCGTCAGCTGTTTTGCCGGAAACACACCGGACACTCTGAAGTGCATCCGGAAGCTGATATTCATGACCATCCACATCCTCATCGAAAGGAAATCTGTGAACATGTCATAAGCCTCCGGGGAGCGGGATGGGCACGATCCTTGCATCCATCGTCCGGCAGAAGTCAGCGTCCATCTCCCAGTTCGTCCGCATGGGCATCCACTTTGGTTTCCAGGAAGGCCGAGGGCGGGTCAACTTTTCATCCTTTCTCGGCTGCAGGCGGAGCGACAAGCCCGGAACCTGCAGGAACGTCCCCGCCGAGGCGGATGGGGTGCGCGCATCTCCGGGCAGTTCCCTGAGGGCTGCAGCCCAATGAGGATCTCGGACGGGCTGATGGAGGATGGCCTCTGCACCCGTCCGATGGGGAGAAATGGTATCCAGGTACATCAGCGAATACTTTGAAAAATGTGAAACACGCCGGAGACCTGCTGATGCAGAAAGGGTATGCGGAGGACTCTCTGACCCACAAGTGCGTGAAGAACACAGGCGACAGACCGCAGTATTTTGTGGAAGACGACCACGACCCCATCGTGCCGAAGGCGGTGTCCTGCCAGGTGCAGGGGGAAAAGAAACGGCGGAGCGGTCTGGCAAAGGACCCGAGCAAGCTCCGGTTCGGAAACCAGCTGGCGCTGAACGGCAGGCTCATCTGCGGGAAATGCGGCAGGACGCTGAATCAGTATGTGAAGCCGGATGACGCCCTGACCGACTGGCGGTGCAGGCAGAGGGCGCTGGTGAAGAAGACGAGCTTTCATGAGAATGCGGAATCCCGCTGTGACTGCCGCATCGTGAGAGAAGCAGAGGCACAGAGGACTGTGGTGATGGCGTTCAACACGCAGCCTTCAAGGCGCGAGGAGCTGGTGGTGCAGTGGGAGCGGCTGCTCACGGGCGAAATCGGCAGGATCGACGCATTGCTGAAGACGCTGGATGGGCAGCAGGACAGGCTGGAGGAGCGGCTGGAGGTGCTGGCAAGCCAGGTGCCGGATAACGAGGAGCCGATGAACACCACCGTGGTTGACGAGGTTGGCAACACACAGGTAATCACCAGCGAGATGGATGAGGCGACTTTCCTGCGAAGCCAGATCG
>CACYGY010000174.1 GCA_902774025.1 uncultured Eubacteriales bacterium
TGGATTACAGGACGCATCAGGTGACCGCAGTTCTGCGCGGGTACTTCCCTGCCAGGACTCGATATACATCAGCTCCGACTTTCCCTCTCTGGACCAGTTTGCCCTGTCCGGCGCATTGTTTTTGCCAAGCCTGATATAGGAATCCTCTGTGGGATTGAGGAAAACCGTAATGTCCCGTATCACTTCCAGTATTCCTGCTGCCGCATGAAGCACGACATCCTGTCCGTCGCTTCGGGACGCATACATATTAATGTGATACCCATTGCCCGGCTGTCCCTGCAGCGGCATGGGGGAAAAATCCGCATAGAGCCCATACCGGTCCGCAATCGTTCTGACAGCCATCTTGAATGTCGTGATCTGGTCAGCGGCTTTCAGCGGCTTCGCATAATGGAAATCAATCTCATTCTGTCCCGGTCCGCGTTCATGATGAGAACGCTCCGGTGTGAGTCCCATTCTCTCAATCGTCAGGTTGATTTCACGGCGGATGTTCTCACATCTGTCATCCGGTGCAATATCAAGATAGCCTGCATGATCGTATGGGATCTTCGTCGGTTCTCCATTTTCATCTTTCAGGAACAGGTAGAATTCGCTCTCCGTACCAAAGCGGAATTCCACACCCGCTTTTTTTGCCGCCTCCACCGCATTTTTAAGGATCAGCCTGGTATCGGACGCATACACTTCTCCTTCAGGAGTACAGACATCACAGAACATGCGCAGAACCTTACCGCTTTCCGACCGCCACGGCAGAATGGTCAGAGTGTCAGGATCCGGCTTCAGGTAAAGCGATGCATACGGGTTCTCAGCAAATCCCGCCACCGCTCTGGCGTTGATTGAAATGCCATATTCAAATGCCTTCCTCACCTCACCCGGCATCACGGCGATGTTCTTCTGGACACCAAATGCGTCCCTGAATGCCAGGCGGACAAAACGGACATCCTCCTCCTCAATCTGACTCAGTACTTCCTCAATCGTATAGCTCATATCTGACAGCCTTTCCTTTATTATTCTACGTGAAAATACAAACCTACAGATTCGTGTATCCCATCAGTGCCTCGTCCACTTCCCTTGCAGCACTGCGTCCTTCCGCTATGGCCCACACCACCAGGGACTGTCCGCGGTGCATGTCTCCGGCCGTAAAGATCTCAGGCCTGGACGTCGCATGTGACCCCGGCGCTGTCTTTACATTGCTCCGTCCATCAGTTGCGACTTCAAATGCATCTGTCACATACTTCTCACTTCCAAGGAATCCGGCTGCAATCAGGACCAACCCTGCTGATACAGTACGTTCTGAACCCTCAACTGGCACCATCATCATCCTTCCTGTCTTTTCGTCCTTCTCTGGCGTCAGTAAGACCAGTACCGCCTGTTTTACATTGCCGTTTTTGTCCGCGATAAATTCTTTTACCGTTGTCTGGTATACACGAGGATCCGCACCATATTTCCAGATGGCTTCCTCCTGGCCGTAATCCGTCTTCAGTACCTTCGGCCATTCCGGCCACGGGTTGGATGGTGTTCTGACGTCTGACGGCTTTGGCATCATTTCCAGCTGAGTCACGGTTTTGGCGCCGAGCCTGATGCAGGTGCCGACACAGTCATTGCCGGTATCACCCCCGCCGATCACGATCACATCTTTACCGCATACCATTTTTACGGGATCCCCGCTGACAAACCATCGCGGTGTTTTTTCGCACCTGCCGGGGGATCTGTGCCTGCCCGGCCTCTTATCCGCCTCTTCAGACTGACTTTGCGGCAGGTCAAGATCTCCATCCAGCAAATGCCTGGTAACGGTTCCCAGGAAATCCACAGCAAAGCAGATCCCCTTCGCATCCCTTCCCGGAACCCTTATATCCCTGGGATTGGAAGCACCGCATGCCAGAATGATACCGTCATATCCTTTCTCAAGCACGGATGCACTGATATCTGTTCCCACATCGACACCTGTCACAAACCGGACACCTGCTTTTTCCATCAGAGCAATGCGTCTGTCAATGACGGCTTTGTCCAGCTTCATATTCGGAATGCCGTACCGAAGCAGCCCTCCGATCCGGTCCTTCCGCTCATAGACTGTGACTTCATGACCCCTGCGATTTAACAGCTGGGCTGCGGCCAGCCCTGAAGGGCCGCTTCCGACCACGGCTATTTTTTTGCCTGTCCGCACCGGAGATGCCTCCTCCTCCACCAGACCGTTGGCAAAGGCATACTCGATCACTGCCTTTTCAT
>CACYGY010000175.1 GCA_902774025.1 uncultured Eubacteriales bacterium
GGAAAAGTACGCATCCCTCCCCTGCATCCTCGCGGGAGACTTCAACACGCCGGAGGAAGACGGCATGTATGAGGAATTCATGGAGAAGACGGGCACAAGGGACGCCAAGTACGAAGCCACTGTGCTGGCGCGCGACTGCTCCACCTACTTCGGGGACCGGGGAGAACCGGACCCGGAAAGCCGGGAATTCCGCGTGGACCATCTCTTTGTCAATGACAGAGTCGGCGTCAAATTGTTCAATATCATCATCGGCCACGATATCCGGAGCGTGTCGGACCACACGCCCATCTACGCGGATATTTCTCTGAAGTAACCCCGGATGGTTCACCGGAGGTCCCCGGGCCGGACGGATTTGCAGGGAAAAAAGGCCGCAGGGCGTCTGTTTCAAAGACGCCCTGCGGTCCGTGTACGTTATGGGATCATGACAGCGCATGCCCTGCCGGGAGTCTCTCCCCGTGAACATCCGGGAGAAACGGATGACGGGATGGACGGAGCCGTCAAAGAGCGCGCTGTACGGGAGGGATGGAAAAGCCCCGGAACAAATCTTCCCGTCCCGGGACAGCATATCCTTACCGGACCAAGTTAATGGCCACCCACATGGTCATGGGCTGACCAAAGAAATCCATGACGATCAGGCAGTTTCCCCTCTTGAAATCCACCTTCTGCACATACGCCTCCATACCCATCATGGGGCCGTCCACAAAGGTCACCTGTTTGTTCTCCACCACCATGTCACTGGGTCTGTCCGCACTCAGTTTCTGAATGTACTCAAGTTCCAGGTCGGATACGGGAACCAGGTTCCTGACGAAGGCCGACTTCTGATCCGTATCCTTATCGGTCCACTTCCGGCCCTTCATGGCCTCCTGGTTGTCCCCCAGCAGATGAATCCGGGAATCGATGCGGAAGTCAATCAGCGCCTTCTTGAAGTCATAGAAATCGTCGGCGTCAATCAGGATATAACCGGGAAACAGGATCTGATGGACCAGGATGCGGTCACCCTTGAGGCGGTGATGAATCGCCTTCTGGGGAATCCAGATTCGGGAATAATGCGAGCGAAGACTCACAAAGGATTCGATCAGTCCCTTGGTATACTCTTCGCGCCGTGTGGCCACCCACAGGACATACGTGGCAGGTTTTGTTTCCATCTGTTCTTCTTCCAATCTGAATCATCCTTCCGGGCCTTTGCCCGCTCATTCCCGCTCTGTTTTGACGGAAAGGCCTGTTTTTCTTTCCCCGCGCCGGTTCTGTCCGTTTTTTCCATCAGGCACATGGGTGCAGGGGATGAAGGGATTTCCGGTATATACCGCGTCTTTGCAGGAAAAAACACCGGGCGGGGACCGCCGGTCAGGAGGCAGAACTTCCCGCGATATAAAGAAGAGGCTGCCTCCGCAGCCCTGGGTTTCCCCTGCGCCTGACCTGCCGGTTCCGCGTCACCGCCGCAGGGACTCTGGACCGGCCCCTCCGCCCTGCCTTTCAGAATCCGGACCCTGAACCGCCCCGGCCCGGAAGCACGCCCATCCCCGGTGGGAAGCGTTTCATCCGTGGGATGGAAAAGTGAGAAGAATCCTCCGCGAAGGAAACCCGCTTCCTTTCACAGCCTGCCGGAACAGCAGACACCGCGTATTCTGCCACAGGCGGGATGAAAATACAAGAGATCTGCATGCTTCCCGGAAACTGTCGATCCATCACATATGCATGACCCGTGCGGACAGATGATATCCATCCAGTCTCACGGCAGCGGGCTGCGTACGATTTCCGGATCTGCGACCTTTTCATCCGTGACCCTGATGCCGGTTTCATATTCGCTCAGGTCTGGAACTGCATTGACCACTTCCTCAGGAATATACGCTGGCACATTGAAATTTCCGGAAGGGAAAGAACAGAGATACCGGAAATTTCGGTTGGCGTTATCAGAGAAGTGTTGGCGAACAGCTTTGCTCATATGCAGCCATGGGCGATGAACGCAGGACACTACAGGGTTCCTTCAAACAAAACCTTATCCCCAACCTGTATCCGCTTCACCCCCTGCTCCTTGTTCCTGTTGAAATTGAAGCTCAGCATATAACCGGTATTCAGCCCGCCAGATCTTCAGCTCAATGATATACTGCTGTCCCAGGTAATCAACGATGACGTCCGTCCTGGTCTGATCACGGGTCTGTGCCTCAATGTAGTAATTCCCACTTCCGTTGATAATCGGCCTCAGATACAGGAGAAACTGTTCTCTTCCGTCTTTCTCCTGAAAGCGGTCCTTCAGCGGTCCGCAGATCTGTGTGTATGTGACGATAAAGCGTTCCAGGATCAGGCGCATGTTCAGCTTTCCGTCTGTGATAAACTGATTCTTCGCAAGCTCGCCTTCCCTGGCAAAGACGTTGTTCTTCAGTTCTTCATCGGAGAGAAAAAGGTTGTACAGCATGGTTTCAAAAATGCGATTTGCAATCTGTACCGTATTATGATCATTCCGGATCAGGCCATACATATGCATCTGTACGATGGCATCCTGCTGAGCGTTGTATGTGAGCTTCGTTCCTTCCATCAAAATACTTCGGATCGCAGTTTTCAATTCGGGATAATGATTCAGAATCTTCGTCAGAGACTGAAACAATGTGTACAGGTTATTGATCTTCAGTTCCCTGACCGTTCCATGGATTTCGCTGCGCCGCAATCCGGGGTGTTTTCCGTTGAACTTCCCATGATGCGGCGCAACCTCAGGTTGCGTTCACGGTCCAAAGAGCGCACCTGTGTTGGTGGATGTGCCTGTCTCTTTCTGCTATGCTTGTCCCGCACCGCGGAGCTGAGAAAAACGTTCTTCGAAAGAGAGGAAGGAGGCCGGAAATGAGTTTCGGAAAAAATCTTCAGTACTTCCGCCAGCTCAGTGGCGGCATGACCCAGGAAGGCCTGGCGGAAAAGATCAGCGTCAGCCGGCAGACTGTTTCCAAATGGGAAATGGACGCAGCCAACCCCGAAATGGATAAAGCCCTCGAACTCTGCAGGGTGTTCAACTGTTCCCTGGATAATCTGTTCCGCGACGATATGGGCAGGCGCAGCAGTGCCTATACGGATCTCCGGACGGAATTCGTCCCGGGGTTCCGTTATGTGGCCTACAGTGTCATCAGCACGGACCCGGAAGGGGATGCTCTGGAGAAGGTCAGCCGATACGCAAGGGAGAACGGAGTGGAAAATCCCAGGATCATCGGCTGGGACTTCCCGAATCTGTCCATCGAACAGATCAATGTGTTCAAAATGCACGGATACACGGCCGCATGGATTCTTCCCGAAAACCTGTCCCCCGGGGGACTGGAGATCCGTGAGCAGGCCGCTCACAGATACGCGGCAATCCATATTGACAAACCCTTTGACAATCCCTTCGTCACCATCCCGGGGGCCTATCAGACCCTTGGGGATTACATGAGGACGAACGGCCTGATCCATGTGAAAAAAGACGTGATTCCCTGCTTCGAAACAGCGGGCGATTCGATGGATGTCTATCTCGCCTGCAGATAACGCCCCGCCGGGGGCAGGGTGAAAACGGATGCTGAAACCGGCGGCCCCGGGATCTGATCCCTGTCAGCGGCGGATGAAGCGGTTCCTCCTGCCTTCCCGTCTGAGGTTTCGGCAAAGGCGCCATGCCGTCAGACCTCCGCTTCGCTGTTCACTCTGCGGATATTCCGGTACCCTGTCAGGAACCCAATGTCATTCAGTAAAGCTCAATCACGTCCGCGCAGCGCATGCATGAGGTTCAGTTCGTAACAGATCTGTCAAATTGTGAAATAATTAAATTACAAAAAATATCAAAGCAGAGCCTGACAAGTCGCACAGAATGTGCGGCTTTTTGGTTCGCTCCTTCTCCGCCGCAGCTGCGCCGGGCGCAGGCGAACCAAAAGCCCTTGCGGTGAAAAAGTGAGCCCCGTGCTCAATACATTGCAGGGAGGTTTCCCCGACCATGCCTGCGCTGATACCGTAAGCCTGCAGGCGGAACGTGATTCCGGACAGTCAAGACGCATATCCCGGACACTCCAGGACATAATTGCCGGACAAAAGTTGTCATAATTGCCGGACAAGTCT
>CACYGY010000176.1 GCA_902774025.1 uncultured Eubacteriales bacterium
GACAGAGATCAGGGTCGTGGTATCGGGCCATACGGCCCAGGTCACAGCGCCCGGCCCGGAGACCCTTGCGGAGGGCATGCCCCTTCGCGTGGGCGGACAGGAGAGCCGGATCGCCTATTCCCGGACGGATGAATACGGACGCTCGGTGGGGACGGCGGAAGTGAATCTTCCCGACGCACATATGACGGCACTGTGGTGACAGAAGCTGTCCATCCCATCAGCTTCCTGCTGGAAAGCAGGTGAGCCCATGGGAAAAAGAAGAGTCAGGCAAACGCTCACAAAGGGCGTTGCCAGAGTCCCCGTGATCATGCAGCTGGAAGCGCTGGAATGCGGCGCGGCGGCTCTCTACATGGTCATGGCCTATTACGGCAAATGGGTGCCCCTGGAACAGGTCCGGATCGACTGCGGGGTCTCCAGGGACGGATCCAGGGCCAAAAACATTTATCTGGCGGCGGAGCATTACGGCTTTTCCGTCAGGGCATTCCGCAGAGTCTCGAGAATCTCAGGGAAAAAGGACAGTTCCCCTGCATCATCCACTGGAACATGAACCACTTCGTGGTGCTGAACGGCTTCAGGGGCAGATGGGTCTATCTCAACGACCCTGCCAGGGGAGAGGTGAAGGTGACCTGGGAGGAGTTCGACCGCTCCTTTACCGGCGTGACCATGATCCCCGTGCCGGGAGAAAACTTTGAACCTGGGGGAGAGCGCCGCAGCACCCTGGATTTTGCGAAAAGGCGCCTTAAGGGAGCCGGGGCGGCGGTGGCCTTCGTCATGCTGACCACGGCCATTACCTACCTGTTCGGCATCGCCAATTCAGTCACCTCCCGCATCTTCATGGACCGGCTGCTGACGGGCATAAATAAGGACTGGCTCTATCCCTTCCTTTCCGTGATGATCCTCCTGGCTGCGGTCCAGCTCATCGTGGCCTGGGCCCAGACCATCTATTCCCTCAGGATCAACGGCAAGATGTCCGTGATCGGCAGCACCACCTACATGTGGAAGGTGCTGCATCTGCCCATGGAGTTCTTCTCCCAGAGACTCTCCGGCGACATCCAGTCCCGGGAGAGCATGAACGCCTCCATCGCCGGGACCCTGGTGAATACCTTTGCCCCGCTCCTTTTAAATACTGCCATGATGGTCTTCTATCTGGTGCTGATGCTGCGCCAGAGCCCCCTTCTTTCCCTGATCGGCATCGTGACGCTGGTCCTGAACGCGGGCGTATCCCGCTATATATCCGGCAGGCGCATGAATATAGCGCGGGTGCAGATGCGGGACGCCGGCAAGCTGGAATCAGCCTCGGTCACCGGCATCCGTATGATCGAGACGATCAAGGCCAGCGGCGCGGAGAACGGCTTCTTTCAGAAGTGGGCCGGCTACCAGGCGTCCGTCAACGCCCAGACCATCAAAGCTGCCAGGACCAATCAGTTCATCGGCATGATCCCGGCCTTTTTCTCAACCCTTGCCAGCTACGCTGTCCTGGTCGTCGGTGTCCGGATGGTAATGGACGGAAGTTTTTCCCTGGGCGCCGTGCTCATGTTCCAGGGCTTTCTTTCTTCCTTCATGTCCCCGGCCATGACCCTGATCGGGGCAGGCCAGACTATTCAGGAAATGCGTACCCAGATGGAAAGGGTAGAGGACGTGATGGAGTATCCCTCGGACGAAAACGTCCTCGAACGTGAAACGGACCAGGCAGAGCTTTCCAAGCTGAAGGGAAACGTGGAATTAAGGAATGTAACCTTCGGCTATTCCAGACTGGAGGAGCCCCTTATCGAGAACTTCTCCCTGTCATTAAAGACCGGTCAGCGGGTGGCCCTGGTGGGCCCCTCCGGCTGCGGCAAATCCACCATTTCCAAGCTGGTCTCCGGCCTGTATCAGCCCTGGAGCGGCGAGATCCTCTTTGACGGGAAGCCAAGAAGCGCCTTCCCCCGGGAGGTCATGACCGGGTCTGTGGCCGTGGTCGATCAGGACATCATCCTGTTCGAGGATACCGTGGCCGCCAATATCAGGATGTGGGACGATTCCATCCAGGACTTCGAAATAATCATGGCTGCCCGGGATGCGCAGATCCATGACGATATCACCGCCCTGCCCGGCGGCTATCAGCATAAACTGGCATCCGGAG
>CACYGY010000177.1 GCA_902774025.1 uncultured Eubacteriales bacterium
CCTGTGTCCTTCCCATTTCACTGGCCAGTTTCAACCTCTGAGCTTCTCCTCCTGAAAGGCTTGGCGTTTCTTCACCGAGGGTCAGGTACCCCAGACCGAGATCCTGCAGGACTTTCAACCTTGGATAAACAGTTTTCATGTCCCTGCAGAAAACAATGGCGGTATTAACATCCATTTCCATCAGTTCCGGAAGAGACTTTTCGTTTCCCGTCTTATTTGTGTATTTTACCCTGTAAGCATCCCTGGAATATCTTGAACCTTTACACTCAGGGCAGGGAATATCCACATCCGGAAGAAACTGTACATCAAGGCTGATCTCCCCCGTACCGTCGCAGACAGGACAGCGCAGGCTTCCGGTGTTATAGGAAAAATCTCCTGCTTTCCATCCTCTGTTCTTAGCTTCCTTACTCCGTCCGTATATTTTACGCAATTCGTCGTGGACATTGGCATAGGTTGCAACTGTGGAACGTACATTGATTCCGATGGGCGAAGCATCAATCAGCTTCACATGCCGGATGCCCTCCGCTTCTATCCCGGCAACATGCTCCGGCAGCTTTGTACCTGAAGTCACCGCTGCGAGTCCCGGCACCAGGCTTTCAAGAACCATGGTTGTTTTTCCGGATCCGGACACACCGGTTACCACAGTCAGCTTCCCCTTCGGGATGCTCACGTCCAGAGGTTTGACGGTATGAATTGGAGTTGTCTTCATACTGATACACCCAAGCCCGAATATGCTTCCCGGCTCCGTATGACGATCCGGTTCTTCCCCTCCTGAAAGGAATGGGCCGATCATGGATTTGGGATTCCCTTTGATTTCCTCAATCGTCCCCTCAGCAATCACCCTGCCGCCATCGGCTCCGGCTTTTGGCCCCATCTCTATCAGCCAGTCGGATTCCTTCAGAATCTGGGTATCGTGGTCCACCAGAAGGACGGAATTTCCATCCCTGACCAGATCATGCATGACGCCGTTCAGCCCCACGATATTTGCCGGGTGCAGACCGATGGAAGGTTCATCAAGCACATAGAGCACACCCGTCGTCCTGTTCCGCACAGCTCTTGCCAGCTGCATGCGCTGCCTTTCCCCCGTTGACAGCGTGGATGCCGCCCTGTCCAATGTCAGATAAGAAAGGCCCAGGTCCATGAGCCGTTTCGCAACCGCCTGATATGATTCACATATGCTCCTTGCCATGAGTTTCATCTCATCGGGCATGGAATCCGGCACTTTGGAAACCCAGTCCAGGGAATCCGCCAGCGTCATGGTACATGCCTGTGCAAGGGAGATACCCATCACTTTCGGTGCGCGTGCTTTCTCTGAGAGCCTTGTGCCGCCACAGCCAGGACATACGGAAAGCCGCAGGAACTTCTCAACGCGCTTCATGCCCTTCTCATCCTTCACCTTTGACAGGGCATTTTCGACCGTATAGATCGCATTGAAATAAGTAAAATCCATCTCCCCGGCAGCACCGTTCGTCTGGTTCTGATAGATCATATGATGTTTGACTGCCGGGCCATGGAAAACCAGATCCCGCTCTTTTTCCGTCAGTTCCCTGAAGGGCACATCAGTACGCACGCCAAGTTCCCTGGCGATATCTTTCATCAATGACCACATCAGTGTCTGCCAGGGCAATACTGCGCCTTCATCTATCGACAGTGATTCATCCGGAACAAGGGTAGATTCATCCACCACATGGACAATTCCAGTTCCATCGCAGCGGGGGCAGGCACCCTGGCTGTTAAAGGCAAGCTCTTCCGCTCCGGGCCCGTAAAAATGCTCCCCGCATTCCGGGCAGACAAGCTCCTGCTCTGCGGCCACGGCCATGGAAGGCGGCAGGTAATGCCCGTTCGGACACCTGTGGCTTCCAAGCCTTGAAAACATAAGCCGGAGACTGTTTAGCAATTCCGTTCCCGTACCAAAAGTGGACCGGATGCCGGGAACTGCCGGACGCTGGTGAAGGGCAAGGGATGCGGGAACATACAGTACTTCATCCACATCCGCCTTTGCAGCCTGCGTCATCCGTCTCCTTGTATAAGTTGACAGGGACTCCAGATAACGTCTGGAA
>CACYGY010000178.1 GCA_902774025.1 uncultured Eubacteriales bacterium
GCTTTTTGCCTTGCTTGGTCAGATAATCGGCCAGCTTAGCGCACATTGTGGTTTTACCGGCACCCTGGAGACCGCAGAGCATGAAGATTGTCGGAACAGTAGAGGACCAGTTCAGACGGGCGTTGGTGCTGCCCATCAGTTCGGTCATTTCTTCATTGACGATCTTGATGACCTGCTGGCTCGGGGTTAAGGAAGACAGCACATCCGAGCCGACGCACCGATCCGTAACCTTGCGGATAAAATCCTTGGCGACCGCGTAATTCACGTCCGCTTCCAGGAGCGCCATGCGCACTTCACGCATACCATCTTTCACGGCCTGCTCAGTCAGACGACCGCGACCGGTCATCTTCTTCAGTGCGTTTTGAATCTTTTCGCTCAAGCCTTCAAATGCCATTGGTATCCTCCACGTAAGTGCTCAGCAGATCAGAAAGGGTCTGCTCCGCGATTGTATATTCCTTGTTCCGGAGCGCCTGCAACGCTTTTTCCAGACCGGATTCCATCCGGCGGAATCGTTCCGCGACGCCGAGGGAAGCTTCCATCTCAGTCAACCTGGCGGACGCGCGGGAGAGGGTCTCATGCACCGCCTGGCGGGAAATGCCGACTTCCTCAGCGATCTCGCCCAGGGAGAGATCTTCTTCACAGTGCAGGGAGAGGACGCGGCGCTGGTTCTCCGTAAGCATCCCGCCGTAAAAGGCGGAAAGGAAAGCCAGATCCACCTTTTTCCTGAGGTTTTCCCGGTCCATATTGCTCCTCCGATGTCAAGGATAAACACTTGACAAGAAAGAATTATATACAAAGAAAAAAGATTGTCAAGGGGGAATCCCTGACAATCTTACGGAACTTCTTCACCGGTGAGGCGTTTCCAGTAAGCACGAATGGTTTCCTGATTGGAAACGCCGTATTTCGGGTCGTTCTTTTTCGCTTCATCCATATCACGCAGAAAATGGACACAGAGATGGCCGTTGAAATTGTTATCCTTGATCGTACCGGAATCATGGGGCATATCGTGCGTCGAGGCAAGTGACCATCGGCCGTCAGGCAGTTGAACATAAACAGCTTTCTGGTTCCAGGTTTTGACGCCTCCGAAAGCCGTGACCATGGTACGTGTATCGCGGTCTGTGAGGGGCTCTGCGTCACAGTGCCTGCCGCAGGAATGAATCCGCAGCGTCCAGGAAAGGCCGGAAGCGGGATCGTATATGAGCAATCGCTTGCCGCCGGAGAGAGAAGGCTTGACATCGTTGAACCAGTGGAGCAACTGAATCATCGCGTCGGATGGGGCAGAAATCCTCGGATTCAGGTCGGCTTCCTCCGTGGCTGCGGCTGGAGTGACAGTTGATGTAGAAGACGGGACAGAAGTGTATTGGGAAGAAACCGAGTGGTACGATGATGGAACCTATGTAGAAGACACTCCGTATGTCGCAGTAGAAGATGAGATACCGGAACCTGAGGTAACAGAAACTCCCCGGGAAGTCCAGCCAGTGGAGGAGAACAACCCGCCCCTGACTCCTGAAGGGAACCTGTCATTGGTGGATAATGTCACGACTTCATCCGGGACCAAACAGTTCCTGACCCTGACATCGAGGGCCGGGAACTTTTACTATCTGGTCATCGACTATGACAAGGACGGTGCTTCAAATGCACATTTCCTCAACCAGGTGGATGAACGGGACCTGATTAGTATCATGGATGAGGACGAGGCCAAGGAACTCGAAGAAAGAATCACACATAAGGCAGAAGCGGAAAAGGCTGCTGAAGAAGCAAAGAAGGCGCAGGAAGCAGCCGAAGCGGAAGCACAGAAGACGCCGGAGCCCACACCGGAACCAGAGAAGACCGTTACGATCGCAGGATATGAGTTTTCACAGAAGGTCTTTTCGGCAGTAGTCGGTCTGGTCGTTCTGATCATTATCCTGCTGTTTGTATTCTTTCTTCTGGGAAAGAAAAAGAAGGCAGCAGCCAGCGAGCCAGATCCAGATGCAGATTATGATGACGGGTATGGTGATG
>CACYGY010000179.1 GCA_902774025.1 uncultured Eubacteriales bacterium
CGGTATCTTTTCATACAGATACCAGTGTCCATTCACCAGTGATGCGAAATGCATTGCATCCTCGCAGCATGCAACATAATCCGGACGAAAATGTTTTGCCAAGGTTGTTGCATAGTCGATGAGTTCAGCAACCATCGGAACCGGATATCAATTGTTGCCTATTATGAGGATTTGTGCCATCCTGAACATCTTTTATTCAGATCATTCCCTAATATTCTTCAGCGAACCTTCAACGCGGACTGTGACCTGTCACGCCCGGTGC
This sequence comes from uncultured Eubacteriales bacterium, assembly GCA_902774025.1. GTDB lineage: Bacteria > Bacillota > Clostridia > Christensenellales > Aristaeellaceae > UBA2943. Next base: position 263 of record CACYGY010000179.1, read on the forward strand.
CACATTCGAGCCTTTTGCCATCACTCCATCAGGTCTTCCCGCCTCATGATCTCCATCAGTTTCCGATCATCTTCCTCGCTTGCCTTTGGAAGAGGTTCTGACGCACAGGACTTTACACCGATCCCCCGCAGCTCCATGGCGCGCTTGATGAACGGCACAAAGGGCATGCCCACACTGTAGATACTCATCAGACGGTCCACCCTGCGCTGGATCTTCACAACCGCCTCCATATCCCCGCGGTTTATGGCAGAAACCCAGGCGCTGCAGACTTCAGGCGCAAGGTTGGAAAGTCCCCCGATGCATCCGTCGCCGCCCGAAAGCACGTTATGAGCGAAATTGTCATCGAATCCTGAATAGATTTCAAAATCCGGCCTGTGAGGCTTCACCGCCTTGATGAGTTCCCGGGTATGGTCCATTCCGGAAATGGTATCCTTGCATCCCACAATGTTTTCATGTCTGAGGGCAAGGCGCTGAATGACATCCACCGGAATCTGATACCCCGTACGGTCCGGGAAATTGTAGAGATACAGCTTTCCCCGGATCTGACGCGCCAGATTGTCATAGTATTCTTCCAGACTGCCGCCGTTGAGCCAGAAATAGTAGGGCGGCACCACAATCACCGCATCCGCGCCTTCCCGAAGGGCATATTCAGAGAGCTCTGTCACATGCTGGAATACCGTATCGGCGGTTCCCACCATTACCGGGACACGGTGACTGTTTCTTCTGTTCCATGGAGAAGGCAAAGAACTCTCCGATACTCCCCAGAAGCAGGATTCCGTCCACGCCCCCATGGATCAGATGCTCATAGAGTTTCCCAGCTCCCTGCTCGTCAATGGTCCCGTCCTCATTCAGCGGCGTCACCGCGGGTGTGATATATTTGGCCATATGTTCCTCCCCTTTCAGTATCCTGCGCCTTTCATGGCGGAAAGCGCCCATTCGGTATACCGCTTCAATACGCCTTTCCGGACAGGCGGCGTTCTCAGCGCCATGGTTTTCCTGCGCTCTTCCAGCACTTCAGTCGCCTTTTCCGCTCCCACCATCTCGCCATGGATACCCACGACATTCAGGCTTCTCTTTTCTATGCTGTATTCCACAATGTCCCCGTCGCACAGATAGGCCAGAGGACCCCCGGCTGCCGCCTCCGGCGAGACATGCCCGATGGCCGCCCCTCTTGTTGCCCCGGAGAACCTGCCGTCTGTCACCAGGGACACGGACCCGTTCAGTTTCCGGTCGCACACAATGGCCTCCGTGGTCATGAGCATTTCCGGCATTCCGGATCCCCTGGGGCCCTCATAGCGGATGACCAGAATCTCCCCCGGGTTGATCTCCCCGCGCACCACGGCCCCGTGCGCCGCTTCCTCGCTGTCATAAACCCGCGCAGAGCCCACGAGCCTCCGCATATTCTCCGCACAGGCGCTGTACTTAATCACGGCCCCCTCCGGCGCCAGATTCCCCCTGAGAATGGCGATGGACCCCTTTTCCTCCGTTTTCTCCGGCGGGAAGATCACATCCTCCCTCTTCAGCCCGTAGTTGTGGAGATAGCCCTCTCCCCGCTCAAAGAAACCGCTTTCCCGGATCTCCTTAAGGTTCTCCCGCAGGGTCTTTCCGGTCACCGTCATCACATCCAGGTCCAGATAATCCCGCAGCAGCCACTGGACGACAGGCACGCCGCCGGCAAACCAGAAGGATTCCGTCAGGTGCTTTCCGCTGGGATTGATATTCCCGATGTGGGGAACCTTCCGGTTGATCTCGTCAAACAGCCCAATGTCCAGTTCCATGCCCAGCTCCCTGGCGATGGAGGGCAGATGCAGCGTGGCATTGGTGGATCCGCCGATGGCGCTGTGCACGACAATGGCATTTCGGAAAGCCGCCTCCGTCAGAATGTCAGAAGGCCGGATCTGCTTTTCCACCAGATGCATCACTGCTCTTCCCGCCTGCCTGGCACAGGCCTGCATGTCCCGCATGGTGGCCGGAACCAGAGCACTCCCCGGAAGCGCCAGGCCCAGGGCTTCCGCCACACACTGCATGGTGGAGGCCGTGCCCAGGAAGGTGCAGGCGCCGGCGGAAGGACATCCCGTCAGCTTGTAGTTGCGCACTTCCTCCTCCGATATGCCGTCCTTCTGCTTCTGCCGCAGGGAGATGGACCCCGCCACCAGAGAGGTGGTCTGATCCGGCCCCGGCCGCATGCTGCCTCCCGGCACAAACACGGAGGGAATATTCACCCTTGCCATAGCCTTGAGATGTGCCGGGATGGACTTGTCACAGGAGGAGGTCAGGACCATGCCGTCCCAGGGAATGAACCCGGCGTGCAGCTCCACCATGTCACACAGGGTCTCCCGGGAAGCCAGAATCAGGTTCATCCCGTCATGACCCTGGGCGCACCCGTCGCAGATGTCCGTGGCATGGAAACGTCCGGGACATCCGCCTTTTTCGTAGATGCTCCGGCAGATACCTTCCGAAACCTGCTGCAGATGCATGCTGCCCGGATGGCTGTCCCCCCAGGTGTCCTCCACCAGAATCTGAGGCTTTCCGATGTCTGCCTCAT